>NZ_JAHLEM010000219.1 GCF_018883605.1 Streptomyces niphimycinicus | reverse complement strand
ACGGCGGTGGCGTGGTGTTCGCCCTTGCCGACGTCCAGCCCGAGGAAGGCGCCGATGTCACTGGTGTCGAACACGTGCACTCTCCGGTCGTACTCACCCGGCCGTCCAGCGGCACCGATCGCCACATCCACATTACGAAGAGCCTCCCTGCCTCCGGAGAAGCCGGTGGTCATGCCCCTAATTAGCGGTCTGTCAGTGCCTCCGGAGCCGGTGACACCACCCCCCAGGCCATGCGTTCGACAGGGGGAGAAAGTCATGCCAGCTCCGAAGGCCGGGAGCCCCGTTGCGGGGCCACGAAAACGGTAATGGGG
>NZ_JAHLEM010000218.1 GCF_018883605.1 Streptomyces niphimycinicus | reverse complement strand
TCCGGAGAAGCCGGTGGTCATGCCCCTAATTAGCGGTCTGTCAGTGCCTCCGGAGCCGGTGACACCACCCCCCAGGCCATGCGTTCGACAGGGGGAGAAAGTCATGCCAGCTCCGAAGGCCGGGAGCCCCGTTGCGGGGCCACGAAAACGGTAATGGGGGATGCCGATGCCACCGGCCAGGAACACATACCGCTCGGCGGGGACCAGGGCGAAGCGGTTGCGCGGGCCCCCACCTCGACCAGGTCGCCGTCGGGGTCGTCCAGTGGTTCGCTCACGGTCTCCTCCTGACGGCTCGGCTCGTCGTCAGTACTATGTACGGTACGACGTACGACAGGATACGACAGTCAATGGACCTGTGCGGTGCCGCTGTCGGCCACGTCACGCGGAGCCGGATCGCGCGGCGGCGGCTGCGGGGTGTCGCCCTCCTCCCGGAGGAACAGGCCCGCGACCACCGAGACGGCCACGCCCATCAGCCCCAGCGTGGCGACCAGCGTGGACTTCCGGCCCAGCCGGTCGCCGAAGTGCCCGAACACCACCGCGCCGACCAGCCGGGCCAGGAAGCCGATGGCGAAGGTCGACAGCGAGAGCATCGTGCCGATCACCGGGTCCGAGGTGGGGAAGAAGAGCTTGGCGAACACCACCGAGGAGGCCAGTCCGTAGCTGGAGAAGTCGTAGTACTCGACGGTGGTGCCGATCCAGCCCGCGAGCAGCGCTCGGGTGCTCTGGTCCCGGCCGGGGTCATGAACATGGGTTGCCGTCATGAGGGTCCCTTTGTCCGTGGGGACGGGCGAGGCGTGGGAAGAGGTGGTGGCGGCGCGCCCCTGACAGATGCAGCGGGCCTTGGGAAACCGCAGGACGCCTGGGGCCGAATCGAAGTCGGCTCAGCGATCACAAGTGGTCGTACTATGTACCGTTCGCTGTATGCCGTCAAGGACCCTGACAGCACCCAGGACGGATACGGAGGAAAGACAGCTCAGCCCCGGGCCGAAGGACCCGGGGCTTGCGGAAACCAGGCAGCGAGCGTCAGTCGCCGGTCTGGCGCAGGACGCCCGCGATGAGGCAGTCGAGCCCGAAGAGGAACTGTTCGTCGCTGGGCAGTGTGGTCATGTCCTCGGCCAGCTCCACCATGTTGGGGAACTCCTCGCGCGGCAGGGCCCCGTAGAAGTGCCTGCGGCGCCGCCGCAGCTCCTCGGCCTCGGGATGGTCCGCCTTCCCCCACGGGCGGGGGGCCTGGTAGCTGGCGAATCCCAAGCTGTACTGCACGATCAGGCCGTAGACCCGTACCGCGTCCCCGTCCACGAACCCCGCCTCGCGCAGCCTGCCGATGACCGCCTCGAACGCGCCCCGCATGGACTGCGGACCGGTGCTCACCCGCGTGGCGAAGAGCCGCACGATGCTGGGGTGTTCCCGCATCATGTCGAGGAAGGCCAGCGCCAGGGCCCGGACGACCGCCTCGGGCGAGGTCTCCTCGGCGGTGGGCAGCCGGAAGTTCCCCATGACGTGGTCGGCGATGCCGTCGAGGATCTCCTCCTTGCTGCGGAAGTAGCTGTAGAGCGTCATCGCGCCCACGCCGAGGTCCGAGGCGAGCCGCCGGATGGTCAGCACCTCGATGTCTTCCTCGTCGCAGATCCGGGTGGCCACCTCGATGATCCGCTCGGCAGTGAGCGCCCTCGCACGCGACCGCGGACCCGCCACCTGGACTCTCCTCTTCTCACACCACCGGTTCTCACACCACCGGAAACCGGCGACGCACCCGGCGCCGTCGTACCGCACACCGTACAGCCGCCCTCGGGCATTCTCCCCCTCGGGCGAACCGCCGGTCCGGTGGGCTGTGGGACGCGGACGAGATGAGGTGGCCGGAGCCGATCGGGCGGTCAGGAGGCGGTGTTCGCGCGGGCGGCGAGGTCCAGGGCGATGTCCGTGATCATGTCCTCCTGGCCGCCGACCATCTTGCGGCGGCCGACCTCGACCAGGATCGCGCGGGTGTCCAGACCGTGGCGGACCGCGGCGGCCTCCGCATGGCGCAGGAAGCTGGAGTACACGCCCGCGTAGCCGAGGGTGAGGGTCTCCCGGTCGACCCGGACCTCACGGTCCTGAAGCGGCCGGACGATGTCGTCGGCGGCGTCCATGAGGGGGAACAGATCGCAGCCATGCTTCCAGCCCATCAGGTCGGCGACGGCGATGAACGCCTCCAGCGGGCAGTTGCCCGCCCCCGCGCCCTGGCCCGCGAGGGAGGCGTCCACGCGGGTGACGCCGTTCTCGACGGCGACCACGGTGTTGGCCACGCCGAGGGCGAGGTTGTGGTGGGCGTGGATGCCGAGTTCGGTGGCCGGGTCGAGCACCTCGCGGTAGGCGCGGAAGCGGTCGCGGACACCGTCCATGGTCAGCCGGCCGCCGGAGTCGGTGACGTACACGCAGTGGGCGCCGTAGGACTCCATCAGCTTTGCCTGGCGGGCGAGTTCGGCCGGTTCGGCCATATGCGACATCATCAGGAACCCGGCCACGTCCATGCCCATCTCACGGGCGGCGGAGATGTGCTGGGCGGAGATGTCGGCCTCGGTGCAGTGGGTGGCGACGCGCACGGAGCGGATGCCGAGGGCATGGGCCCGCTTCAGATCGTGCAGGGTGCCGATGCCCGGCAGCAGCAGCGTGGTGGGAATCGCCTTGCCACAGGCCCCGACGACGGCCTCGATCCAGTCCCAGTCGGTGTGGGCGCCGATGCCGTAGGTGACGCTGGAGCCGGACAGGCCGTCCCCGTGGGCGATCTCGATCGCGGCCACCCCGGCGGCGTCCAGGGCGGCGGCGATGGTGCTCGCCTGCTCGACGGTGTAGAGGTGGCGGACGGCGTGCATGCCGTCCCGCAGGGTCACGTCCTGGATGTACAGGGCGGGCGGGGCCGACGGGGTGGGGGCGGTTGCGGCGGCGTCGGTCGTGGTCATCGTGCGGCCTCCTCGCCGGAGCGGTGTGCGGCCAGGCGCTCCGCGGTGCGCAGCGCGGCCGAGGTCATGATGTCGAGGTTTCCGGCGTAGGCCGGGAGGTAGTGGGCGGCGCCCTCGACCTCGAGGAAGACCGAGACCTTCACCGCGTCGCCGTGGGCGGCCTCGGCGGGCAGCAGCGAGCGCAGCGGGTCGCCGACGCTCACCTGGTCGAACTGCACCTTCTGCTTGAGGCGGTAGCCGGGCACATACGCCTGGACCCGGCCGACCATCTCCTCGACGGAGGCGATGACCTCCTCGGTGTCGCAGCCGCAGACCAGGCAGTGCACGGTGTCCCGCATGATCAGCGGCGGCTCGGCCGGGTTGAGGATGATGATGGCCTTGCCGCGGGCGGCGCCGCCGACGCGCTCGATGGCCGAGGCGGTGGTCTCGGTGAACTCGTCGATGTTGGCCCGGGTGCCGGGGCCCGCGGAGCGGGAGGAGATGGACGCGACGATCTCCCCGTAGTGGACGGGGGTGACCGCGCCCACCGCGGCGACGATCGGGATCGTGGCCTGGCCGCCGCAGGTGACCATGTTGACGTTCGGCGCGCCGAGGTGGGCGTCGCCGTTGACCGGGGGCACCACATAGGGGCCGATGGCCGCCGGGGTGAGGTCGACGAGGGTACGGCCGAGGGGGCGCAGCACCTCCTCGTGGCGCTTGTGGGCACCGGCGGAGGTCGCGTCGAAGACGATCTCCACGTCCGCGAACTCGTCCAGCTTCACCAGCCCGTCCACGCCCTCGTGGGTGGTGGCCACCTTCAGCCGGTGGGCGCGGGCCAGCCCGTCGGAGTCGGGGTCGATACCGGCCATCGCGGCGATCTCCAGGGTGTCGGAGAGCCGCAGCACCTTGATCAGGAGGTCGGTGCCGATATTGCCGGACCCGATGATCGCCACCTTGGTGCGGGTGTTCGTCTCGCTGCTCACCGGTTGTCTCCTTCCGCGGCGAACCCGACCCCTACGGCGCCCAGGTTCGAGATACGGGCTTGGAACACATCGCCCGGGGCCGCCGGGACCATCGGCCCCAGGGCCCCGGTCAGGACGAGGTCGCCCGCCCGCAGCGGGTCGCCCCGCTCGGCGAGGGCGGAGGCCAGCCAGACGGCCGCGTTGAGGGGGCCGCCGAGGCAGTCGGCGCCGGTCCCCTCGGAGACCATCTCGCCGTTGCGGGTCATGTTCATCTGTACGGAGCGCAGGTTGACCGCGGTCAGCGGCACCGGGAAGGCGCCGAGGACGTACATCCCGCAGGAGGCGTTGTCGGCGACGGTGTCGACGATGGAGATGTCCCAGTCCCGCACCCGGCTGTCCACGATCTCCAGCGCGGGCAGCGCGAAGTCGGTGGCGCGCAGCAGGTCGACGACGGTGCACCGGGCGTGCGGCAGGTCGCTGCCGAGCACGAGCGCCACCTCGGCCTCCACCTTGGGCTGGAGCAGCCGCCCGGCGGGCACCTCGCCGCCCTCCGGCACGGCCATGTCCGCGAACAGGGCGCCGAAGTCCGGCTGGTCGACCCCGAGTTGGCGCTGTACGGCCGGCGACGTCAAACCGATCTTCCGGCCGACGATGCGGCGGCCGGTGGCCTGCTCGCGTTGCAGATTCAGCCGCTGCACCGCGTAGGCGGCCTCGATGTCGCCGTCGGCCAGCAGTGTGCGCACCGGCGGGCAGGCGGTCCCGCCGCGGGCGGCCTCCGCCAGTGCGTCGGCGGCCTTGACCACCGCCCCGGGGAAGGCGTCCGTCGGGACGCGGTCGGGCACATTCGGCACGGGCTACCTCCTGAGGTGGAACGTGGGGTGCCGGGCCCCGGCGCTCCCCATGTGGCCTCCGGTATAGACGCGCGACCCGCCACGAGCCAACTTTTGTTCCGTTACGCGGAACGCGACGGGTGCGGGACTGCCGGACGAGGCCGTGCTGACCTGCCGTGCCCGTGTCCGGCCGGAGAGGCGTACCGCCTCACGGAACTCTCCGGGCGAGAGGTCCGCCCCCGGCCGCCCGGCTCTTGACGCCACCCGAGGAGTTCCGTACAAAGTACGACCAGGGCCGCGGGCCCGCCGGCCCGCCATACCGGGAGAGTGCCTATGCTGACCGCCCACTACACCACCAGCCGCTTCGGCCAGTTGCACTACGTCGAGTGCGGCGAGGGCGAGCCGGTGCTGCTGCTCCACCAGACCCCGCGGTCATGGACCGAGTACCGCGATGTGCTTCCGCTGGTCGGCGCCGCGCACCGGGCGATCGCGATGGACACCGTCGGCTACGGGGCCTCGGCGAAACCCGTGGAGGATCAGAGCATCGAGATGTTCGCCGACGGGGTCGAGGATCTGGTGGCCGGGCTGGGACTGGAGTCGTTCCACCTGGTCGGCCACCACACCGGCGGCGTGATCGCGGTGGAGGTGGCGGCGCGCCTGGGCGCCCGGGTGCGGAGCCTGGTGCTCTCCGCGACCCCGTTCATCACCCCGGAGAAGCGCGCCCGGGCGGCGTGGAAGCGCCCGGTCGACTGGGTGCAGCCGAAACCGGACGGCTCTCACCTCATGGAGCTGTGGAACCGGCGGAGACACTTCTACGAGCCGGGGCAGGAGGCCGCGCTCAACCGGTTCATGGCCGACGCCGTGCGGGTGCTGGACCGGGCGGAGGACGGCCATATCGCCGTTCGGCTGTTCGCGATGGACGAGCGGCTGCCGCGGATCACCGCCCCGGCCACGGTCATCTGCGGGCAGGACGACGATCCGTCGATGCCCGGCTTCGAGCCCATGGTGAACGCCCTGTCCGCCACGGGGCACATCGTGCCCGGGGCCGGTGTGCCGTTCCCCGAACAGCGGCCGGAGGAGTTCGCCCGGCTGGTGCTGGAAGCCGTCGCATCCGCCGGGGCGGCGGACCGCTGACGCCGGCGGTGGCGGGGCGTCAGGGGGCGGGGAACAGCGAACGGTAGAAGGGCGTCTGGCGGAAACCGTCCCCGTGGTGCGTGGAGCTCCAGCTCAGGGGCACCGCCGGGCCACCCGGGCGGTGCAACTGCCCGACGAGCGCGTAGTCGGGGTGTACGCCGTCGTCGCTCATCGCCGTGGTGAACTCGAACTCGAACCGGTCGCCCGGCCGCACCGCCAGGCCCTCCTCGGACAGCGGGGCGTAGACCGGGGTCCAACTGCTGGACTGGTAGAGCGAGTCGATCGGCTCGTCGCCCTCGGCCACCCACAGGCGCATGCCGAGCGCGAGCCCGGAGAAGCGGCCCTCCCGGATGAACGTCAGCTCGGCGCCGTCGACGCCCTCCGGCTCCAGCTCGCCGTTGAACTCCAGCGGCTCCACCTCGGCGGCCCCGGACACATACGACCGCTCCCGCACCTTCGGGTTGTCCTGCACCCCCTCGATGACCACCCGCAGATCGAAGGGGCGGCCCACCGAGGCGAACACCTCCTCCACGTAGTGGAAGACGGGGGCCGGAAAGGCGGGCGGTTCGCCGAGCGTCGCGCTCGCCAGGTCCAGGGCGACGGCGGTGGTGGCGCTGCGGTGCGGGATGAACACCCCGCCGGGCTTCACCAGGCGCTCCCGGGCGTCCCGCAGGACGGGCCCCGCCCCTTCCGAGCCGGCGAGCGTGCCGATGATCTCGGAGACGCACATATCGACGGGCTCGGGCAGCTCGATCTCGGTGGACAGCCCCTCCACCACCGTGATCCGGTCGGCGAAACCGGCCCTCTCGATGTTCTTCCGGGCGATCCGCGCGGACTCGGGGAGAACCTCCACGGCCCATACGTGGCGCGCCCCGGCGCGGGCGGCGGCCAGCGCCCACACCGCGTCCTGCCCGGTGCCGATGTCGAGCACCGTCCGGCCGGGTGCGTAACGCCGGACGGCGTCGTGGTACGCGCCCATCCGACGCTCGTCCTTGATCATCGCGTCGTAGGCGACCTCGTCGTACACCGGATACTCGCCGATCGAAGCGAACAGCCACACCGGGCTCGACTCCAGTTCACATGCGCGCACCGGCACCTTGCGCCCCGGTGCGGCCAACTCTGCGAGGAAGGAACGCGGCATCTTCAGACCTTTCCCTGGAGTGACTTTTCACGACCAGCATGACAGGCAGAGAAACCTGGAATTCCCTAGCAATCGAACTCGCCGCGGGTGAATAAAGTCCGCATATAGCCCGGTTAAAGCAAAGTAAAAGCTCGAGAAGCGAGGCGATCGAGGCTCGATATCGCCGACGCCCGGCCGCGACCGAGGCCGCGACCGCGGCCGGGGCCTCGGTCGCACGCCGGCAAAAGCCGCCGAGAGGCCCCGTGCGGCCATGGGGCGGTCTCATCGAACAGGCGTACCCAGGCGATTGACATGTTCACGACCAAACGGAGGTTGCCTGTGAAGATAAATTCGGCTTGATTTCGCGGCTGAACCTCCGGATCCCGACACTGGAGCGTCCGAAAGTAATCGGACCTCGTATTCAAATTGGCGATCCGCAGTAATCGGCGAGACAGGCGCCCATCGATAATCGTTGAAATAGCGACCATCCGTCATGTCCGCGATGAGCGCGAGATGCGTCGGCCGCAGCCCCAGGCGCCGTTCGCTGTTACGGGCCACCGGTACGACCCCGAGTCGCCGCGGTTCAGCCTCGCGGTGCTGCCGGATACTGGGGCTTCGACGCCTCGGGAACCGCCTCTCGCGCGGGCACGGAGGGACCGGTCGGCACGGATACGGTGCTCCACGACCTGTCCGGCCACGGCAACGACCTCCGGGTGACGCGTCCGCACCACAGCGAGCCCGAGATCCTGACCTGGTCCGGCGAGCACCACGGTGACCAGCCGGCCCATGCCGGCCTGCGCTTCGACGGCGGCAAGGGACCCGACCGCGGCGCGGTCCTGACCACCTCCGCCACCGCGCCGCTGAACTCCGAGAAGTTCACCGGCGGCTACAGGGGCGCAACGGCGACGCCGGAAAGACCACCGGCTGGTCGCCCGACGAGCCGACGTGCAGCCTCAATGTGACCCCCGAGCGCTTCCTCCGGTTCGTGGTCCACCCCCATGTACAGGACGCCGATCCGACCTCCTGGAGCCACGCCCCGCCGGTGGGCCGGTGGACATGACCGCCCCCGCCTAGTTGGCCCGCAGCGTCTTCCGTACCGCTTCCGGGTCGGCGACCTGGCAGGCGACGGTGCTGCGGGAAGCCGCGGGTCAACGCTGCGACTGGTCGTCGGAGATGTCCCGTGCGGGATCCATGAGTCTGTCACGGAGTTCGTCGGCGGCCGGGTGGCCGATCTCCTCGGCGATCTCAAGAGCCTGTCGCCAGATCAGCCGAGCCGCTTCATGATCGCCCGCGGCGAGACGGGTGTCGCCCAGATGATTCAGTATCTCCGTCTCGTTGAACCGGTCGCCGACCCCGCGGACGAGGTCGAGGGCCCGCTCGTAGCAGCCGGTGGCATCCGCGTACCGGGCGAGGTGGTGATGTGCGTAGCCGAGGCTGTCCCACGCCCCCGCCTCCGCGTGGCGGTCGTCGATCTCCCTGTTGAGGGCCACCGCCTGTGCGCAGTAGTCAAGTGTCCGTTCGTACTGACCGAGCATGGCGTGCAGCCACCCGGCGTTGTTCAGCGACATGGCCTGTCCGCCCCGGTGGCCGGCCCCCCGGTACAGCCTCAGCGCCCGTTCGTTGTGGTCGAGCGCCTCCCGGGGCCGGTCTTGCCGGTCGCACACCCAGCCCAGGCCCCGGTACGTATGCGCCTGACTGACCCGGTCGCCCAACTGGTCGTAGAGCTCCAGGGCCCGGTGGAAGTGAGTGTGGCCCTCGTCGAGGCGGCCCATCTGGGTGTAGGCCACGCCGAGGCTGCGATGTGCGCCGGCCTGCCAGGACCGCTCACCCAGCCGCCGCGCCGCCTCGAGCGCGGTACGTTGGCTGGCCGCCCAGTCGTGCCAGTGCCCCCGGTAGTCGAAGAATGTCTCGAGGGCCCTGGCCAGTTGCCAGACGTGCGCGTCGAGGCCCAGACCGGCCGCCAGATCAACGGCCGCGTACAGCACCCGGTGCTCGGCGGTGAACCAGTCCAGAGCCGCACCGTGGTCCGCCATCTCCTCCGGCACGACCCCCGGCTGGGCGGCGGTCAGGGGGATCTGGTCCCGGTGTGCGTCCAGCAGCCCTGCCGCGGTGTGGGCGGTATGGAGGTAGAAGTCGGCGAGCCGGTGCAGTGCGGCCTCGCTGACGGAGGCCGGTTGACCGTGGCCCTGTTCGGTGGCGTAGAGGCGGATGAGGTCGTGCATGCGGTGGCGGCCGGGGGTGTGTTCCTGGATCAGGTTGGCGGCCCGCAGTTTGCGCAGCAGGACGCGTACCCGTGCCACGGGGAGTCCAGTGAGGCTCGCGGTGGCGGGCACGCTGATGTCGGGGCCCGGCGCGAGGCCGATCAGCCGGAACGCCTGCGCGGTATCGGGTTCGAGTGCGTGGTAGGAGGAGGAGAACACGGCACGCAGGTCCGCGGCCATGTCGCCGGTGTCCAGGGCATCGAGTCGGGTGGCGGCTTCCTGGACTTCCTCGGCCAGGGCCGACAGCGGCAGCTCCGGGCTGGCCGCCGCGCGGGCGGCCAGGATGCTGATGGCCAGGGGCAGCCCCGCGCAGTACTTCAAGAGCGTGGCGACGGCGTCGGGTTCGGCGGCCGTCCGGCGGTGGCCGAGATGGCGGATGAGCAAGTGGCGCGCCTCGGTGTCCGGGAGTACGTCGAGGTCGAATGAGCGGGCGCCATGGCTGACGGCCAGGCCGGTCAACTGGCGGCGGCTGGTGATGAGCACGGTGCAGGTGGGGCTGCCGGGAAGCAGGGGCAGGAGCTGGGCGGTGTCGCAGGCGTTGTCGAGCACGATGAGGAGCCGCTTGTCCGAGGTCAGGCTGCGGTACAGCCCGGTCTGCCCGTCCAGCTCCGCGGGGATATCCGCGGGATCTGCGCCGAGGGCGTCGAGAAAACCTCGTACGGCCACCGCTGGTGGGAGCGGTTCGCCGGAGGGGTCGAAGCCGCGCAGGTTGATGTAGAGCTGTCCGTCGGGGAAATGTTCCAGCCGGTTGTGGGCCCAGTGAAGGACGAGCCAGCTCTTGCCGACGCCGCCGACGCCACCGATCGCGGAAACCATCACCGTGCCACCGGGAGCGGCCTGGGAGTCCAGTAGGCGGTCCAGAGTCGCGAGTTCGGGGCTCCGTCCGATGAACACCGGTGGTGGGGCGGGCAGTTGCCGTGGCACGGGAACGGCACGTCGGCCCGCACCGCCTGTGGAGGGGGCCGCCGGGGCGGCGAGGGTCGGATCAGCGGTGAGAATCCGCTGGTGGAGATCTTGCAGCGCCGGGCTCGGGTCGGTGCCCAGTTCCTCCGCGAGTCGACATCGGATTTCCTGGTAGTGGTGCAGGGCCTGGGCAGGGCGGCCGCTGCGGTACAGGGCGACCATGAATTGTCCGGCCAGACGCTCGTCCAGCGGATGTGCCTCCGAGCGGGTGGACAGCTCGGCCAGCAGTCCGGTGTGGCGGCCCATGCGGAGCCGGATGTCGGTGTGGTCCAGCTCCGCGGCGGTCCGTTCCCGCTCCAGGGCCTCGCGCAGAGTGGTGAACCACGGGGTGTCCAGGGCGGTGAACGCCCTCCCCCGCCACAGCCCCAGCGCCCCGGCGAACAGGTCCGAGGCACGCTCGTCCTCATCGGCGGCGCGGGCCTGCCCGACCAGTTGACGGAAGCGGTGCAGATCCACCGCCGTCTCCTCGACCGAGAGGACGTAACCGCCGGATCGCCGGCCGATGCTCACCTGCTCGGCGGCGGGAGCCAATGCCTGGCGGAGACGGGAAATATAGCTGTACAGCGTCCCCTGAACGCGTCGCGGAGGACGCTCTCCCCACACCCGGTCGACGAGCTGGTCAACCGCCACCACGTGATTGGCCTCGACCAGCAATGCGACGAGTACGCACTGCTGCCGGGCATGTCCCAGGTTTACCTCTGTGCCGTCGACACGTACTTCGACACTGCCCAATAAGCCGAATGACACCATCGATTCTTCCCCCCGTTGTCGCATCCCCTGCAACCTTCATAGCCGCTGTGGCCGGGCGATTCAAGGTTCGTCCAAGGTCTGTCCACGGCCGCCCCAGCACATTGGTTTCCGCGGCGGTCAAGGAGATCGACCACCGCATGGTGAATCAACGCAAAGGAGAGCGTCCGTGAACACGGAAGAGCTGGAGTACGAGCCGCCCGTGCTGGCCGAGATCGGCGACTTCGCCGAGCTGACCCGGGTCACCTGCTGCGGCAGGTGGCTGGACAACCCGTTCGGCTGGACCGCCTGGTTCGACCTCTAAACCCCTGGCCCGCGTGAGGGCCGGTCTCACGGCCCGGGTGAAGGGCGCATTCCGCGTCCGTCACCCGGGCCCTTCCGGACCGGCTGCGGCCATCAATCCGAGGAGCTGATTCTTCATGGTCACAGAGCAGTTGGGATACGAGCCTCCGATGCTGGTCGAGGTCGGCGAGTTCGCCGACCTCACCCGTTTCGGCTGCTGCGGCAGGTGGATCGACAACCCGTTCGGCTACGGGTGGTTCGACTTCTAAACCCTCGGCCCCGACCATTCCCAGGCGAAATGGCGGACCCAGGAATGATCCTGGGTCCGCCGCCCGACAGGGAGATCGACATGGAATTCCTGATCCTTCCGGATCACCCGGCGAGTGCGGGAATCACGGCACTCCTGCCGGACTCGGCACGCTCACAAATGATTCCGCATAGCTCCGGTCGCCCCCTGATCGTGGGTCGTTGGGCCGACCACGAGGTCGTGACCGCTTCCGTGGGCCAGAACTCCGCCGCGGTGCTGGGAACCACCACGCTGACCTCCGCCGCATTGGCCGAACGGCTCCGCACCGTTCGCTCCGTCCACGATCTGGACACGCTGGCCCGGTCGCTGCCGGGCTGCTTCCACCTGGTCGCGTCGATCGGCGGGCGCGTACGGGCCCAGGGAACCGTCTCGACCGCGTGCCAGCTCTTCTACGGCCGCGTCGACGGCGTGACCGTGGCAGCCGACCGGCCGCGGACCATAGCGTCGATGACGGGTGCCGGCATCGACGAAGAACTGCTCGCGTTGCAGTTACTCACCCCCTTCGGTCCGCCCTGGCCGCTGAACATGACGAGCGTATGGCGGGGAGTGCGGACCCTGCATCCGGGCCACTACGTGGACATCCACGCCGACGGGACCGAGCGCACCACCCGCTACTGGACGCCGCCCGACCCCGAACTCCCGCTGGAACCGGGGGTCGCCGCGCTGCGCGAGGCCCTGGAGGCGGCCGCCGCGGCGCGTATGTCACGGACCGCCACCATCAGCGCCGACCTCTCCGGCGGGAAGGACTCGACAAGCCTGTGCTTTCTCGCGGCCCGGCATGACAGGCGGTTGGTGACCGTCCACGTCCAGTCCTCGGACCCCGCGAACGAGGACCGGGCCTGGGCCGCCCGGTGCGCGGACCGCCTGCCCCACGCCCGGCACCTGGTGGTCCCCATGAGCGCCACCCCCGGGCTCTACGCGGAAGTGGCGAACGGCGACACCGCCCAGGACACCGATACGCCACTGTCCTTCGCCCGCCGGCCGATGATGGAACACGTCGCGCGCCTTGTCGCCGCCCACGGCTCCGCCATACATCTACAGGGCACCGGCTCGGACGAGCTGTTCATCCCCAGCGCCCTGTCACTGAACGCACTCGCTCGCAGCAGCCCACTCAGCGCGATCCGTCCGGCTCGGGCGATGAAGTCGATGCGCCGCTGGTCGTGGGCGAGCACGCTACGCGTCCTCCTGTACCACCAGTCCTATCCGCGGTGGATGGCCTCGGCGGCCGAAGCCATTACGACCGAACGCGCCTGGGGCACCGCTGTCGACTGGGAGATCGCACCGAAGATGCCGCCCTGGGCCACCCCGGATGCCATCGACGCGGTACGCCGCCGGATCCGCCAGGCCGCATCGCAGAACCCCGAACCGCTGGCCCCCCTGCCCGTACACCACGAAATGCTGCGATTGACCCAGGTCAACGGCACCGCCGTGCGTACGAGCTCGCGGATCGGCGCCGGATTCGGCGTCTCCTTCCAGGCTCCCTTCATCGACGACCGGGTGCTCGAGGCGGCGATGTCCATCAGGCTCGCCGACCGGATGGCGGCCGGCCAGGTCAAACCGGTCCTCGCCGCCGCGATGCGCGGCATCGCACCCGATGACCTCCTCGCCCGGCAGAGCAAGGCCGACGCCAGCCCCGAGCTGTACATCGGGCTGCGCCGCCACCGGCGCCGTCTCACGGAACTGTTCGAGGACTCGCGGCTCGCCCGGCTGGGGCTGGTGGACGTCGACGGCATCCGCACCGTCCTGAACAGCCTGCACATCGACACCCGACCGCTCATGCCCTTCGAGCTGACGCTCGCGGGCGAACTGTGGCTCCGCGCGCTGCCACCCCATGTGAGGTCCGCCGGAACATCCACCCCCCAACCCGTCCGAGGAGCATCGTGACCTTCTCCCTCGCCTCCCATGTGACCAGCACCGAAACGGACACCGGCATGGTGCTGCTCGACGAACGCACCGGCCGGTACTGGCAGCTCAACGACACCGGCGCGCTGGTGCTCCGCTGCCTCCTCTCGGGCGGCACCGTCGCGTCCGCCGCCTCGACCCTGCGCGAGCGCTTCTCCGGAGCGCCCGAAGCGGCGACGGCCGACGTCGAGAAACTGGTCGACGCCCTGCGAGCCGCGAAGATGGTGGCCTCATGAGCGTACGAGCCCTGAGCCTTGAGACTCCCACCACTCCGCCGTGGCATCTGCGTCCGGCCGCGCTGGCCACGGTGGGGATCGCCCGGTTGCTCACCTACCTGCCGCCCCAGCGGCTGCGCAAGGTCCTGGAATGCGCGCGGCGCGGATCCCGGCCCGCGACAGAGACCCGGACCCTGCGAGCCCGCAACGCGGTGGTGGCGGTCAGCGTGCCCTGCGCCGGTCCCCGGTGTCTGCAACGTTCCATCGCCACCGCGCTGCTGTGCCGGATGACCGGCACCTGGCCGGACTGGTGCACCGGCGTGCGCACCCAGCCCTTCCAAGCCCACGCCTGGGTGGAGGTCGACGGCAAACCCATCGGCGAGAACATCGACGAAATCCGTTACTTCCATGTACTCATGACGGTACGGAGCCACCGGTGAACGGCAATGGCGGCGCCGGTACGGCCGTTCTGGCCCGGGGACTCGGCAAGAGCTACGGCGCCGTTCCGGCCGTGCGCGACCTCGACCTCACGGTCTCCTCCGGCGAGATCTTCGGCTTCCTCGGACCCAACGGCGCCGGCAAGAGCACCTCCATCGGCATGCTGAGCACGCTTCTGCGCCCCACCGCGGGCCGGGCGGAAGTGGCAGGCCACGACATCCGCCACGAGCCCGATGAGGTGCGCCGCCGCATCGGGCTCGTCTTCCAGGAGACGACCCTCGACGTGGATCTGACCGCCGGGCAGAACTTGCGGTTCCACGCGGATCTCTACGGCCTCCCCCGGCGCGAGGGGCGCGATCGAGCCCTCACCATGCTGGAGCTGATGGGCCTGGCCGAGCGGCATTCCGATCCGGTCCGCACCTTCTCCGGCGGTATGCGCCGACGGCTGGAGATCGCCCGAGGGCTGATGCACACCCCGCGTGTGCTGTTCCTGGACGAGCCCACGACGGGACTCGACCCGCAGACCCGAGCCGTGATCTGGGAACTCCTCCACCAGTTGCGGGAGGAGCAGGGCATCACCGTTTTCCTGACGACACACCACCTCGAGGAGGCCGAGCACTGCGACCGGATCGCCATCATCGACGACGGGCACCTGGTGGCCGAGGGAACACCGGCCACGCTCAAGGCCGTCGTCGGCGCCGACCTGGTGGTGCTGCGCACCGGCGACGACGACACGGCCGTACGGACCATCCGCGAGCGCTTCGGGCTGGAGGCGATCGCCGAGCCCCGGGGGATCGGCCTGCGAGTGTCCGACGCGGCGGGCTTCGTCCCCCTGTTGTGCGCCGAACTCACGATTCCCGTCCACTCGGTGACCGTGACGCCGCCGACTCTGGACGACGTCTTCCTGCACTACACCGGCCGCACCATTCGGGAGATCGACGACGGCGGCCCTCAAACGAAGGGATAGACCGTGGCTCCCACCGAAGCACCGTCCAAGAGCGCCACGACGGCGCCCCCGGCCCTGATCTCGTGGAGCGGCAGCGCCCACGCCCGGCATCTGCGCACGGTCCGGGTCATGTGGCAGCGCGAACTGATCCGGCTCTCCCGAAGCCCCGTCGGCCTCCTCATGAGCCTGCTCACGCCTCTGATGTTCTTGATGGTCCTGGGGACCGGACTGAACTCCGCCATGCGCACCGCGGGCAACGACGCGGACTTTCGCTCCTATTTCCTGCCCGGCATGCTCCTCATGGTCGTCCAAGCACCCGCGGTGAACACAGGAGTGTCGATCGTATGGGACCGCCAGGCCGGTTTCCTCCGCGAGATGCTGGTCGCCCCGGTGCGCCGCAGCGCTCTGATCACCGGTATCTGCCTGGGTGGCGCGACCGCCGCCACCGCGTACGGCGCGCTGGTGCTCGGCATCGCCGGGGTGCTCGGCATCACCTACGACCCGCTTCTGTTCGCACCGGTGTTGATGGAATTGCTGGTGACCACGCTGGCACTCACCACACTGGGGGCACTGGCCGCCGTGAGCATCAAACGCATAGAAACCTTCCAGGCCGTGGTCGGCATCTCGATGATGCCTCTCCTCTTCTTGTCCGGAGCGCTCTTCCCCGTCAGCGGGCTTCCCGGGTGGCTGAACGGCGCGGTGTTGGCGAACCCCCTGACCTATGCCGTCGACGCGATGCGCCGCACACTGTCCGACGCCGGCACCGGCGGCGGGCCGCACTGGTGGGGCTGGCAGCCACCCGTCGCGGTGGAGATGGCGTTCGTCGGCGCACTGGCGCTGGTTGTCCTGGCCGCCGCGGCACGGCGCTTCTCCAGGATCGACTAGCTTCCCTCCGTTCGGAGTCTTCGGGATCGGAGGGGGTAGGTGAGGTTCGTTCCATCCAATCAACGCCGCCCTCCCCCTACGGCCAGGAGAAGTACGTGCCCAGAGCGCTCGTCACCGGGATCGCCGCCACCGCCGTCGCCACCGTCCTGCTCACCGGCTCCGGGGCCGTGAGCGCCACCGCCACGGCCACCGCGCCACGTGAGCCGCGCGCCACCGATGTCCACCGGGTCCGTATCCAGGACGACTTCGACTCGCTCGGCCCCGAGGTCCGGGGGATGAAACTGGAGTCGGGGCGCACCGCCCACTACATCGACGACGGGCCCCGGGACGGAAAGCCGGTGCTCTACATCGGCGGCACGGGCACCAGTGCGCGGGTGGCCCATATGACGGACTTCCTGCGCAGCACCCGCGAGTCCCTCGGGCTGCGGCTGATATCGGTCGAGCGCAACGGCTTCGGGGACACGGAGTTCGACAAGAGCCTGGGGAAGGCGGACTTCGCGAAGGACGCGCTTCAGGTGCTGGAGCGCGTCGGGGTGCGCAAGGTCAGCGTGATCGCCATCTCGGGCGGCGGTCCATACGCCGCCGAGCTGGCGTCCCTGGCCCCGGACCGGATCCAGTCGCTGCATCTGGCCGCCGCTCTGCCGCCGTACGGCGCGAAGCGCCCCTACTGCTCGATGTCCGATGACGAGCTGGGCAAGTCGCTGGAGAAGCAGATCGCCGATCCCCGCGTCTGGTGGGCGCTGCCGGACGACAGCCCGACCAAGCGCATCCCCGGTTTCGCGGACACCGCCTTCGAGGACGGCGCCCGCACCTACAACCAGCGCGGTCAGAAGGCCGACCCGGCGCCTCAGGTGCATGAGCAGAAGCTCTACTGCCAGCGGCCCGGCCCCGATCTGTCGAAGCTGACGGCGCCGGTCACCCTCTACAGCGGGAAGAAGGACACGACCGTGCCGCCCAGCACGATCGACACCTGGAAGCAGCACCTCCCCGGCAATCCGGCCGTGCGCAGCTATGCCGACTCGGGGCATGACGTGCAGTACCGGCACTGGGACCAGATCCTCGTCGACCTCGCCGGGCACACCGACCGCACCGTGATCTGCTACCGGGGCCACAGCTCCATGCCACCTGCTCGGGTCGCCGACCCGCTGGTCGACAAGGGCCGGGCCACGCTCGGCAGTTGCGCCTGGCAGAAGTCCGACGGGGACGGCCCCGTCGACTGAGGCGTGAGCCCGATACACATCACGGCCGCCGCGCCCAGAACAGCGCGTGGCCGCCGTCGCCCTCGGGGGCGAACTCCTCTCCCTCGACGGTCAGTCCGGCCTGGGTGAGCCACGTCCGATAGGTCGCGGCGTCGGCGTGGCTCCACCACATCGTGGCGCCACCGCCGAGCCAGTTGTCATCGGTGCCGGTCCAGGCGGTGTGCCCGGTGGTGGCCAGGAACCAGCCGCCCGGGCGCAGCCAAGTGGCGATCCTGGCGAGGAGGGGAGGTTGCTCCGCCAGCGGGATGTGGATCAGGGCGTAGAGGGAGACCACGGCGTCGAAGGAGGCGGCCGGGAACTCCACGGCCGTGGCGTCGGCCTGGCGGAACTCGGCCTCCGGCACGAGCTGCCGCGCCCGGCGGATCTGCTCCCCGCTGATGTCGACACCGGTCACCCGGTGTCCTGCGGCGCTGAGTGCGCGGGCGACCGGGATGCCGCAACCGCATCCCAGGTCCAGCACGGTGGCGGCGGCCGGGATGCGCTGTTGGAGGGCGCCGAGCCAGGGCTGGTACTTGGTCTCGGTGGCGTAGGACTGCTCGTAGTGGCGGGAGAGCGCGTCGTAACCGCGCCTGACCACGTCCTTGGGATCGCCGATGTCCATGGCGGAGCACGGTAGTTGGGGGCGGGTGCGTTCCGCGAACGGATTTCGGGCGCGAGCCGATGCCCGCGCCCGGCAGCCCCGTCAGCCCCTTCGCACTGCGGCGACGAACTCCGCCCAAGCCCCGGCCGGGACGACCAGGGCGGGGCCGCTCTTGTCCTTGGAGTCGCGGATGCCGACCTGGGCGGTGTGGGGCAGGTGGGCGATCTCGACGCACGCGGTGCCGTTCGCCTCACTGTAGGAGGACTTGAACCATGCGCCTTCCGGCGCGATGCCGGACGCTATGCGGTGGGTCATGTCAGACCTCTCGTGCTAGTCGTTGCAGGAATGCTGGTGTCTCACCAGGGGCGAGAGCCGCTGCGCGCAAGCCCTCGAACCTGCGAGAGAAGGACCAGATCGTGGTGTCTTTGTCACTGATGTCGGACCCATCGGCGACGTCGGATTGCACAACCGTCGGCAACGGGGAACCGAACTCCAGGAGGGTGAAGTTGGAGCCTGGCCGGTAAGTGGGCGTGGACATCGGGAGGATCTGAACAGTCACGTTGTCGAGTTGAGCGACCCTGATGATCTCCTCGTACTGCTCGCGCATCACGTCCGGGTTCCCGACCACCCGACGCAGCGTAGCTTCGTCCTGGATGGCCCACAGCTCCAGCGGGCCCTCCCTACGAGTGAGGGCCCGCTTACGTTCCATACGGATCTGGATGTGTCGCTCGACGAACTCAGTCGTCGTCTCCTCGATGGACTTCGCCGCCTGAAACAACTCACGGGCGTATCGCTCGGTCTGCAACAACCCGAGGACCACATTCGGTTGCCAAGCCCGGCTGCTCCGAGCACCGCTCTCCAGCCCGATGTACATCCCCATGCCGGACGGCAGGACACTGCGATAGAGCGACCACCAGCCCCGGTTGAGCGAGTCCCGGTGGATCTCGACCAGGAAATCCACGTCGTCCTCATCCTCGACTCCGTAGCGGTCCAGCAGAGTTCGCAGCTCCACAGTGGTCTTGAGGCCGGTCAGGCCGTTCTCCACGCGATGGAGCTTCGAGGGGGAGAACGTCAACCCGTCCACCGCCTCCGCCAGAGTGAATCCGGCCTTGTCCCGCAACCGCTTGAGTTCCCAGCCGAGTTGCATGCGACGGACCGTGGGTCCTGTTGGTGCTGCCACGAGTATGCCTCCCGGTGGGTTGAGCCTGCCATGCCGTGGTGCGAGTTCCGAGCCTGGCACCGGAAACCCGCTTTGTTCCGACAACAGCCCACTCGGTCACATATGCCATCTCAAGCGAGAATTTCAATCGCTCTTGCACAGCAAGTCTTTCGGCCGTGAAGCTGTTTCCGCCACCGCCTCATCACTCGCGGTAGCCGAACCTCGGAACGCCATGGAGCCCTCATGCCTTCATCACGCCCCCGTCTGCTGCCCTGGCCCGGACTGAACGGGCAGCCCTGCTACCTCGTCACCGACGACACCGGCACCAGCTACCTCTCCCGGCTGGCCGACGAGATGGAGGCCGTACAGCTACGGACCGGGGCAGAGCTTCTCGGGCATGCGCGGCCACTGCTCCGGGACCGCAAGGCCGACGCCGGTGAGCTGCGGTTTGCGGGGCATCGGCTCGCCGAGGCGCTGCATGACGCGCTGCGGGTGGCCGAGAGTCGGGGGCGGCGGCTGGAGGACCGGGAAGAGACCGCCCCCGAGCAGAGCTAGTAGAAGCATGAACAACAGCGTGGACGTCGTGGTCATCGGTGCCGGGCAGGCCGGGTTGTCCGGTGCCTATCACCTCCGGCGGGCCGGGTACGAGCCCGGGACCGGCTTCGTGGTGCTCGACCACGCGCCCGCACCCGGCGGGGCGTGGCAGTTCCGGTGGCCGTCGCTGACGTATGGCAAGGTGCATGGGATGTACGACCTGCCCGGTATGCGGCTGACCAGCGACGACGCGGACCCCGAGCGACCCTCGTCCGAGGTGATCCCGGCCTACTTCGCACGGTATGAGCGCGCCTTCGATCTGCGGGTCGTCCGGCCGGTGCATGTCGACGCCGTACGGGACGGGGAGGACGGGCGGCTGCTGGTGGAGACCTCGGCCGGGACCTGGTCCGCCCGCGCGCTGATCAACGCGACCGGGACCTGGGACCGGCCCTTCTGGCCGCGCTACCCGGGACAGGAGACCTTCCGGGGCCGCCAGTTGCACACCGCGCAGTACCCGGGGCCCGAGGCGTTCGCCGGTCAGCGGGTGATCGTCGTCGGGGGCGGTACGTCCGGGGTGCAGCATCTGCTGGAGGTCGCCGAGGTGGCGGCGGAGACGACCTGGGTGACCCGCCGCCCGCCGGTGTTCCACGCCGGGCCGTTCGGCGAGGACCAGGGGCGCGCCGCCGTCGCACTGGTGGAGGAGCGGGTCCGGCGGGGGCTGCCGCCGCAGAGCGTGGTGTCGGTGACCGGGCTGCCCATGACGGAGGCGATGCAGCGGGCCCGGGACAAGGGCGTGCTGGAGCGGCTGCCGATGTTCGAGCGGATCACCCCGTCCGGGGTGGCCTGGGCGGATGGGCGTCATGTCGACGCGGATGTGATCCTCTGGGCCACCGGTTTCCGCGCCGCGATCGACCACCTCGCCCCGCTGCGGCTGCGCGAGCCGGGCGGCGGGATCACCGTCGAGGGGACCAGGGCGGTCCGGGATCCCCGGGTGCATCTGGTCGGCTACGGGCCGTCGGCCAGCACGGTGGGCGCAAACCGGGCGGGCCGGGCCGCCGTACGGGAGATCCAGGAGCTGCCGGCCGCACCGTACGGCAGCCGGCCGTCACCGGAGAGGGTCGCCGTCGGGCGTTGACGTGGCGCGGGGCGGGCCGGTGCTTCCCCGGACGACGAGGGTCGGGTCGAGGACGATGTCCCGGTCGGCGGTGCGCCCCTCGTCGAGCCGTTCGACGGCCGCCCGGACGGCGCGGTCGGCCGCCTCGGCGGCGTCCTGGCGTACCGAGGTGAGGTCGATGAAGGACAGCCGGGCGAGTTGGCTGTCGTCGTAGCCGACGATGGAGACGTCCTCGGGCACCCTGACGCCCGCGCGCAGGAACGTGCCGAGCAGACCGTGCGCACAGCGGTCGTTCCCGGCGATGACCGCCGTGGGCAACTCGGCCCGCGCGAGCAGGTCCCGGGCCACCCGGGCTCCGGACTCCTCGGTGTAGTCGCCGGGGTGGACCTGGATGTGGTCGGCGAGTCCATGGCGGCGCATGGCGGCGCGGTATCCACGTCGTCTGTCGTCGGCGGCGGGCATGGTGCCGCCGTCTATGTGCGCGATGGCGCGGTGGCCTTGGGCCACGAGATGGTCGACGGCCTGGCGCATCCCGTTCCGCTCGGCGGTACGGACGACATCCGTACCGGCGGCTCGCGTCAGCGGGTTGATCTCCACGACGAAGGGCCCGCCGACACCCGTGGCCGGGTGGTGCCGCTCGAATGTCGTACCGATGGTGATGATGGCTTCACAGCGCAGTCCGAGCAGCTCGTCCATCGCCTGACGCTCGTCGCGGGTGTCGACCATGGCGTTGAGCACGAGGGTGTAGCCGTGCTTCCGGGCGGCGGAGTACAGGGCCTCGACGACGCCCACGTCGTGTGGCTGGCGCATGGTGAACAGCACGCCCAACTGCCGGCTGCGCGTGCGGCGCAGCAACTGGGCGGCGGTGTCGGGACGGTAGCCGAGTTCCTCGGCCGCCCGGAACACGCGGCGGCGCGTATCGGCGCTGGCGCCGGGCTGGTTGCGGAACACCAGTGACACCAGGGCCTGCGAGACGCCGACCCGCGCGGCGACATCGGACATGGTCGGGCGCTTGGGGCGCGCTGCCGAGGTTCCCCGGCCGTCGGACCGGCCGGTGCCCCCTGGATCGTCCATCCGTACCTCCCCGTGCTTATGTCTTGACATGGATCACACCGCACTCCCATAGTACGTAGCACTTGTACGTACTAGTTGTACTGACAAAAGGACAAAGGCTCTTCGCGGCCGCGCGATCGCGGCCGGCCGGCCATGAGAGACCGCACGGCAGGTGACCCCTGCCGGAATGGCCGCGCCGTCGCACCGGGCCCACGTACCCCGCCCACTCAGTCGACATCGGGAAACACACCGCGGCCGGCCGGGGCGCCACCACGACCTCCGCTGCCTCCACGAGGAGACACGACGATGAACACCCGACTCGACTCAGAGGACACGGGCATCACACATCAGGACCCCGAACTGCCACCGGACACCAAAGGCCCTCATTCACGACGGCTCGGCCTGGTCGCCGTCATCGTGACCTTCGGCGGGCTGCTGTTCGGCTATGACACCGGCGTTGTCAACGGCGCCCTCGACCCCCTCACCGACGACCTCGGCCTGACCGCGCTCACCGAGGGAATCGTCGTCAGCAACCTCATCTTCGGCGCCGCCTTCGGCGCCATGATCGGCGGAGTCCTCTCCGACCGGCACGGCCGCCGCCACAACATCCTGCTGCTGTCCCTGGTGTTCATGGTCGGCACCCTGGGCTGCGTACTGTCGCCGAGCTGGCAGGTGCTCGCCCTCTTCCGCTTCATCCTCGGCCTCGCCGTGGGCGGGGCCTCCGCGACGGTCCCGGTCTACCTCGCCGAAATCGCCCCGGCCGAGCGCCGTGGCTCCATCGTCACCCGCAACGAGGTGATGATCGTCTCCGGCCAGTTCGCCGCGTTCGTCATCAACGCCATCATCTTCAATCTCTGGGGCGAGAGCGATGGCATCTGGCGGCTCATGCTGCTCGTCGCCCTCCTTCCGGCGATCGGGCTGTTCATCGGCATGCTGCGGCTGCCGGAGAGCCCGCGCTGGCTGGTCGCCCAGGGCCGTGCGGACGAGGCACTCGCCGTCCTGTCCCAGGTCCGGGCCCCCGAGCGGGCCCGCGCCGAGATGGCGGAGGTGCACCGCCTCGCCGAGGAGGAGCGGGTCGCCAAGACCGCGGGCCGGGTGGATCTCGGGGTGCGCTGGGTGCGGGTGCTCATCCTGATCGGGGCGGGGCTCGGCTTCTGCCAGCAGTTCACCGGCATCAACTCCGTCATGTACTACGGCACACAACTGCTCGGCGACGCCGGGTTCTCGGGCGACTCCGCCATCATCGCGAACACCCTCAACGGCGCCTTCAGCGTCATCGGCATCGCGGTGGGCGTCTCGGTCATCAACAAGCTCAAGCGGCGCACCATGCTGCTCGGCGGGTTCACCCTGACCACGACGTTCCACCTGCTCGTCGGCCTCTCCGCGCTGCTGATGCCCGAGGGCACCGTGAAGGCGTGGTTCATTCTCGTGTTCGTGGTGCTCTTCGTCTTCTCCATGCAGGCCACCATCGGCCCGCTGGTCTGGCTCATCCTCTCCGAGATGTTCCCGCTGAAGATCCGCAGCCTGGCCATCGGCATCAGCATCTTCGTGCTGTGGATGGCGAACGCCCTGGTCGCCCTGGGCTTCCCGCCCATCGTGAAGGCCATGGGGATCTCGAACACCTTCTTCGCCTTCGCCGCCTTCGGTGTGCTGGCCATCCTGTTCATCGCGACCTGTGTGCCCGAGACCAAGGGCCGCTCGCTGGAAGAGCTGGAGGACGACTTCCGTACCCGCTACTCCTCACCCGCGCCGCCCCGAGAGGAGGGCTCCACACCATGACCGTCCTGACCGCCATCGCCGAGGGCCGCGAGGGAGACCACGCGCTGACCGCGGGAATCGCCGAGGCCCGGCTGCTGGGCACCGATCTGGTGCTGGTCAATCTGCGCCTGTCGGTTCTGGACCGCTCCGGCCTGCCCGAGGACCTGAAGATCACGATCGTCGAGCGCAGCGGTCCCGGTGACCGCGACCCCGTCGACACCGTTCTGGACGAGATCGAGGCCCGGCCCGATGTCGACCGGCTGGTCGTCGGCATCCGCCGGCGCTCGCCGGTGGGCAAGGCCCTGCTGGGCAGCGTGAGCCAGCGGCTGCTGCTGGAGAGCCCCGTCCCCGTCGTCGCGGTCAAACCCCCGGTCTGACCGGGCCTC
>NZ_JAHLEM010000217.1 GCF_018883605.1 Streptomyces niphimycinicus | reverse complement strand
CCGGCCCGATGTCGACCGGCTGGTCGTCGGCATCCGCCGGCGCTCGCCGGTGGGCAAGGCCCTGCTGGGCAGCGTGAGCCAGCGGCTGCTGCTGGAGAGCCCCGTCCCCGTCGTCGCGGTCAAACCCCCGGTCTGACCGGGCCTCGGCGTCGGGAAGGGCCCCGGTTCCGGGCGAATTCCAGGGGCCCTTCCCGACGCCGAGGAGACCGGTGACCCCGAGGTCAGGCCCCCGGCCGCGCCGCGAACGTCGAATCCCTGACCACCAGTTCGGGCCGGAGGACGATACGCCAGTGCTGATGGTCCGCCGTCTCCTCACCGGTCTCCTCGATGAGCAGCTCCGCCGCCGTACGCCCCATCCGGAACGCCGGCTGGCGCACCGACGTCAGCGGCACCGCGGCCGCCGCCGCGAACTCGATGTCGTCGTACCCCACCAGTGCCACCTCCCCCGGCACCGACACCCCGGCCGCGAAGAGGGCCTGAAGCACTCCGAGCGCCAGGAGGTCATTGGCGCAGAACACCGCCGTCGGGCGCGGTGAGATGCCCAGCAGCCGGGCGCCCGCGTCCCGGCCCGAGGCCACGTCCAGCCGCTCGGCCTCGATATGCACCATCGCCTCCGTCGCCAGCCCCTCCTCGGCGAACGCGCCGAGCAGCCCGGCGCGCCGGTCCTGGCACTGCGGGAGCAGCATCGGACCGCTGACGTAGACCACCGAGCGGTGTCCCTGGGCGATGAGGTGGCGGCCGGCGAGCGCCCCGCCCTCGATGTCGTCGACCGACACCGAGCAGCCGTCGGCGCTGGGCACCTCGCGGTCCACGAAGACGAACGGGATGTCGTGGCGCCGGAAGCCCTCCAGATTGGCCCCGGTGACATCGGCGGGGGTGACCAGCACCCCGCGCACCCGGTGCTCGGCGAAGAGGCCGAGGTAGTCGGCCTCCTCCTCGGGGCTCTGCGCGCTGTTGCACACCATCACCCCAAGACCCGCCTCCCGCGCCGCACGCTCCGCGCCACTCGCCACGTCCACGAAGAACGGGTTCGCCATGTCCAGCACCAGCAGCGCGATGATGCGGCTGCGCCCCGCGCGCAGTTGACGCGCGGACTCCTGACGTACATAGCCCAGGCGCTCGATGGTGGACAGCACCCGGTCGCGCGTGGCCTCGGCGACCATCTCGGGCCGGTTGATCACGTTCGAGACGGTTCCGACGGACACTCCCGCCTGCCGCGCGACGTCCTTGATCCCCACCATGCGTCCCACGACCCGGAGCCTCCGTCTTCCCGCGACCTACCGCGGTCGCGGGAACATGGTAGTGCTCTGTTCGACGGGTCGGGCAGGACCGGGCCGCCGCCGCGGGCCGCTCCCCACCACCTCAGGCCCGCTCCGGGCGGCCACGGGGCCCCGGCTCAGCCGCGGGAGCGGACCAGGCTCGACCCGCGGACGACGAGTTCGGGCTGGAGGACGATCCGCTGGTGGCGGTGGTCCGCCGCCCGCTCCCCCGTCTCCTCGATCAGCAGCTCGGCCGCCATACGCCCCATCCGGAACGCCGGCTGGCGCACCGAGGTCAGCGGCACCGCGGCCGCCGCCGCGAACTCGATGTCGTCGTACCCCACCAGCGCCACCTCCCCCGGCACCGACACCCCCGCCCCGTACAGCGACTGGAGCACCCCCAGCGCCAGCAGGTCATTGGCGCAGAACACCGCCGTCGGCCGCGGTGACATGCCCAGCAGCCGCGCCCCCGCGTCCCGCCCGGACGTCACATCCAGCCGCTCCACCTCGACATGGCGCAGCGCGGACTCGCCGAGCCCCCGCTCGCGCAGGGCGCGCAGCGCGCCCGCGCGGCGGTCGCGGCACTGGGCCAGCCGCATCGGCCCGCTCACATAGGCGACGATGCGATGGCCGAGGCCCAGCAGATGGCGGACGGCGAGTTCGCCACCGGTGACATCGTCGACCGACACCGAACATCCCTCGGCGCTGGGCAGCACCCGGTCGACCAGGACGAACGGAATGGGCTGCCGCCGGAAGGCGGCGAGGTTGCACGGCTGTCCGGCCGTACGGTCCGCGCCGTGCACATCGTCGGCGGCGGTGTGCACAACACCCTGTTGTGCCAGCTCACCGCCGACGCCTGCGGGCTCCCCGTCATCGCGGGCCCGGCCGAGGCGGCGGCCCTCGGAAACGTCCTGGTCCAGGCCCGGGCGGCCGGAGCGATCACCGGTGGTTTGCCAGAATTGCGCGCGCTGCTTCACAGCACCCGGCCACTGAGGCAGTATGAGCCCACAGGTGATCATTCGGCGTGGGACCGGGCAGCCGCCCGGCTAGGGGACGCACAGGTCACAAGGGCCGCCACCGGCCTGGACGACGAGGAGGAACCGTGCGCGTAGCGCTCTTCATCACCTGCGTCAACGACACCCTCTATCCACAGACCGGCCAAGCCGTCGTCACGCTTCTCGAACGGCTCGGCGTGGCGGTCGGCTTCCCGGAGGGGCAGAGCTGCTGCGGTCAGCCGCAGTTCAACACCGGCTACCGCCACGAGACCGAACCGCTGGTGCGCCGCTACGCGGCCGCGTTCCGCGACTACGACTATGTGGTGGCCCCCTCGGGTTCATGCGCGGCGATGGTGCGCGACAACTACCCCCGGATCGGCGCCAAGGCGGCCGCCGAGGGGCGTGGCCAGGAGCTCGCGGACGCGGCGGCCGAGGCCGTCCCCAAGACGTACGAGCTGACCGAGTTCCTCACCGACGTCCTGAAGGTCACCGACGTCGGCGCGTACTACCCGCACACCGTGACCTACCACCCCACCTGCCACGGGCTGCGGATGCTGGGGCTCGGCGACCGCCCGCGTTCGCTTCTCGCCGCCGTGCAGGGGCTGAACCTGGTGGAGCTGCCGGGCGCCGACGAGTGCTGCGGCTTCGGCGGTACGTTCGCCGTCAAGAACGCGGCCGTCTCGGCGGCCATGGGGGCGGACAAGGCGCGCAACATCACGGCGACCGGCGCCGAGGCCGTGTGCACGGTCGACAACTCCTGCCAGATGCACATCGGCGGCACACTCGCCCGCCAGGGCTCCACGGTCCGCCCCGTCCACATCGCCGAGATCCTGGCCAGCACGGAAGGAAACGTCTGGTGAGCGGAACCCACCAAGCCACCTACCTGGGGATGCCCGCTTTCCCGGTGGCGGCCGACGCCTCCACGCGGAACACCCAGTTGCGCGCCAACCTCCGGCACGCCACCCACACCATCCGCGCCAAGCGCGCCACGGCGGTGGCCGAACTGGACGACTGGTCGCCGCTGCGCGCCGCGGGCGCGGCCATCAAGGACCGTACGCTGCGCCATCTCGACCACTATCTGGAGCAGTTGGAGGGCGCGGTCACGGCGGCCGGCGGCCACGTCCACTGGGCGGCGGACGCGGACGAGGCGAACCGGATCGTCACCGAGCTGGTACGGGCGACGGGCGAGCGCGAGGTCGTCAAGGTCAAGTCGATGGCCACGCAGGAGATCGGTCTGAACGGCGCCCTCGCCACCGCCGGGATCACGGCGTACGAGACCGATCTCGCCGAGCTGATCGTGCAGCTCGGCGACGACCTTCCGTCGCACATCCTGGTCCCGGCGATCCACCGCAACCGGGGCGAGATCCGCGACATCTTCGCGGAGAAGATGGCCGAGTGGGGCCGTCCGGCCCCGGAGGGGCTGACCGACGCGCCCGCCGATCTGGCGGAGGCCGCGCGGCTGCATCTCCGCGAGAAGTTCCTGAACGCCAAGGTGGGCATCTCCGGCGCCAACTTCATGGTCGCGGAGACCGGCACGCTCGTGGTCGTGGAGTCCGAGGGCAACGGCCGGATGTGCCTGACCCTCCCCGAGACGCTGATCTCCGTCGTCGGCATCGAGAAGGTGATCCCCACCTTCCAGGATCTGGAGGTCTTCCTTCAGCTTCTGCCCCGCTCCTCGACCGCCGAGCGGATGAACCCGTACACCTCCACCTGGACCGGCACCACGGACGCGGACGGGCCCCGCACCTTCCACCTCGTCCTCCTCGACAACGGCCGCACCGACACCCTCGCGGACACCGTGGGCCGCCAGGCGCTGCGCTGCATCCGCTGCTCGGCGTGTCTCAATGTGTGCCCGGTGTACGAGCGGGCGGGCGGCCATGCCTACGGATCGGCGTACCCGGGCCCGATCGGCGCGATCCTCACGCCGCAACTGCGCGGCACCCAGAGCGAGTTGGACGCATCCCTCCCGTACGCGTCGTCCCTGTGCGGGGCGTGTTACGAGGTGTGCCCGGTCGCCATCGACATCCCGGAGATCCTGGTCCACCTCCGTGAGCGCGTGGTCGAGGGCGGGCCGGTGACCGTCCGTGGCACCCGCACCGTCATCAAGCCCGCCAAGGGCCACGCCGCCGAACGCGCCGCGATGCGTGCCGCCCGCTGGGCCCTGGACCACCCCGGGGTGCTGCGCACCGGCCAGCGTCTGGCCTCCCGCACCCGCCGCTTCCATCCGCGCCGACTGCCCGGTCCGGGGCGGGCGTGGAGCGATACGCGGGAGCTGCCGAAGGTGCCGGAGGAGTCGTTCCGCGACTGGTGGCAACGCACCCGGGGCGGTAGCGGCACGGAGGGAAGGACGACCACATGACCCCGCAAGACCCCGGCAGCCGGAGCGCCCAGCACCCCGGCACCCGAAGCACCCAGGGCCCCGACGCCCAGGACCCCGGCTCCCGGGCCCTGGTCATGGCCCGTATCCGCCGCGCCCTGGCCGATGTGCCGCGCGCCGAGACGCCCGACGCGGTGCCGGTCGAGCGCACCTACCACCGCGTCCACGGCGACCGCGCCCCCGCCGAGACCGTGGACCTGCTCGCCGAGAACCTGGCCGACTACCGCGCGATCGTCCACCGCGCCGACACCCCCTCCCTCCCCGCCCTGATCGCCCGCCTCCTCGCCGATCGCGGCGCGACCAGCGTGGCGGTCCCCCCCGGCCTGCCCGACTCCTGGCTGTCCGCCGTCCCCGACGCGGTGCGCCGGGTCCCGGACACGGCGGAGCTGACCCCGCACGACCTGGACGCGGTCTCCAGCGTGGTGACGGCCTGCGCGGTGGCCATCGCCGAAACCGGCACCGTGGTCCTGGACGCCGCCCCCGACCAGGGCCGCCGCCGTATCACCCTGGTTCCCGACCACCACATCTGCGTCATCCAGGTGCCCGACCAGGTCGTGGACTCGGTCCCGCAGGCCCTCGAACGCCTCGCCCCCGCCCGCCCGTTGACCTGGATCTCGGGCCCGTCCGCGACAAGTGACATCGAACTCGATCGCGTCGAGGGCGTCCACGGCCCCCGCACCCTCGAAGTGATCCTCGCGGGGCCGCCGACCGGGCCGGAAACCGCTGGTCAGAGCTGATGAAGCAGGGGGCGCATGCCCCGGCCGCGGCGGGGCATATGCCATGGGGGCAGGCGAAGGAACACCCGTGCGGGGGATGCGGTCTTCCTCACATACCGCCGGTAACACCGCAGTTGGGCGGTTTAAGCCGGTGCCGTTGTCGGTAGGGGCCTCTACTCTTATGGCATGCGTCCGACTCCTACTCAACAACCTGCCTTACTGACCACCTCCTCCACCGACCAGGCCAATGAGGCGATTCGCGTCTTTCTGCGGGCCCGGGCAGGCCGGGCACTGCGGCCTTCGGAGCGGGCCGAGTACAGCCGGTTGCTGAAGGTCTACACACGGGCGCTGCGCGGCGAGGTGGAGAAGGCCGCCTGAGCGGCACGAGCGGCACGAGCCGACCACATCTGAAAAGCGGGGGGCGCCATGGGGGCTGTGGGCAAGGTCGTCTTCGGAGCGGTGGCGGCGGGGCTTCTGGGCGTCGCCGGGTACGGCGGATACAACCTCTACACGGGAGTGACCGGCGGCGATACCACCGCGCCCCATGACGGTCCGGTGACCGCGGACGAGACCCGGCGGACCGCCCGGGAATTCCTGGACGCATGGGCGGACGGCAATGACATGCTGGCCGCCGGGCTGACCAACGACGCCGAGTCGGCCATCGGCGCGCTGAGCGGCTATCGCGACGACGGCCATGTGCGGAAGGTGACGCTCAGCCCGGGCACGGCCCGGGGCACCATGGTGCCGTTCACCGTCAAGGCCGAAGTGGTCTTCGACAAGACCCGTTCGAGCTGGACGTACGAGTCCCGGCTGACCGTGGTGCGCGGCCGGACGACCAAGAAGCCGCTGGTCGACTGGAGACCCTCGGTCCTCCATCCCAAGCTCGCGGCCGATGAGTCCGTGCGGACGGACCTGGCGGACAATCCGCCGGTGCGGGTGCTGGACCGCGACGGCAAGGAGCTGCGGCAGGGCCGCTATCCCTCGCTCGACCCGGTACTGATCGCGCTGCGGGCGAGATACGGGGCGGACGCCGGGGGCGCGGCGCGGGTGGAGGTGTCGGCGGTCAAGCCCGACGGGACCGCCGGAGCGACGCTTCATGTGGTGAAGAAGGGCACGCCGGGCACGCTGCGCACCACCCTCGACGCCGGGGTGCAGAAGCGCGCCGAGAAGGCGGTGGCCACCCGCGACGGCGCCTCCGTGGTGGCGCTGAGGCCCAGCACCGGGGAGATCCTGGCGGTGGCCAACTCCGACCAGGCCGAGTTCAACGCCGCGTTGCAGGGGCAGACGGCGCCGGGGTCGACGTTCAAGATAGTCACCGCGGCCACTCTGCTGGAGGCGGGCAAGGTCAGCCCGGGCCGCCTGGTGCCATGCCCGAAGACGGCGGCGTACGCACAGGGCATGACGTTCCACAACGTCGAGGACAGCGAGAACCCCGGCGCCACCTTCGCGCAGGACTTCGCGGCGTCCTGCAACACCGCGTTCGTCTCGCTCGCCGGGGCCGTGCCCGATGGCGCGGTGGCCCAGGAGGCGCGGTCCGTGTTCGGCCTCGGGCTCAACTGGCGGGTGGGCGTCACCACCTTCGACGGCGAGGTGCCGGGCGGAAGCGGCGACGACAAGGCCGCCGCCATGATCGGCCAGGGCACGGTCCAGATGAACCCGCTCACCATCGCCTCCGTCGCGGCCACCGCCCAGACCGGCACCTTCAAGCAGCCCGTCATCGTGCCGCGCTCGGTCGACCACCGCGAGATCGCCACCAGCGACCGCAGCCTCGGCCCGGCCACCAGATCCCAGCTCAGGGCCATGATGCGGCTGACCGCGACGAGCGGCACCGCCGCCCGGGCGATGTCCGGGCTCACCGGCGACATCGGGGCCAAGACGGGCTCGGCCGAGATCGACGGCCGGCCCAAGACCAACGCCTGGTTCACCGCGTACCGGAACGATATGGCGGCAGCCGCCGTGGTCACCGGCGGCGGCCACGGCGGGGATGCCGCCGGACCCGTCGTCCGCGCGGTACTCGCGGCGGGCTGAGACTCCCCCTCGGCTCAGCTTCCCCCAGCCCAGTCCCCCTCAGCTCTCCCTCAGCCCTTCAGCCGCTCCCCCAGCTCCTCGACGTCCGCGACGAACCACGTCTGCCGCCCCCGGTTGCACTCACGGACGAAGTCCCGCAGCGCCGAACTGTCCTCCGTGTGACGGGAGATGTCACCGAGAACCACCAGCCCCATGGTGTATTGGCCAAACTTCTGGACGATGTCCCCGGCCACGCGCGTGCTCAGCCGGAAGAACCCCTCGTCGAACCGCTCGGCCGGGATGACGACCCACTGGGCACCCTGGTATCCGGCATTGCCGATGAGATCCAGCGCGTCGCGTTCACCGCCGATGGTCTCGCCCTCGGAGGCGCACATCAGGACGGGGACGTCATGGATCGTCCGCAGATCGCTCATGTCGCCAAGGCTATGGGCGCACATGGGCACGACCGAGCCCGGCTGTACTTCCTCATCCCGTCCGGCACAGCCGCAGGCTGGAACCTGCGGTACGCGGACGTACTCGGAGACGGACCCCAGGCGGTTTTCGTGGGCGTGCCGCCCGTCAGTCGCAGGGAGGGGCCCGGTGTGCACTGGTGCGTGCCACCCCAGCGTGATCAGTACCTCACTGACTCCGTTTTCCTGTACGAGGCGCTGCGCGCCGCGACGCTGGCCGAGTTGGGAGTCCAGCCGGGAGACGAGCGGTGACGAGGCAGATCTGCGGGCACTGCCAGCAGCCGACGGACGAGCCAGTCGTCGTCGGAATGGAGCATGGCGCAAGTGTCGGAGGCCGCACCACGTACGCCTGCCCTGAGTGTGTACCGAGCTTCCCGAGGCAGGTCGATGTGTTCGCCACCGTAGCCGCCATGCGTGCGCGGGAGACCGGGCGCACGATCCGAACAGGACGGCCGTGATGGCCGACACCCCCGAGGTCGCGTTCGCTCTCGTCCTTGAACATGGGATGGACTGCCCTACCTGCCGCACCAGCGACCGCCTTTGCGACACCGGTCAGGAACTGCTGCGCATCCACAACGCCAACCGCTCCGATGCGGCCGCCTCGCACACAGGAGCGCCCGGGCGCTGCGACTGCTGCGGCAGGAATCAGGAACTCTCGACGGTCCACGAGCCCACCCCGACCGGGCCCGGACGGACGCGCTACGTCTGCCCAGGATGCGCGCCCCGGCCCCCAGACCGGGATCACGCTCCGGAGAGCGTCTCCGCCGGGCGGCCGGCGGCTCGGCGCGAGCGACAGCACACCGAATGACGGCCCATCGAACAGACGAGGCGGATCGCCGACTTCCGCTCCCCGTGCGGCTGAGGGCTCCACCTTGTCCGGACGGCCGGGAGCGAGCATCGGAACGCCCCGGGACGCGCACGGAAATCGCGTCCCGGGGGCCTCGTGGGAATGACTACGCCATCGGCGTGCACCAGAGTTCCCTGGCACTCTGACCTTGCGGTCGGGGCCCTTGCCGCGCGCAGTTGGCCGTTGGCCTTCTTGTCCATCCGCACCTGTTTCTTCTGCAACGGCCGTATCGATCGCGCCACTTGTCCCGGACTTCGTGTTCCTCCAGCGCTGGCTGGTGCAAGGTGTGGCACAGACCGGTATCAAGGGCTGACCGAGGAGTATGACATCTAGTGCCTGATTCCTGCCTACTGCTGTCCAGAGTTACGTATGATGGTCAGCATGTACCGGATCAGCGAGTTCGCGGAGCGTATCGGCCGTTCCCCTTCCACCGTTCGCAGGTGGGAGCGGGAGGGCCGCATCGTGGTGCGTCGTACCGCATCCGGTCAGCGGTACTTCAACGACGCCGATGTGCGGCGGGTGTTGCAGCCGGCCTTCGACGAGGCGGCCCGCAAGACGGTCGTGTACTGCCGAGTGTCCTCACCTGGACAGAAGGACGATCTCGCCTCCCAGATCACGGCGATGGAGGAGTTCTGCCGGGGGCGTGGTCTGGCTGTGGACGAGTGGGTCCGCGAGATCGGCGGCGGCATGAACCTCAAGCGGAAGAAGCTCCTGGCTTTGATGGATTCCATCGAGCGGGGCGAGATCGGCACACTGGTCATCGCGCACACGGACCGGCTTGCCCGGTTCGGGTTCGAGTACCTGGAGTACGTGGCGGACAAGAACGATTGCACGATCCTGGTGGCGAATCAGGAATCGCTTTCCCCGCAGGAAGAGATGGTTCAGGATCTTCTCGCGATCGTGCACACCTTCTCTGGCCGCCTGGACGGGCTGCGGAAGTACGAGAAGATCCTCAAGGGCGAACTCGCTGGTGGCGGCCGGTGAAGGTCACCCGCATCGCCTACAGTCGCGGCCTCAACCAGGGGAAGTACGCCCAGCTCAACGAGCAGGCCATGCGGCTCGGTGGCGTCAGGTCGCTGGTGTGGCGCCAGTACG
>NZ_JAHLEM010000216.1 GCF_018883605.1 Streptomyces niphimycinicus | reverse complement strand
GGGGGCGTCGGCGCCGGAGGCCGCGGCGGCGGTCGAGAAGGCCCCGCCGGCGCCCGAGAGGGCGCCGAGGACGAGGAGTGCGGACAGTCCGGCACGGACAACGGGCTTCCGTCTCATGGAAGTTCCCCTTCTGTTCGGCGGGTGAGAGCGCTTTCACGCCTCGATCGCGCCGAGCCTAGCGAGCCAGGGGGGAAAGTCCAGACCAAGACCGTGATCGGTCACACTCGGAACGGATACCCGCGCGGACTCACGGGGCGTCGTCCGGATTCCAGTTGAGCAGCCGCACCTGGGCGACGGTGCGGACATGGCGGCGCATGGCCGCGGCGGCGGCCTTGGGGCGGCGCTCGGCGATGGCGTCCAGGATGCTCTGGTGCTGACCGAGCGACCGCCTGGGACGGCCGGGCTGACGCAGCGACTCCTCGCGGCTCTCGGCGATCTGGTCGGCGATGGAGCGCATGAACTCGCCGAGCAGCGGGCTGTGCGCGGCCGCGGTGACGGCGGCGTGGAAGCGGCGGTCGCCCTCGATGCCGTGGCGCCCGGACTCGATCTCGTCCTCCATCCAGATCAGGGCCTGCTGGAGGGCCATGAGGTCGTCGTCGGTGCGGCGCTCGGCGGCGAGTTCGGCCAGCTTGGTCTCCAGCGCCTCACGGGCGTCGAGCACATCGGGCAGCCTGCGGCGGCGCTCGACCAGCCGCTCGACGGGCTCGGTGTCGAGGCTGTCGCGCAGCAGGCGCATACCGCCGCCCTGGCGCACCTCGACGAGCCCCTGCACCTCGAGGACGACGATGGCCTGTTTGACGGAGGCGCGGCTGATCCCGAGGCGCTGGGCCAGTTCGCGCTCGGTCGGCAGCCGGTCGCCCGCGCGCAGCCCGCCCTCCTCGACGTAGGCGCGCAGCCTCTCCAGCACCTGCTCGTACAGACGCTGACGGTTCATCGGTCGCAGCGCGTCCCCGGCCATACGGGCTCCCCCCATCGCGGTTTGTGATGGCCCCGATTCGCAGCGTAGCACCGGGTGGAGGGCTGGTGCGGTGGTCTGACGGACCGGTGGAGCATTGGTCAACTGGCTGAGCCAATCTGCCACCGATGTCTTGACTGCCGAACTGCCCGGCCCCCAACGTGAGTCAGCCAGCAGGCCACTTGGCCCGACCGTCCCCGGTCCGCCGGCCGGGTCCCCGTGACGGGAGCGCGCGATGTCCGACGAATTGATCTCGATACTCGTGCTGGTGGTGGTCTTCGTCATCGCCACCACTCGTTCGATCAACATGGGCGCCCTGTCCTTCGCCGCCGCCTTCGGCGTGGGCGAGCTGGTCGCCGACTTCAGCGCGGACCATATCTTCGCCGGGTTCCCGGGCGATCTGTTCGTGGTGCTGGTGGGGGTGACGTATCTGTTCGCCCTCGCCCGGGCGAACGGCACCACCGACTGGCTGGTACACGCCGCGATCCGGCTGGTGGGCGGGCGGGTCGCGCTGATCCCCTGGGTGATGTTCGCGATCAGCGGGCTGCTGACCGCGATCGGGGCGGTGAGCCCGGCGGCGGTCGCGATCGTCGCCCCGCTCGCGCTCTCCTTCGCCGCGCGGTACCACATCAGCCCGCTGCTGATGGGCGCCATGGTGGTGCACGGCGCCCAGGGCGGCGGCTTCTCCCCGATCAGCATCTACGGTTCGATCGTCAACGGCATCGTGGACCGGGAGAAGCTGCCCGGCAACGAGGTCACGCTGTTTCTCGCGAGCCTGGTGGTCAACCTGATCATCGCCGCCGTCGTCTTCGTCGTCTGCGGCGGGCTGAAGCTCCCCAGGACCGCCGTCGCCGCAGGGCAGGCGCGGGAGGACGGCGCCGGGGAAGCTCCGGTCGACGCGGAGGGCCGGCTCACCCCGGCCCGTATCGCCACGCTGAGCGCGCTGGTGGTGCTGGTGGTCGCGGTGCTCGCCTTCGATCTGGACGCCGGGCTCACCTCGATCACCCTCGCCGTGGCCCTGAGCGTCTTCTGGCCGGACCACGGCAAGAAGGCCGTCAACGAGGTCACCTGGCCCACTGTGCTGCTGATCTGCGGTGTGCTCACCTATGTCGGGGTGCTGGACGAGATGGGCACCATCGACTACGCGGGCAAGGCGGTCGGCGACATCGGGATTCCGCTGCTCGCCGCCCTGTTGCTCTGCTACATCGGCGCGATCGTCTCCGCCTTCGCCTCCTCGGTGGGAATCATGGGCGCGCTGATCCCGCTGGCCGTCCCCTTCCTGGCCCAGGGCGACATCGGCGCGGTGGGGATGATCGCGGCCCTCGCGGTGTCGGCGACCGTCGTCGATGTCAGCCCCTTCTCGACCAACGGGGCGCTGGTGCTGGCCAACGCGCCGGATGTGGACCGGGACCGGTTCTTCCGGCAACTGATGGTCTACGGCGGGATCATGGTGGTAGCGGTGCCCCCGGTCGTCTGGCTGGCGTTGGTGGTCCCCGGCCTCGGCTGAGCGGGCCGAAGGGAACTCCCACCCGGAGCTCAGCCCGCGAGCTCACCCCGCGAGTTCAGCGCGCGGGTTCAGCCCGCGAGTTCAGCGCGCGGGTTCAGCGCGCGGGCTAAGCACACGGGTCAAGCGCGCGCGTTCAGCCCGCGGGCTCAGCCGGGCGGCAGCGGAACCCAGCGGGATTCGCCCGGGGCGACGGTCAGCGAGCGGTCGGCGAGCCGCACCTCGATCGGGGACTCCTCCGAGTCCGGCACGCTGATCCACAGCCTCCCGGCCCGCACCCGCAGGGCGACGCCCCAGTGGCCGCGATAGCGCACCGAGAACCGGTACTCCGACAGCCCGGACAGCTCGGGCAGCGGCACCGGGTCCAGCCACAGCGCGTCCTCGCGGGTCTCCAGCCCGGTCAGGCCGCGCTGCACCAGATCGAGGGTGCCGCCCATGGCGCCGAGGTGGATGCCCTCGCCGGTGGTGCCGCCCTGGACGTCCGCCACGTCACCGAGCAGTGCCTCCTGGAAGTGCCGCCACGCCTCGGCCCGGCGCGCCCGCACCAGCACCCAGCCGTGCACCAGCTCGCTGAGGGTCGAGCCATGGCTGGTCCGGGGCAGGTAGTACGCCACGGTGGCCTGCCAGACGTCGTCGTCCAGGACGTAGCCGAGCCGCCGGAAGAGGCCCGACAGTTCGGCGGGGGCGAAGAGGTAACCGAGCATCAGCGCGTCGGCCTGTTTGGAGACCTGGTAGCGGTTGACGGAGTCACCCTCGGACTCCAGGATCCGGTCCAGCCGGCGGATGTCGCCGTAGCGGGCGCGATAGCCGTCCCAGTCGAGTTCGGCCAGCTCCCCGTAGCCCTCGAACTGGCCGATGACGCCCCGGTGGAAGGGGACCAGCAGCCGCCGTGAGACGTCCTCCCAGCGCTCCGGCTCCGCGCGGTCCAGGCCCACCCGCTCGAACAGCTCGCGGCGGCGCGGCTCGGGCAGGGTACGGGCCAGCTCCAGGGCCCGGTCGAGCACCCAGGCGGCGGTGACGTTGGTGTACGCGTTGTCGTCGATCCCGGGGCGGTCGGTGCCGGGATAGCCGTCGTGATACTCGTCGGGCCCGACCACCCCGCGGATGCGGTACCGCCCGTGGTCCGGATCCATGACGGCGGTGTCCGCCCAGAAGCGGGCGATCTGCACCAGCATCTCGGCGCCCTTGGTGTACAGGAAGTCGGTGTCGCCGCTGGCCTGGCAGTACTGCCACACGTTGTACGCCACGGCCGAGCCCACATGGTGCTGGAGCCGGGAGTGGTCCGGCAGCCAGCGGCCGGAGCGCGGGTTCAGATGCAGCGTCTGGGTCTCCTCACGGCCGTCGCCGCCGCTCTGCCACGGGTACATCGCCCCGGCCCGCCCGGCGTCCGCGGCGGCGCGGCACGCCTGGGGCAGCCGCCGGTGGCGGTAGTGCAGCAGGGCCCGGGACACCTCGGGGAAGTGCAGGTTCAGATACGACAGCACGAACAGCTCGTCCCAGAAGACATGGCCGCGGTACGCCTCGCCATGGAGGCCGCGGGCCGGGACGCCCACGTCCAGTTCCGCGGTGTGCGGCGAGAGCGTCTGGAGGATGTGGAACAGATGCAGCCGCAGGATGTGGCCCGCCTCGCCGGGGACCTCCAGCGCCGCTTCGCGCCACAGGTGTTCCCAGGCGGTGTGATGGGAGGCCAGCAGCTTCCCGAACTCCGGCGCCCGGGCCACTCCGTCGAGGGCGGCCTGGGTCGGATCGCTCATCGCGGGGTCCTTGGAGGTGTACACCGCCACGGTCTTCTCGACGATGACCGGGGCGTCCGGCCCGACCGGCACGGCCAGGGTGCGCACCGCCGCGCTCTCGGTGAGCCGCTGCCCGCTGCCGGTGGGCGCGCCGCGGACGGCCCGGGTGCGCGCGGCCATGGCCACCCGTACCTCGGAGGTGGTGGTGCGGCAGCTCAGCCATACGGTCTCGGGGCTCGCGGCGCCGGTGCGCCGGTCGACGAGATGGCGGCCGGAGAGCGCGGCGTAGCGGGCCACGCCGGTGTTGGCCACGGCACCGTCGAGCCCCGACTCCAGCTCGACGCTGCCGGACCAGCCCTCGGCCCGGAAGGTGATGCGCATCGCCGCCAGGTGCGGATCGCCCATGTGGACGAGCCGCTCCTGGTCGACGTGGAGCACCCGGCCGTGCCGGTCGGTGTACCGCAGCCGCCGCAGGAGGGTGCCGTGCCGGAGGTCGAGGGTCTGCCGGTAGCCGGTCAGCTCGTCCCCGTCGGGTGTGAGCCAGCCGCCGGTGCCGACGGGCCGGTCCGGGTCGTGGACGCGGTAGCGCAGCGGCAGCCAGTTCGGCAGGTTGACCAGGTCCTCGTTCTGGACCCGCCGTCCGCCGACCACCGAGGTCAGCCGGTTGTAGCAGCCCGCCACATAGGTGCCCGGGTAGTGCGTCTCATCGGCCGCCGCCTCGCAGGCCGCGCCCCGGGTGGCGAGATAGCCGTTGCCGAGCGTGCACAGCGACTCGCGCAGCCGCTCCTCGCCGGGCTCATAGCCCTCGTACTCCCACACCCAGTCCGCCACGGCCGCTCACCGGCTCTCCTCCCTCGACACCCCCATTGTCGTCCGGGCCGCGGGACTTCACCGGCTGCGCCGCGCCCCCGCGCGGCGGTCGCTCAGCAGATCTTGTAGTCGACCCGGCTGCTGTTGTACGAGCAGGTGTCGACCGTGGAGCCGCCGGTCTTGCGGAGGGTGGCCTTGTCGGCGTCGTTGTTCCAGACGTACGCCCGGCGGTCCTGGTACTTGGTGGCCGAGGTGTCCGAGCCGGAGCCGGTCCGCACGGTCACGGTCTTGCCCGCGCCGAGGGTGTAGCTCGGGAAGGTGTACTTGTGGTTGCTCGCGTCGACGAGCACCCAGCCCTTGAGGCTGACCCCGCGTGAGGTGGAGTTCTTGATCTGGACGTACTCGCCGTTGAGGCTGGAGTTGCTCCGGTTGTCCGTGCCGGGCGAGTCGTAGTAGATCTTGGAAAGGTGTACGGAGCCCGCGGCACCGGCGGGCGTCGCCGGGTACAGCAGGGCGATCGCGCAGCCGGCGGCGAGTGCCGCGCCGATGCGGGCGGTGTATGCGGACATGAGGTCCCCCCTTGCGTGGTGCGTGGTGAAGCAGTGGTAACGCAGGACGGACGGGCGGCCGCGCCCGAAGATGGTTTGGAGTCAGCGAGCTGACTCCTTCGGCGCGGCCGTCCGTCCGTCTTCCCCCCACCTGTGTGGAGGACCAGACTGGACCACGGCTGAACGCGGCGGCAGGGCTGCGCGGCCCTTGCTCCAGGGCCGTATGGCCCTAGCGCGGATCCGATCCGTGCTGCCCTGGCGCGGATCGGATCCGCGGCTCTGTCCGGCGGGGGCGCCGGGGGTGAGGCGCGGTCAGCGGCCGAACTGCGCGCCCCCGTTGATGTGCAGGACCTGCCCGGTGACATACGCGGCCTCCGGGGAGGCCAGATAGCGGATGGCGGCCGCGATCTCGACGGGCGTCCCGGGCTGTCCGGTGAGCGTCTGCCCGATCTGCTGGGCGATGAACTCGGGCGTACCGCGGTCGCCGAAGAACTCGGTGTCCTCGACATAGCCGGGGGCCACCGCGTTGGCGGTGACGCCCTCCGGGCCGAGCCGCTTGGCCAGCTCGAAGGTGTAGGTGTGCAGCGCGGCCTTGGTGCCGCCGTACGATCCGGGGCCGCGCAGCGCCGCGACCGAGGACAGATGGACGATCCGGCCGCCGGGCCGGGTGAGGTGGGGCAGCAGCGCCTCGGTGAGCAGTACGGCGGTCAGCACGTTGGCCGCGAAGTTCCGCTGGTACTGGTCGGCGATGCCTTCGAGGGTGCCGTCGTTGGAGGCCGCGACATTGCCTCCGGCGTTGGTGACGACGACGTCCACCCCGCCGTCCGCCGCGATGGACTCGGCGGCGCGCCGGGTCTGCCCGGGGTCGCTGAGGTCCGCACTGGTCCAGGTGACCAGGTCGGGGCCGTAGGCGGCGTTGAGCTTGTCCGCCGCCGTGCGCAGCACCTCGGCGCGGCGCCCGAGGATGACCACCCGGTCCCCTTCGGCGGCGAAGGTCTCCGCGGCCGCCAGTCCTATGCCGGTACCGCCGCCCGACACCACGATCCGTCGCCCCATCACGGGCCTCCTCCGTGCAGCTTATTGAATTCCAGTCACATCTATGAACCGCACGCTAGGGAGAAAGCGCACTCCCGTCAAGGCTCAGTACCCAACAGGCAAGCTGTTGCCTTGCGTTCACTATTGACAGGTTCTGTTGGGGATGGCGCAATGGCGGCGCCCCACTTGTCCCAGCAGCAGCCTCAGTAGCTGTTCCAGCAAGGAGGACATGTGCGTTTTCGTTCATCTTTCGCCAGATCCGTGGTCGCGACCGTGGCCTTGGCGCTTGGCGCGCTCGGTCTGCTGACCGGTCCAGGTCCGGCCGCGGCCGACACCCGCTCCGACGACTCCCCGGTCGTCCACGGCCTCCGCGGCGACTACTACCTCCAGTCCGCCTCGGGGGCCTTCGACTTCCACGAGCTGAAGGCCACCAGCCTCGACACCGCCCTGGACTTCGACAATCTGGAGCCGCGGCTGCAAGCCACCACCGGACGGTCCGACGACGTCAGCGTCCGCTGGACCGGCCAGATCACACCGGAGCGCTCCGGTGCGCACACCTTCTCGATCACCGGCGACAACGGCTTCCGGCTGTGGATCGACGGCAAACCGGTCATCGACCACTGGGTGGACGACTGGGACAAGGAGCAGACCTCCCAGCCCGTCGAGCTCACCGCGGGCAAGGCGTACGACATCAAGGTCGAGTACTTCGAGCACTACGGCGGCTCCAACCTCCATCTGTCCTGGACCCCGCCGGGCGCGGCCAAGGCGCCCGTGCCCGCCTCCGCCTTCCGGCTGCCCGCCGACTTCGCCTACGACGGCCCCCTGGCCAGCGCCGTCCAGCCCGACGGCCGCACCCTGCTGCTGGACTTCGCCCAGCCCCTGACCACTCCCCCGGCCAATCTGACGTCACATCTGACCGCCGTCATCGGCGGCGCGGCCTGGCCGCTCGGGCGCGCCCGGCTGGACGCCTCCGATCCGTCCAAGCTGCTGCTCGCCCTGAAGGAGCCGGTGGTCGGCCGCGGCGGCGAGGCCGTTGTGCGCTATGACGGCGAGGGCGGCCTGGAGGACGGCGACGGCGCCATCGAGCCGTATGTGTCCTTCGGCGGCAACACCTCGACGTATCAGCTCAGCACCCCCTGGGCCAAGGACGTCGGCCCGGACAACGCCCACCCCGAGTACCCGCGCCCCCAGCTCACCCGTGATCAGTGGCGCAACCTCAACGGCGACTGGCAGTTCGCCGCCGCGAAGAAGGGGGAGAAGCCGCCCGTCGGGCAGCGGCTCAAGGAGCGGATCCTGGTGCCGTACCCGGTGGAGTCCAAGCTCTCCGGTGTGGAGCGCCATGAGGACCGCATGTGGTACCGGCGGACGTTCACCGTGCCGGCCGACTGGAAGGTGGGCGACGCGAAACGGCTGCGGCTGAACTTCGACGCCGTCGACTGGCAGGCCGAGATCTACGTCAACGGCACCCGGGTGGCCGACCACCGCGGCGGCTACGACCGGTTCAGCGCCGATGTCACCGACGCCCTGCGGCCGGGCCGCACCCAGGAGCTGATCGTCGGCGTCTACGACCCGACGGACGCGGCCGACGGCGAGAACCCGCCGATGGGCAAGCAGCGCCTCGACCCCAGCGGCATCTTCTACACCCCCTCCTCCGGCATCTGGCAGACCGTCTGGATGGAGCCGGTCGCCACCGACCATGTGGACACGCTCAAGCTGACCCCGGACGTCCCCGGCCAGGCCCTCACCGCCGAGGTCCGCGGGGTGCGGGACGGCGTCCCGGTCACCGCGACCGCCTACGACGGACGGCGCGTGGTCGGCACCGCCACCGGGCGCACCGGGAAGCCGCTGACCGTCCCCGTGCCCTCGCCGCATCTGTGGTCCCCCGACGATCCGCATCTGTACCAGCTCAAGGTCACGGTCGGCCGGGGCGCCTCGGCGGACCGGGTGGAGAGCTACTTCGGCATGCGGAGCATCGCCGTCAAGGAGGTGGACGGCAAGCGGCGCACGGTGCTCAACGGAAAGCCGATCTTCTCCATGGCCACCCTCGACCAGGGGTTCTGGCCGGACGGCCTGCACACCGCGCCGACCGACGAGGCCCTCGCGTACGACCTGAAGATGCACAAGCGTATGGGCTTCAACTCGGTGCGCAAGCACATCAAGGTCGAGCCCGACCGCTGGTACTACTGGGCCGACCGGCTGGGCCTGATGGTGTGGCAGGACATGCCCGCCATGAACACGGTCACCCCGTCGGAGAAGGCGCAGGCGCAGTACGAGCACGAGATGAAGCGGATGATCGACCAGCACATCAGCAGTCCGTCGATCGCCATCTGGGTCACCTTCAACGAGAGCTGGGGCCAGTACGGCGGCCCGAAGGTGCCCGAGCTCGCCAAGGGCTGGGACCCCACCCGGCTCATCGACGGCGCCAGCGGCTGGAACGACACCGGCAACGGCGACCTCGCCGATATCCACGCCTATCCGGGACCGGGCGATCCGCGCCCCGACGCCTCACGGGCGGGCGTCACCGGTGAGTACGGCGGCCTGGGCCTGGCCATACCGGGCCATGCCTGGCCGGTGCAGCACACCTATGTCGGCGTCGACAAGGACCAGTACACCGAGGAGTATCTGAAGCTGCTGGACAAGGTGCGCGAGCGGGTGGCGTGCAACGGCAGCAGCGGAGCCGTCTACACCCAGATCACGGATGTGGAGGGCGAGCTCAACGGGCTGCTCACCTATGACCGCAAGGAGATCAAGCCCGATGTGGAGCGGCTGCGCCGGGCCCATCAGGCGCTGATCCGCGACGCGGCGGACCCGGCGTCCATGGAGTGCACCACCTAGGCACACGGCTCGGCCATGGTGATGACCCGTTCCGGGGCGTGACGGCCCCGGGGCGGGTCATTCCGTCGCCAGCGCCTCGATGGCGGCGATCGTACGGTCCACCACCACGTCGTACAGCCTGCTCTGGGCCCGCGGCAGCCGCGACAGCAGCGGAGCGACCGCTTCCCTCTCCTCCTGGGGGTAGCGGGCCAGCGCCTCGCTCAGTGCGTCCAGCTTGCGGGCGGAGACGGGGCCGCGGTGAGTCTCGTAGACCGCGTGGCCGATGACGGTGGAGCCGATGAGGGTCACCGCGAGCGCCAGATCGTCCTCGGTCAGCCGCAGGGGGCGCAGCATCCGGGTCAGGGTCACCAGGGAGGAGATCCGGGCGGGCTGCTGGGTGGCGGCCATATAGGGGAGCAACTGACGGTGGGGCAGCAGATAGTCGCGGCTGCTGTGCATCCAGGAGCGCAGCCGCTCCTGCCAGGTCTCCCCCGGCGGGTCCTTGTGCTGGGTCTCGGCCAGGACCCGGTCGGCCACGGCCTGGAGGAGATCGTCGCGGTCGGGGAAGTAGCGGTAGAGCGCCATGGGGGCGGAACCGACCGCCTCGGCGACCTTCTTGACGGTGAGCGCGACCTCCGGCTCGCGGAGCGCCAGCTCCGCGGCGCTGCGGACGATCTGCTCGCGCGACAGGCGGGGCGGGCGCCCACGTCCCCTGCGGACGGTCCCCTCCGCGGTCCCGGCCATCCGGTGTCCTTTCGCTCGCCCCCGTCGTGCCAGGCCCCAAGGCTACGCAAGTCGACTCGGGTGCCGCTCGTGGCCGTCCGGCGCGCGGCGTGGCCACCGAGCCGACGGGCGAGCGCGGCGGCTATATTTGACGTACCAGTTACACAAATTTATGCGACACTGCTGCCGCACCTGACGTGGATCGGCCGCGCCCCGACGAAGGACCACCGTGACTTCCTTACCTCCGACCCCCGATGCCTCCGAAGCGGCGACGACCGCCCACCCGCCGCGCTCCGGACCGGTGGTCGCCGTCCTGGCGTTCGGCGGAATCGTCGTCTCCCTGATGCAGACCCTCGTCGTGCCGCTGATCCCCGATCTCCCGGGACTGCTGCACACCTCGGCCTCGGACGCCTCCTGGGCGATCACCGCCACCCTGCTCGCCGGCGCCGTGGCCACCCCCGTACTGGGGCGGCTCGGCGATATGTACGGCAAGCGGCGGACGCTGCTGCTCAGCCTGACGATGCTGGTGGTCGGATCGGTGGTGTGCGCGCTCTCCGACGCCCTCGCGCCCATGATCGTCGGCCGTGCGCTCCAGGGCTTCTCCGCGGGCGTGATCCCGCTGGGCATCAGCATCATGCGGGACGAGCTGCCCGCCGAACGGCTCGGCTCGGCGATGGCCCTGATGAGTTCCTCGCTCGGCGTCGGCGGTGCCCTCGGTCTGCCCGGCGCCGCGGCGCTGGCCGAACACGCCGACTGGCATGTGCTGTTCTGGGTCTCGGCGAGCCTGGGCGTGGTGGTGATCGCGCTGGTGCTGGCGCTCGTACCGGAGTCCCCGGTGCGCGGCGGCGGGCGGTTCGACCTGGTGGGCGCCATCGGGCTGTCGGCCGGGCTGCTCTGTCTGCTGCTGGCCATCTCCAAGGGCGCCGACTGGGGCTGGGGCAGCGCGACCACCATCGGGCTGTTCGGCGGCGCGGTGGTCGTGCTGCTGCTGTGGAGCCGGTGGGAGCTGCGGGTGACCGGGCCGCTGGTGGATCTGCGCACCACCGTCCGGCGTCAGGTGCTGCTCACCAATCTGGCCTCCATCGTCATCGGCTTCGCGATGTTCGGGATGTCGCTGGTGCTGCCGCAACTGCTTCAGATGCCCGAGGCGACGGGGTACGGGCTGGGCCAGTCGATGATGACCGCCGGTCTGTGCCTGGGCCCGTCCGGTCTGGTGATGATGGCCATCTCACCGCTGTCGGCGCGGATCACGGCCACCCGGGGCCCCAAGGTGTCGCTGATGCTCGGCTCGGGGGTGATCGCCGTCGGGTACGGCATGGGCGTCTTCCTGATGGACGCCGCCTGGCAGGTCGTGATCATCTCGTGTGTGATCGGCGCCGGGATCGGCCTCGCGTACTCGGCCATGCCCGCGCTGATCATGTCGGCGGTGCCGGTGTCCGAGACGGGCGCGGCCAACGGCCTCAACACCCTGATGCGGTCCATCGGCACCTCGACCGCCAGTGCCGTGGTGGGCGTCGTCCTCGCCCATATGACTACCGCGTTCGGGCCCGCCGAGGTCCCGTCCCTGAACGGCTTCCGCACCGCCTTCGTGATCGGCGGCGGCGCCGCGCTGGTGGCGCTCGCGGTCGCCTCGCTGCTGCCGGGCCGCGGTCCGGACCGGCTCACGGCGCCCTCGGAGCGGTCCGGCACACCGCAGCCGGTGGCGGGCCGCTGACCCAGGGCCGACGACAGCCGCCCGTATCCCCCTTCCGTCACGCGGGCGGGGGATACGGGCGGCTTTGTCGTGGCGGGGGCGCATACGGGCCATCATGTGGACAGCGGTTGACGGAACGGGCCCGTGCGGGGCTGAATGATGCGGGTGAGGACTGAGCTGCCCCTGGTCACACGCGACCACATCGACTTCGGTCGGGTGTGGTCCGCCTCCTGTTCCGGCTGACCCGGCAGCGGGCCGTCCCACCGGCCGCCCTCCACTGATCTCGGACTCTTCCGATCCCAGGGCCCCGGTCTGCCATTTCCGCGGCTGACGCGCCATCACCCCGCAAACCGCCGTGTTCCGGTTCCGGGGCGCTTCTCCCCCGTCTCTCCATGTCTCCGCTTCCCGAAAGGTCACCCCATGTCCGTGGAGTTCCTCGGCACCGCCGCCACCGACGACGGCTCGCAGCCCGGTCCGCGCTCCGGCGCGCCCTTCGCGGCCGAACCCCCGCCCCGGCTGACGGTGGCCCGGGTGACGGTGGACGATCCGCGGGTCGAGCCGCTGCTGGCCGAGCTGGCGTACGAGTACTCCACCCGTTACGGCAGGTCGGCCGATCGTGAGCTGAACCGCTATCCGGCCGAGGAGTTCGCCCCGCCGCACGGGGAGCTGCTTCTGCTGCTGGCGGGCGGTGAGCCGGTCGCCGGGGGTGCGTACCGACGGTATGACGAGCGGACGGCGGAGCTCAAGCGGATCTGGACGCATTCGGGCCATCGGCGGCGCGGGCTGGCCCGCCGGGTGGTGGCGGAGTTGGAGCGGTCGGCCGCCGAACGCGGCTACCGCCGGGTCTACCTCACCACCGGGCCCCGCCAGCCGGAGGCGCGCGGGCTGTATCTGGCCACCGGCTACACCCCGCTGTTCGATATCTCGGCCGACCCGGAGACCATCGGCCCGCTGCCCTTCGAAAAGGCGCTGTAGGCCCGGCGGAGCCCCGTCCACCGACACCGTCCGTCCGCCTGTCCGTCCGCCCACTCGGCCGCTCCGGGCGGACGGACACATTCCCCCGTTTACGGTTGACCGTTCTGTGTCAACTGTTGCTGAACGCCCGCACGTGCGGTTTTAGGATGCGGTAATTCTGCCGCGACCCGACCGTCCGAAGGCACACCATGACCAAAGTCCCGAACGTCGATGCACTACCCGAGCCAACCGTGCTCAACCGCGCGAAGCGACGGCGTCCCGGACTTCTGGTGACCAATGCGATCGTGCTGGTACTGGCCGCGATGGCGGTCACCACGATATTCACCAACCCTCGTTTCGAGTGGAACACCGTCGCGAAATACTTCTTTGAAATCCGGGTACTGAAGGGCATCGGGGTCAGCATTGGAATGACCGCGGCGACCATGGCGATCTCGCTGGTTACCGGCACCCTGGTCGCTCTTATGCGGATGGCCGACTCCCGGCTTATGTCCACGGTCGCGGCGGCGTTCATCTGGGTTTTCCGCAGCATTCCCATGCTGGTGCAACTGCTGTTCTGGTACAACCTCGCCGCACTGTTTCCGACACTGTCCCTCGGCATTCCCTGGGGGCCGCGTCTCATCACCTTCGACTCGAACGACGTCATCGGTCCGCTGACCGCCGCGATCATCGGCCTGACCCTCCATGAGACCGCGTACATCGCGGAGTTGATCCGTTCGGGGCTGCTCGCGGTGCCCGAGGGACAGCATCAGGCGGCGTCCGCGCTGGGGTTGACGCCGACTCAGATCTTCTTCCGTATCACCCTCCCCCAGGCGCTGCGGGTCATCGTCCCACCGATGGGAAATGAGCTGATATCTCTCCTCAAGGCCACCTCCCTCGTCAGCGTGATCACCCTGGCCGACCTGCTCTACTCGGTCCAGCTCATTTACGCCAAGAACTTCCAGACCGTTCCGCTGTTGATCGTGGCCGCCATTTGGTACATGATCATCACTGGCGTCATCACTCTTCTACAGCAGCGCCTGGAGCGACGGCTGGGACGGCACACCCTGATTTCGGCCGACAAGGCCGGGAAAGTGAAGAGGATCGAGCACTCGGTATGACCGTGGCATCGGAAAAGCAATCGCAGGCGGTCGTCTCCCTGCGTGGGATCCGTAAGTCGTTCCGTGGCGCCGAGGTGTTGCACGGCATCTCCCTGGATATCCACCGAGGTGAGACGGTCTGTCTGATCGGTCCCTCCGGATCCGGAAAGAGCACGCTGCTGCGCTGCGTCAATCACCTCGAGGTGCCGGACCAGGGCGTGGTGGTGGTCGACGGCAGCGTCATCGGCTATCAGTTGCGCGGCCGCACCCTGCATGAGCTGGGCCCCCGGGAGCTGGCCGCCCAGCGCTCGGCGATGGGCATGGTGTTCCAGAGCTTCAATCTGTTCCCGCATCTGACCGCCCGCGAGAACATCGTGGAGGCCCCGCGCCGGGTGCTCGGGCTCTCCAAGTCCCAAGCCGACAAGCGGGCCGTGGAGCTGATGACCCGGGTCGGGCTCGCCCACAAGCTGGACAGCTTCCCGGACAAGCTCTCCGGCGGCCA
>NZ_JAHLEM010000215.1 GCF_018883605.1 Streptomyces niphimycinicus | reverse complement strand
ATGGTGTTCCAGAGCTTCAATCTGTTCCCGCATCTGACCGCCCGCGAGAACATCGTGGAGGCCCCGCGCCGGGTGCTCGGGCTCTCCAAGTCCCAAGCCGACAAGCGGGCCGTGGAGCTGATGACCCGGGTCGGGCTCGCCCACAAGCTGGACAGCTTCCCGGACAAGCTCTCCGGCGGCCAGCAGCAGCGGGTGGCCATCGCCCGCGCCCTGGCAATGCGCCCCAAGGTGATGCTCTTCGACGAGCCGACCTCCGCCCTCGACCCCGAGATGGTGCAGGAGGTGCTCAGCGTCATCAGGGATCTGGCCCGCGAGGGCATGACACTGGTCGTCGTCACCCATGAGATGCGCTTCGCCGCCGATATCGCTGACCGGATCGTTTTCATGGACGACGGCCGGATCGTCGAAGAAGGTGCCCCTGACCAGTTGCTGCGCACTCCCTCACACGACCGCACCCGTACGTTCCTGTCGAAGGTCAGCCCATGAGCGCCGAACTACCCCTGCCCGCCAAGACCGTCCGGCGCCTGGAGCTGTGGGACTCCTACCGCTCCTACCAGTACCTGGAGGCCGGGGAGGACTTCCGCGCCTTCGAGCTGGCGCCCGCGCTCGGCCGGGTCCCCGGGTCCGCGCTGGAGTGGAGCGAGGAGGTCGAGGTCCGTGCGCGGGACTTCGAGGAGCGCCATCCGGTGATCTCCGCGCATGACCATCTCTCGCTGCGCCCCGCGGATCCGGGCGACTTCGCCGACTACCGCCGCCAGGGCCGCGAGTCGATCCCCTACGAGGGCATCGCCCACTCGGGGGTCGACCTGTTCTTCGACGGCGGCCCGGCCGCGGTGAGCATGATCCGCTCACATGCCCCCTGGGACTGGGACGACGCGGTCGGCGATCTGGCCATGCGCCAGGCGGACCTCGCCCATCAGCGGCTGGTGGCGCCCGTCCGTACGCTCGAGGAGGCCGACCGGGCGCGGGCCGGCGATCAGGTGGGGGTGGTGCTGACCCTGGAGTCCGCCTCCCCCATCGGCAATGACATCGACCGGCTCGATCTGCTCTACGGTCTGGGCGTCCGCCTGCTCGGCCTGGTCTACAGCGAGAGCAATCAGCTCGGTTCGGGGCTCGCCGACACCGGTGACACCGGTCTGACCCTGCTCGGCCGCCGGGCGCTGCGCCGGATGAACGACCTCGGGATCATCGTCGATGTCTCGCACAGCGGGGACGCGACGGCCCTGGACGCCGTGCGCCGCTCCTCGGCGCCCGTGGTGATCACCCATGCCGGGTCCCGGGCGCTGTGGCCCACCCCGCGGATGAAGCCGGACGATGTGATCCGGGCCTGCGCCGGGTCCGGCGGGTTCATCGGCGTCGAGGCGGCGCCGCATACGACCATCACCGCCCAGCACCCCCGGCACAGCCTGGACTCGGTGATGGAGCACATCGAGCGCTGTATCGATCTGGTCGGCATCGACCATGTGGCCTTCGGCCCGGACACCAACTTCGGCGATCACACCGCCTGGCACCGGACGTTCGCCCCGCTCTTCGGCAAGGACGACGCGCACGACGGCAAGGGCCCCGAACTGCCGCCGCACGAGGAGGTCGCGTATGTACGCGGCTGCGAGAACCCCGCGGAGGCCGTCGGCAACATGATCCGGTGGCTGTTCGAGCGGGGCTACTCCGAACCGGACGTGGCCAAGCTGGCCGGGGGCAACGTACGGCGCGTCGCCGAGACCGTCTGGGGCCGCTGACCGGTCCCGTTCTTCCGCATCCGCCACCCCCCACCTCCCGGAATGGAGCACCCGTGCGCAACCGTCCCCGTGTCGCCGCATGCGCCCTGCTGGCCTCCCTGACCCTCACCCTGTCCGCCTGTTCGGTGGACGACACTCCCGGCGACGGCAAGGCCAAGGGGAGCCATCCGGCGGCCACGCTCGCCCCCGAGCCCAAGGACAGCGCGCTGGCGGCCGAGGTGCCCGAGGAGTACACCAAGAAGACACTGATCATGGGTGTCAGCGAGTACGCGCCGTATGTCACCTTCGAGTCCGACGGGAAGATCACCGGGCTGGTCCCCGAACTGGCCGCGCAGCTCTCCTCGTTGCTCGATGTGAAGATCAAGGTGGAGCGGACCAACTTCGACGCGGTGATCCCGGGGCTGAAGTCCGGCCGGATCGACCTCAGCGCGCCCTCCGGCGACTTCATCGAGCGTCAGAAGGAGGTCGACTTCGCCGACTTCGCGCAGAGCAGTGTGACGCTGTTGGTACTCAAGGACGGCTCCTTCCGCCCGGGGACCGGTCTCGAGGTCTGCGGGCACAAGGTCGGCGTCGAGAAGGGCGCCGGAACGCAGAACGTGCTCGCCGCGCAGAACAAGCGGTGTGCCGCCAAGGGCAAGCCGTCGGTGGACGCGAAGCTCTACACCGATCTGCCCGCCGCCTCGCTGGCGCTCCAGAGCAAGCGCGTGGACGCGGTGGCCGCGCCCAGCGCCTCCAACACCTCGGTCAGCCAGAACGCGCGGGACCGCTTCGAGACGCTCGAAGTCAAGGACATGATGGACCTGCCCGCCGCGTCGGCCATCTACGGCATCCAGGCCAAAAAGGGCACCGGGCTCGCCTCCGTGATCGTCAAGGGGCTTCGGAAGATGTACGAATCGGGCACCTACGCCAAGCTCTTCGGCCAGTGGGGGCTGCCGCTGTCCACGGTCACCCAGTCCCAGCTCGCCCTCAACGGCTCCAAGCAATCCCAGACCCAGTGAGATCTTCCATGGCACGAACCAGCCAGACCGAAACGAGCGGGGACAGAGAGCGGGCGGCCTGGGAGGAGCCCGCCCAACTGCTGGACGAGCGGGTATGGCGACGCACCCTGCGCGTTCCGACGCGGGACGGGATTATCCTGGCCGCCGATCTGTTCACCGCCGAGGAGCGGCCCGGACCCCGCCCGGTCATCCTCGAACGGACCCCCTACGGCCGCCGCGACCAACGCGACTCCGACCGCAGCCGCCACGACGAGCCGGTACCGACGCCGGAGGAGACCTCGGCGTTCTTCGTCCGCGCGGGGTACCACGTGGTGCGGCAGGACTGCCGGGGCCGCGGGGACTCGGACGGCACCTTCGTGAAGTATCTGGGCGAGGGGCCGGACGGCGCGGACACCATCGACTGGATCGCCGCCCAGCCCTGGTGCGACGGCCGGGTGGCCATGATGGGGGTGTCCTACTCGGCCCACGCCCAGACGGCGGCCGCGGCCGAGTCCCCCACCGGCCTGGCCGCGATGTTCATGGACTCCGGCGGCTTCGCCAGCGCCTACGAGGCCGGGATGCGGATGGGCGGCGCCTTCGAGCTCAAGCAGATCACCTGGGCCTTCCGGCACGGTGAGGAGAGCCCGGAGGCGGAGCGGGACCCGCTGGTGCGCAAGGCGTTCGCGGGGACGGATCTGCGCGACTGGTTCACCGTGCTGCCGTGGCGCACCGGTGTCTCCCCGCTGCGTCAGGTGGGGAGTTACGAGCGCTATCTGCTCGACCAGTGGCGGCATGACGCCTTCGGGGCGTACTGGCGCCAGCCGGCCATCTACGGGCGCGGCCACTACGACCGCTTCCCGGACGTGCCGAGCCTGCACATGTCGAGCTGGTACGACCCGTATGTGCGCTCCACCATCGAGAACTTCACCGCCATGGGCCGTCTCAAGCGGTCCCCGGCGTATCTGGTGATGGGCCCGTGGAAGCACGGGCTGCGCTGTGTCACCTTCGCCGGTGATGTGGACTTCGGGCCCGCCGCGACCTTCAGCGGCAATGTGGACACCTCGTATCTGTCCTTCCGGCAGCGCTGGTTCGACGCGGTGCTGGGGGGCGGCGATCCCGAGTCGATCCCGCGGGTGCGGTACTTCCTGATGGGCGGCGGGGACGGCCGGCGGGACGAGGCCGGGCGGATGCGGCACGGCGGCCGGTGGCACACCGACACCCAGTGGCCCCCGGCCGGGACCCGGGAGACGGCGTTCTACTGCCACACCTCGGGCGAGCTGAGCGCGGAGCGACCGGCCGCGACACGGGCCTGGGTGGAGTACGACTTCGACCCCAACGACCCGGTGCCGACGCTGGGCGGCCAGGTCACCTCGGGTGAGCCGGTGATGGTGGGCGGCGCCTTCGACCAGGTGCCGGACGAGCGGTTCTACGGTGCCCGCCCGCCGTATCTGCCGCTGAACTCCCGGCCCGATGTGATCTCGCTCGCCACCCCGCCGCTGGCGGAGCCGCTGGAGGTGGCCGGGCCGGTCACGGCGCGGCTGTTCATCTCCTCCTCCGCGCCGGACACCGACTTCACGGTGAAGCTGGTCGATGTGCATCCGCCGAACGAGGACTATCCGCACGGCTTCGCGATGAACCTCACCGAGGGCATCTTCCGCTGCCGCTTCCATGAGTCGTTCGAGCGCCCGGAGCCGCTGGAGCCGGGCGAGGTCTACGAGATCGAGATCCCGGCGCCGGACACGGCCAACCGCTTCGAGGCCGGGCACCGGCTGCGGGTGGACATCTCCTCCAGCGACTTCCCCCGGTTCGACGTCAATTCCAATACCGGGGTGCCGGAGGCGGTGAGCCGCCGCAAGGTGGTCGCGACCAACCGCGTCCATATGGACGCGGAGCGCCCCTCGGCCGTGCTGCTGTGGACCCGGCCGGGCTGACGGGCCGCGGTGGCCCGGCCGTCACCGCATGATGGTCGCCAGCACGTCCTGCCCCAGCCGGAGCAGGGTGCTGGTGGCCAGCCGGTGGTAGACGTACTTGCCCTCGCGCTCGGACTCGATGAGCCCGGCGTCCCTGAGCTGGCGCAGGGTGCGGGAGACCTGCGTATCGGCGAGCCCCATCCGCTGGGCCAGTTCGGAGGTGGTGATGGGCTCGCCCAGCAGATGGCGGCAGACCTCCATCCGGCCCAGGGACGCCAGTGCGGACATCCGGGCCCGCAGCTCCGCCTGGGTGAGCTGATCGGCCGTCCGGTCCTCCCGGGCGGCGAACTGGAGCACCACGGGGTGGGACTCCTCGTCCTTGACGGTCAGATGCGGCCAGACATGGACGGAGGGGAGCAGGAAGAGCGGGCGCGGGCCGATCTCGATCTCGGCGACGGCCAGCTTGTCGTAGCGCACCCGCTCCCCGCCCCGGGAGACCACCGCGGTGGGGCTGAGCCCGGCCAGCACCTCGGCCAGACCCCGCCGCCGGATGTCGCCGCGGACCCGGGCGGCGGCCGACTCCAGCCGGTCGCGGACCGTGCGCCACTCGGAGGCGAAGAACGCCTCGTGGCAGGAGTCGAGGAAGCACAGGAGCCGGCCGCGCAGCCCCTCGGGCGAGGCCACCAGATCGTGGGCCAGTTCGCCGCGCCGGATGGACCGCAGCTCGCACTGGGCCACATAGCGCTCGGCGGCCTCGGAGTCGGTGAGCAGGCCGCCGGCCGGGGGCACCGCCTCGCGGAAGCCGAGCACGCCCTGGGAGCACAGGCCCACGAACTCCTCGAGCGGCAGCCTCTCCAGATGGCGCAGCTCGTCCTCGAAGGGCTGGTCCAGCGGGAGCCCCAGTGGGAACAGCAGCCGGCAGCGGAGCCGGGCCCACAGCGGGGACAGGGCGCTCATCTCATGGGCGAGGGAGGGGGAGATCGCCGTCCCGAGCCGGTGCGTCCAGCGCTGGGCCTCGGGGTGGTGGTCGGGCTCGGCCATGATGTGCAGCACCGACATGAGCTCGGCCAGCGCCGACCGGCCGACGTACACATCGGCGGGTCGTGCGCGCTGGAGGTTGAGCGTGATCCCCACACCCGCACATTACTCGGCGGGTGCCGGGCCCGGCCGGGGTGTCTCGCGAATCCGCGCCGGACCCCCAGGTCAGGGGCCTGGGATGGCCGGGGCCGACGCCCGGGGTGACCGGGGCCCGGCCGAGGGGTGCGTCAGTCGCGGGGCAGCAGGGGGCCCAGCGGGCCCAGATCCAGGTTGAGGTCGTCCTCGGTCAGCCCGAAGTGCTCCCGCAGCTCGGCCATGTTCTGCTCCAGGGCCATCAGCGTCAGCCCGAGCTTCTCCACCTGTTCATCGCTGATGCCGCCCTGCTCGACGCGGCGCAGCGCCTGCCGCTCCATGAGCTGCCGCAGCAGCTCGACGATGGTGAGCACCAGACCGGCCAGGCTCTTGCGGACCGACTCCTCGTCCACCTCGATCCGCCGGCCGGGCCGGGGAGCGCGGTCAGCCGTCATGGCGGACCCCCTCCCTTCCTCCTCGTTCCTCCTCGTTCCTCCTCCTCGTTCTCCACCCGTACGGAGGCGATCAGGGCGCGCAGGGAGATCCGCACCAGGTCGATATCGGCGATGGTCAGGGTGATCTCCCCGGCGATCACCACGCCTCCGGCGAGCACCCGGTCGAGCAGGTCGACCAGGGCCACCTCCCTGCGCTCGATCGCGCGGGTCACGACGGCGCCTCCTCCGGCCGGGCCTCTCCTGCTTCTCCTGCCTGGCCTTCCTGGCCTTCCTGGGCTTCCCGCTTCGGCGGAGCGGTGAAGGAGTACGGCGGCCAGGGGCCGCTGACCTCCAGGGTGACGGCGGGGTAGCGCTCCCCCAGCGTGGTCACCAGGGCGGTGAACTCCTCGGTGAGGCCGTCGGGCACCAGATAGGAGTTGTTCAGCACCATCCATCCCTCGTACGCGGCCAGCGCGGTGTCCTGCGGTGGATGGGCGGCCGTCGCCACCGCCAGCGCGGCGAGGGAGGCGTGGATCTCCTCCGCCCGCTCGGTCGCCCGCAGATGCGCGGTCTCCTGGTCCTGCCGCTGGGCCCGGCGGCGCAGCAGATAGGCGGTGCCGGGGCTGTCCTCGCCGCCCGCGGGCTCGTCCGGGTCGGGCAGGAAGGACCTGGGGTCGACATACGCCTTGACGCCCCACTCGGTGCGGTCCGCCACCCGCCGCAGCGTGGCGGTGAAGTCCTCCCGGCGCTCCTGGAGCATCGCGCGGACCCGGTCGTCGTCGTGGTAGAGCGTGGCGAAGCGCAGCGGGATGACCTGACCCTGGCGGGCCGCGCCGTTGATCACCCGGTGGTGGGCGCGGGCCGTGCGCTCCAGCCACTCCAGGTCCTCCAGATGGCCGCGCAGCGCGTCCTCGTCGAACTCCTCCAGCGGTACGGAGCCCACGACGGCGGCCAGACCCGCCTGCTCCACCAGGCGCACCGGCTCGTCCGCCACGCCGGTGAGCCCCGGTGGCGGGGTGCTGTCCTCGGGGACGGCCATCACCGCGTACAGCCAGGTGGCGAGGGAATCGGTCACCGTTCCTCCTCCCGCTCCGCGCCGCGGTCCACCTCGTGCGCGCCGGGGCCCTCCTCCAGCTCGCCGACGCGCCGCCGCAGCCGCTCGTTCTCCTCCAGGACGTCCCGGGCGCCGGAGGAGAGCGTGGGGTCGTGCTCCCACCAGTCGATGCCCATCTCCTTGGCCCGGTCCACGGAGGCGACCAGCAGCCGGATCTTGATCGTCAGCAGTTCGATGTCCAGCAGATTGATCTGGATGTCACCGGCGATGACGATGCCCTTGTCGAGCACCCGCTCCAGGATGTCGGCCAGGCTGGAGGGCTCGGCGCCGCGCCGGGCCGGTTCGCGTGCGCCGCCGGTGCGCCGGACCGGCGCGTTCCAGTCGGAGCTCTGGTTCATGCCCGGTCATCCCCCCTGCCCCGGTAGTGGCGCTCGGTACGGCGGTAGGAGGCGAGTTCGCCGCTGTCGTCCAGCTCGACCTGGTACTCGGCGAGGATGTCGGTGGAGTCCGGTATCCGGCGGGTCTCGACGACCTCGATGCCGATGACCCAGCCGTCCTTCCCGCGCTCCAGGGAGGTGACGCCCTCCGCGGGCCGTCCGGTCAGCCCCTCCACATGGCGGGCCGCACTCCGCGCGGCGTCGCGGGCGTCGAGGGCGGGACGGCGGGGCCGCTCCCGCTCATGGTCCTGCTCATGCCGGTCCCGTTCCGCACGGGGCCGGGTGCGCGACCGCTCCTCACGGCTGCGCTCCTCACGGCTGCGCTCCTCGCGATGGCGCTCCTCGTGGCGGCGCTCGTCGTCGTGGCGCTCCTCGCGGTGCCCCTCCTCGCGAGGCCGTTCCTCAGGGGGCACGGCTCATACCTCCAGGCCCCCGCCGGGCGGCCCCTGGGACATCAGCCTGCGAACCAGCTCGTCCTCCTCGCGGGCCGCCTCCTCCTCGGTGAGCTCTCCGCGCTCCCGGGCCTCCGCGACCTCCTCCAGCCGCTGCTTGATCACCTCGGGGTCGTAGAGCTGCCGATGGGCCTCGTCATGGAGCCGCTCGGCGACCCAGACGACACCTCGCACCGGGGCCAGCGGCAGCGTGGCCAGGCCGGTGAACAGTCCCATGGCTATTCGTCGCCTTCCTTTCCTTCGGGTCCTTCGATCGTCGCGTCCGCCACGAAGTCGTACGGCGCCAGCGGGCCGATCAGCCGCAGCCGGACCCGGCCGTGCCAGTGCTCGGCCAGCTCCTCGGCCGCCTCCTCGAACGCCTGCCGCTTCGCGTCCTCCACCAGGAACGAGGCGTTGGCCAGCCCTTCGGCGGACGCCGCCTCCTGTGACACCGAGGCCAGTGCGTACGGCCCCAGCCGCCGGTCGAGCTCCAGCGCGTCCACGCTCCGCTTCGCGTCGATGGTGTCCAGGACGAGCCGGCCGAGCTGGATCCGCTGCTCGTACCCCTCCTCCTCCGGCAGTCCCCGCAGCTCCTCGCGGAGCCGTCTGGCCTCGGGCTGTTCGGTCACCACCTCGCGCAGGACCGCGTCCTGCTCATACCGGGCCCGCACGGTGAGCTGCGAGCGGCCGCGGAGCCGGTCGAGGCCGCGGGCGAAGTCGTCATGCCCCTCGGCCAGCAGCTCGTCGGTCACCGCCGCGGTGTCGCGCACCACGGTGCCGAAGCGGAACGGCAGCACCGGTGGGCCCTGCTCGGCCAGGCTGTCCAGCACCTTGGCATGGCTGCGCAGATCCTCGGGGGTGCCCAGCGGCTTGCCGACGGGCACCTCGCTGACCACCGCGGCCTGACCGCGGTGGCGGACCAGGGTCACCGGGGCCTCCGGATCCCCGACGGCGGGCAGGTCCTTGACCGCCTCATCGGTCCGGTCGCCCGTGACGACCCCGTAGACATAGCAGGCACGTGCGTCCTCGGCCATCATCACCGCTCGCGCTCCCTGTGGCTGGTGGAACCCCTCGTACGCCGGTGCCTCTCCCGCTCCTCGGGCTCGGGCTCCCGGTCCTCGTCGTCATCGTCGTGCAGCAGATCCGAGACCGATTCCTTGACGCCTTCCAGGGCGCCCTTGGTCTTCTTCTTGCCGCCGCCCTCCCGGAGGTCGTCCATGAGGCCGGGCAGGCCGTGGGTCTCGGTGCCGCTGCGGGCGAGGTCGAGGCGGTTGGTCGCCTCCGCGAACCGCAGATATGTGTCCACGCTGGCGACGACGATCCGGGCGTCGATGGTCACAAGCTCGATGCCCACCAGGGACACCCGCACATACACATCGATGACCAGGCCCTTGTCCAGGATCAGGTCGACCACGTCGACCAGGGCGCTGGAACTCGCCCGGTCCAGATACTGGCTCTGCTGCTGGCGTGCTACGGTCACCGCGCTCACCCGTTCCCGGGGCGGGGTCCGTCAGCGTCGCGCACGGCGCCGTACGGGCTCCTCGTCCTCGTACTCCTCCTCGTCTTCGTCCCGGGGCTCCTCGTCCTCGTATTCCTCGGGCTCCTCGGGCTCTTCCTCCTCGTCGTACTCGTCGCGCCCCTCGCCTTCCTCGCCCTCCCCCTCCTCTCGCTCGTCCCCCTCCACGATCTCGCCGTCGCGCACCACACCGCGCCAGCCCACCACCTCGTCGGGGTTGAGCAGCACCTCGCGCATGAGATGACGGCGGAAGTGCTTCAACTCCAGACGCACCCGGCGGCCCTGGGCACGCCAGAGGTTGCCGGTGCGCTCCATGAAGCCCTGCGGCCAGTACTCCAGGACGAACAGGATCCGGGTGAGCTCGGGGGCCAGCTCATGGAAGGTGATCGTGCCGTCCACATGGCCCTTGTCGGCCCGTGACGTCCAGATGATCCGCTTGTCGGGCACCTGCTCGACGATCTCTGCCCGCCACTTGCGGTGCGACCAGAAGACCTGGGCCTTCCACTCGGATTCCGTCCCGGGCTCGTCCTCGTCCTCGCTCTCCTCATCGCCCTGGTTCTGGACGTCCTCGACCTTCTTCATGTACGAGGGGAAGTTCTCCCACTCCGTCCAGAGGTTGTAGGTGAGGGAGAGGGGCGCGCCCACGTCGATCTGCTCCACGATGTTGGTGACCTTGAGCTTCTTGCCGCCCTTGCCGCCACCGTCGCCACCACCGCCGAGGCCCGGGACGAAGCTCTTGGCCTTGTCGACGACCTTTTCCTTGACCTGGTCCTTGACCTGGTCCTTGGCCGTGTCGACGACCTTGTCCTTGACCTGTTCCAGCCCGCCCTTCAGCCCGCCCTTCAGCGCGCCGCCCATCCCGGGGTTTGCTCCCAGGTGGGTGACCGATTCCAGAGCCCTTTCGCCCAGCGCCATCAGCAGGCCCTGTGCTTCCTTCACCAGGCGGTCGGTGGGCAGCTCGCCGCGCCCGCCGGTCCGTCCCTTGGGGTTTTCCTCAGCCATGGCCCTCACCTCTGGCTTCGCCGCGCGGGTCCTTCGGAACCGGTCCGCTTCCTAGCCGGTGCCGGACGGTCGGCCGGCCCGCGCTGCTGATTGCCGGTGCGTTCGCGCGGCTCGCGCTCCTCGTGGTCGTCCGGCTCCCCGTGCTCCCCGGCCGCCGGCTCCCCGCCCCCCGCGCCGCCGGCGCGCAGCACCGCGGCGCGGTGCTCCAGCCGGTCGCTCAGGGCGTCGATGCGGTTACTGGCCGCCGACATGGCCGCCTCCCGGCCCGCGGAGACCAGCCGGCTGCCGATCTCCTGTCCCAGCTTGCCGAGTTCGGAGGACTTCAGTGCCTGGGCGCCCGGTGGGCTCATACCGGAGAGCCGTTTGCCCGCGGCGAGACCGGCGAGGCCGAGGACCAGGGTCCCCCTGTGGCCGCGCCCGAAGAGATAGCCGCTGACGAAGGCCAGCGCCACCCGGGCGTTCTTCATGATCGCTCCTCCTCCCAGAGCTGAGCAAGACAGCCGTTCGGATGCATATGGACAAGTATGGTGCATTTCACCCTATTAAGTGACGTCAGGTCGCGAGCACCGGATGCGGGGCCCGGGCCAACGGGAGTTCATGCGAGACCACGAAGCCGGCCATCGCGTCGATGCCCTTGTCGGTGCCCTCGCCGCCGGTACGGTCCGGCCCGCGCCGTAGGCGGCCACACTCTCGCCCGGGGAGAGCCGTAGGCACCGCCCGTGAAACCGGGGTTGACGGTGAGACAGAAGCCGGTGTCGCCCGCGAGGCGTCCCCGGGTGTCTCGGCCACCACCGGGTACTTCCAGCGAAACGCCGTCGGACGCCCGGCGCAACCGGGTCCCGTGATCCGGGCCTACTCGACCGTGATCCAGTCCAGGGTGCGCCGGACGGCCTTCTTCCAGCCCGCGTACCCCTCCTCCCTGGCCTTCTGGTCCCACTGGGGCTCCCACCGCCTGGACTCGCTCCAGTGGGAGCGCAGCTCATCGGTGTCCCGCCAGAAACCCGTGGCCAGCCCCGCGGCGTAGGCGGCGCCCAGGGCGGTGGTCTCGGCGATGACGGGGCGGCTGACCGGTACGCCCAGCACATCGGCCTGGATCTGCATGCACAGCTCGTTGTCGGTGACCCCGCCGTCCACCCGCAGGACGTCCAGGTGGATGTCGGCGTCCCGCTCCATGGCCTCGACCACGTCCCGGCTCTGGTAGCAGATGGCCTCCAGGGTGGCCCGGGCGATATGGCCATTGGTGTTGTAGCGGGTGAGGCCGACGATCGCGCCCCGGGCGTCGGAGCGCCAGTACGGGGCGAAGAGCCCGGAGAACGCGGGCACGAAGTACACCCCGCCGTTGTCCTCGACGGTGCGGGCGAGCCGCTCGCTCCCGGGGGCGTCGTCGATCATCTTCATCTGGTCGCGCAGCCACTGGACGGCCGAGCCGGTGACGGCGATCGAGCCCTCCAGGGCGTAGACGGGAGGGCTGTCGCCGAACTGGTACGCCACGGTCGTGAGCAGCCCGCTGGTCGAGCGGATCAGCTCCGCTCCGGTGTTGAGCAGCAGGAAGTTACCGGTGCCATAGGTGTTCTTGGCCTCGCCGGGGGCGAAGCAGACCTGGCCGACCGTGGCCGCCTGCTGGTCGCCGAGGACGCCGGTGATGGGGGTGGCGGTGCGCAGCGGGCGGGAGGTGCGGGCCTTGCCGAACGCCTCGGGGTGGGAGGAGGGGTTGATCGTCGGCAGCATCGCGCGCGGAATGCCGAAGATCTCCAGCAGTTCGTCGTCCCAGTCCAGCGTCTCCAGATTCATCAGCATGGTGCGGCTGGCGTTGGTGACATCGGTGGCGTGGATGCCGGCGCCGGGGCCGCCGGTGAGGTTCCACAGCACCCAGGCGTCGGTGTTGCCGAAGAGGGCGTGGCCGCGCTCGGCGGCCTCGCGGACGCCCTCGACGTTCTCCAGAATCCATTTGATCTTGCCGCCGGAGAAATAGGTGGCGGGCGGCAGCCCCGCCTTGCGGCGGATGATCTCGCCACGGCCGTCCCGTTCGAGGGCGGCGGCGATGGTGTCGGTGCGGGTGTCCTGCCAGACGATGGCGTTGTAGTACGGGCGGCCGTTGCGCGGATCCCAGATCACCGTGGTCTCGCGCTGATTGGTGATGCCGATCGCGGCCAGGTCGGCGGGCGAGAGGCCGCCCGCGCGGAGGGCGTTCTGCATCACGGAGTTGGTGCGCTCGTAGATCTCCACCGGATCGTGCTCGACCCACCCCGCGCGCGGCAGGATCTGGCGGTGCTCCAACTGGTACCGAGCCACCTCGTCGCCGTCGTGGTTGAAGATCATGAAGCGGGTGCTGGTGGTTCCCTGGTCCACCGCACCGACGAATTCCGGCATGCTGCCGCCTCTCGTGGGTGGGGTCCGGCCCGGATCGGCTACTCGGGGGTGGGGGTGCGGCCCACCTCCGGTGTGGCCACCGGGAGGTAGCGAGTGATCAGGACCTGGTAGAGGGCGGCGCCGATCAGCCCGCCGACCAGCGGGCCCACGATCGGCACCCAGAAGTAGATGTCCCCGTACTGGTCCCGCCAGGCGCTCTCATAGCCGGTGAGGAAGCTGGCCAGCCGGGGGCCGAAGTCACGCGCCGGGTTGATGGCGTACCCCGCGTCGGCACCCCACGCCATGCCGATCGCGACCACGATCAGACCGATGATGAGCGGCCCCAGATTGGCCTTGGGGGCCGAGTTCAGCAGATCGGTGACGGCGAAGATGAGCAGCACCAGGATCGCGGTGCCGATGATCTGGTCGCGCAGCGCGCCCCATTCGCTGACCGGAAGGACGCCGTTGCCGGGGAGGGTGGAGAAGACGAACTGGGTCTTGAAGGTGTGCCCCGGGTCGGCGTGGCCCAGCGCCTCGGTGTAGTTCCAGCGCACCAGCAGCGCCCCGACGAAGGCGCCGAGCGTCTGGGCCCCCACGTAGGGCAGGACCTTGTTCCAGGGGAAGCCCTTGAAGGCCGCCAGGGAGACGGTGACCGCCGGGTTGATATGGGCCCCGCTGAGCCGCGCCGCCACATACACACCGAGGGTGACGCCCAGACCCCAGGCCCAGGCGATGGAGTCATGGGCGCCGAGACCGCCCGGGGGCTTGGTGAGCGCGCCACCGGCCACGACCTGGGCCACGACGCCGCAGCCGAAGAGGATCAGCACCATGGTGCCCGCGAACTCCGCGCAGAGCTCGCCGATCAGTGCCGACCTCGGGTGGTTCGCCTCCGGGGCAGCCTTCGGGTCAGTCATGCGCCCATCCTGGGCGCGCGGCGGCGCGGCGGCCCGTCCTGCTGGGCCGTACGGGGCATGGACGGTCTTGGATGGTCGTGGGCGGCCATGGACGGGTCGCGGAAGCGAATCGTCGACGGGCACGGACAGGAGGTCATGGACAGGTCAGAGACAGGGTCGGGGACAGGTCGGGGACGGCGAAACCCGGTCTGTACGGATCAGGGTGCGGCCCTGTACCAAGGTCAGGACACCATCACCCATCGCCCTCCAGCGGAAACAGGACGACACGGATGCCGATCACCCACGCCCCCACGAACTGGGCCGGGAACATCACCTTCTCCGCCGCCCGGCTGCACCACCCGGACACCGTCGACGAGCTGCGGCGGATCGTCCGCTCCGCCGACCAGGTGCGGGTGCTCGGCACGGGCCACTCCTTCAACCGCATCGCCGACACCGAGGGCGATCTGGTGAACCTGGACCGGCTGCCGCACCGGGTGGAGATCGACCCCGGCAAGCGCACCGCGACCATCGGGGCGGGCATGCGCTACGCCCAGGTGGCCCAGGCCCTGCACACGGAGGGCCTGGCCCTGGCCAACCTCGCCTCGCTGCCGCACATCACGGTCGCGGGAGCCTGTGCCACCGCCACGCATGGCTCGGGGAGCGCCCAGCAGTGTCTGGCGGCGGCGGTCACGGGGCTGGAGATCGTCGGCCCCGACGGCGAGTTGACCCGGATAAGCCGGGACGAGGACCGGGACCGGCTGAACGGGGCCGTGGTCGGCCTCGGCGGACTGGGCGTCGTCACCGCCATGACGCTGGACATCGAGCCCACCTACGACGTGGCCCAGTGGGTGTGGACCGGGCTTCCGCTGGACCGGCTGGACGACAGCTTCGAGGAGATCTTCGGCGCCGCCTACAGCGTCAGCGTCTTCACCGACTGGCACTCGGGCGAGGGGGTGGTGTGGCTGAAGTGCCGCACCGATCTGCCCGACCCCCCGGAGCCCGGGCAGCCGTGGCTGGGGGCCGTCCCGGCCGACCGCCACCACCATCCGGTGCCCGCGATGCCGCCGCTGCACTGCACCGAGCAGTTGGGCGCGCCGGGGCCGTGGCATGAGCGGCTGCCGCACTTCCGCCCGGACTTCACCCCCAGCAACGGCGATGAGCTCCAGTCGGAGCTGCTGCTGCCGCGCGAGTCCGCCTCGGCGGCGTTCGCCGCACTGCGCGGCCTCGGCGACCGGATCGCGCCCGTGGTGCAGGTGTCCGAGGTCCGTACGGTCGCGGCGGACGAGTTGTGGCTGAGCCCCGCGTACGGCCGGGACAGCGTCGCGTTCCACTTCACCTGGGTCCCCGACCATGACGCGGTGATCGGGGTGGTGGCCGCGATGGAGGAGGCGCTGCTGCCGCTGGGCGCGCGGCCGCACTGGGGCAAGCTGACGACGGCCGCCCCCGAGCGGATCCGCTCCTCGTACGACCGGGCCGCCGACTTCGCGCGGCTGCTGGCCGAGCACGACCCGGCGGGGAAGTTCCGCAACGCCTATCTGGACGGCTACTTCCCCACCGGGTGAGCCCGTCGATCCGAGGGGTGAGGCCGTCGGCCCGCCCGGTGAGGCCGTCGGCCCGCCGGGCGGGAGCGTCCGGGCCGGTCCTCAGCCGGTCCAGGACCATTCGGCGACCTCGGGCATATCGGTGCCGTGCTCGCGGATCCAGGCGTGGTGGCGGGTGCGGGCGTCCTGCATCCGCTGCCGTACGGCCACGGCGCGCGCCGCGAGCCCCGGGGTCCGGTCGATGACGTCCATCACCAGCCGGAAGCGGTCCATGTCGTTGCGGACCACCATGTCGAACGGTGTGGTCGTGGTGCCCATCTCCTTATAGCCGCGCACATGCAGATGCGGGTGGACGGCCCGGCGGTAGGACAGCCGGTGCACCAGCCACGGATACCCGTGGTAGGCGAAGATGACCGGCCGGTCGCGGGTGAACAGGGCGTCGAACTCATGGTCCGGCATCCCGTGCGGATGCTCCTCCTTCGGCAGCAGCCGGGTCATGTCGACGACGTTGACCACGCGCACGGCCACATCGGGCAGATGGCGGCGGAGGATCCCGGCGGCCGCGACCACCTCCTGGGTGGGCACGTCACCCGCGCCGGCCAGCACCACATCCGGCTCCCCCGCACCGTTCTCGGTTCCGGCCCAGTCCCAGGTCCCGGCGCCGCGGGCGCAGTGGGCGCGTGCCTGGTCGAGATCGAGCCAGTCGAAGCAGGGCTGTTTGCCCGCGACGACGACATTGACGTAGTCGCGGGTGCGCAGGACATGGTCGGCCACGCTGAGCAGGGTGTTGGTGTCCGGCGGCAGATAGACCCGCACCACTTCCGGGCTCTTGTTGAGCACATGGTCGACAAAACCGGGGTCCTGGTGCGAGAAGCCGTTGTGGTCCTGGCGCCATACGTGCGAGGTCAGCAGATAGTTGAGGGAGGCCACGGGGCGCCGCCACGGCAGTGAGCGGGACACCTTCAGCCATTTGATGTGCTGGTTGACCATGGAGTCGACGATGTGCACGAACGCCTCGTAACAGGAGAAGAGGCCATGCCGCCCGGTGAGCAGATAGCCCTCCAGCCAGCCCTGGCAGAGATGCTCGGAGAGGATCTCCATGACCCGGCCGCTGCGGCTGAGGTGCTCATCGGTGGGCAGGACGGCCTCCTGCCACGCCTTGCCGGTGGCGCGGAAGAGGCCCTCCAGCCGGTTGGAGGCGGTCTCGTCGGGGCCGACCACCCGGAAGTCGCGGCGGGCGGCGGTGTCCGCCATGACCCTCTCCAGCAGCCCGCCGAGGACCCGGGTCGGCTCGTGGAGGGTCGCACCGGGCTTGTCCACGGGGACCGCGTACCGCTCCAGGGCGGGCAGCGGCAGCGAGCGCAGCAGCCGCCCGCCGTTGGCGTGCGGATTGGCGCCCAGTCGGCGGTCGCCCTCCGGGACCTCGGCCAGGAGCGGCGGCCGGGGCCGCCCGTCGGCGTCGAAGAGCTCCTCGGGACGGTACGAACGCAACCAGCGCTCCAGTTGCCGCAGATGCTCCGGGTTCTCCCGGACGCCCGGCAGCGGGACCTGATGGGCGCGCCAGGTGCCCTCCACGGGGAGCCCGTCGACCGCCTCGGGCCCGGTCCAGCCCTTGGGCGTACGGAGCACGATCACCGGCCAGCGCGGCCGCCCGGCGGTGCGCTCCTGGCGGGCGGTGCGTTCCTCCCGGGCGGTGCGCTCGTCGCGGGCGGTGCGTTCCTCGCGGGCGGTGCGCTGGAGCAGGGCGATCCGGTCCAGGGCCTCGTCCAGGGCGTACGCCATGGCTCGGTGCACCGCGAGCGGTTCGTCCCCGGTGACGTGGATCGGCTCATGGCCGTAGCCGCGCAGCAGCTCGTCGAGTTCGGGCCCGGGCAGCCGGGCCAGGACCGTGGGGTTGGCGATCTTGTACCCGTTGAGATGGAGGATCGGCAGCACGGCACCGTCGTGGACGGGGTCCAGGAACTTGTTCGCGTGCCAGGAGCCGGCCAGCGGACCGGTCTCCGCCTCGCCGTCGCCGATGACGCAGGCGACCAGCAGTCCGGGGTTGTCCAGCGCGGCCCCGTAGGCGTGGGCGAGGGAATAGCCGAGCTCACCGCCCTCGTGGATCGAGCCGGGGGTCTCGGGTGCGACATGGCTGGGCACCCCGCCGGGGAAGGAGAACTGCCGGAAGAGCCGGGCCATGCCCGCCGCGTCCCGGCTGACATCCGGATAGATCTCGGAGTAGCTGCCGTCCAGCCAGGAACCGGCGAGCACCGCGGGGCCGCCGTGGCCGGGGCCCCAGACGCAGATGGCATCCAGGTCGCGGTCCTTGATGACGCGGTTCAGGTGGGTGTGGACGAGGTTGAGGCCGGGTGAGGTGCCCCAGTGGCCCAGCAGCCGGGGCTTGATGTGGTCCGGGCGCAGCGGCTCGGTCAGCAGGGGGTTGGCCAGCAGATAGATCTGGCCCGCCGCGAGGTAGTTGGCGGCGCGCCAGTGGGCGTCCAGGGCGCGGATCCGGTCGTCGCCGAGCCCGCTGTCCGGCGAGCCCGTCGAGCTTTCCGGTGAGCCGGTCGCGCTGTCCGGCGAGCCCGTCGTGGTCGGTGCGTCTGGCATGGCCCTCTCTCCCTCTCTCCCTCGTGATATCCGGTGTCCGGTGATGTCCGGTCTCCGGTGATGTCCGGTCTCCGGTGATGTGCCCTCGTGGTGTCCGGTTGCCTTGCCCAACGGTCGCGTCATCCGCCCGCCGGTCGCGCTACCCGGCGCCGCCGGTCGCGCCGCCCACCCGCCGTTCAGCCCCGCTCCGGCACGATCACCACCGGGCAGGGCGCGTGGTGCAGTGCCGCGTGGGCGACGCGGCCGAGCTCCAGCCCCACAGCGTGCCCGTGGCCGCGGCGGGCGCCGAGGACCAGCAGATCGGCGGTGGCCGCCGCGTGGAGGAGCGCCTTGCGGGCCGTTCCCTCGACCGTCTCGCGGTGGACGGTCACCTCGGGGTGGTCCCGTCCGGGGGTCCGCAGGGCGTGCTCCAGCGTCCGCTCCGCCCCTGCCCAGTGGGCACGTACCGGGTCCCCTTCCAGCAGCAGTTCATCCGTCACCTCACCGGCCGGGGCGCGCCAGGCGCGTACGGCTTCCAGGGTGCGGCCGCTCACCTCGGCCTCGCGGAAGGCGAACCGGGTCGCGGCCGAGGGGCCGGCCGTCTCGCCCACGCCGAGCACGATCCGGCCGAAGGCGCCGCGCCGGTTGGGCTCGCCGCCACGTACGACGGTGACCGGGCACGAGGCACGGGCGGCGACCGCGAGGCTGACCGAGCCGAGCAGCAGCGCGGCGAGTTCGCCGCGGCCGCGGGAGCCGGTGACCAGGCCCGAGGCGTCCCGGCCGGCGCGCAGCAGCGCGGCGACCGGGTCCTCCGGCAGGACCTCGGCGCAGACCTTCACCTCGGGTCCGCACCGGCGGGCGCGCTCCGCGGCGGAGGTGGCGATCTCCTCGTCCCGGATCAGCTCCCAGGGGCGCGCCGGGTCGGCGGCGGGGGCGGTGCCCTCGTACCGCTCCCACAGCGAGGCGTGGATCAGCCGCAGCGGCACCCCGTGCCGGGCCGCCGCGGCCACCGCCCAGTCCACGGCCTGAAGGCTGTAGTGCGAGCCGTCGACGCCCACGACGAGGGGGAGGTCCGCCGTCTCCACCGTTTCCACCACCTTCCGCGCGGCGGCCGCACTGTGCCGACGCCTCTTCACCCTCGCGGCCGTGCGGGATCCGGCGCGAGGGGCGTTTCGGCCCCACCGGGGGTCGTTCGGCCCAGGGTGCCCATGCGGGCCGAACGGTCCGCATCGGACCCCGGGCAGCCCAAGAGGGCGAGCGGGGCGCCGTCCGACGCTGGGACCGACCGGGGAGGCACGGATGAAGCACCGCAAGATCGGCAACGTGATGACCGACGACGTCGTCCGGGTGAGTTCCATGACCTCGTTCGACGAGGTCGGTGCGCTGCTCTCCCGGCACCGCTTCAACGGGCTGCCCGTGGTGGACGACGACGACAAGGTGGTCGGCATGATCACTGGGACCGATCTCAGCGAGCCCGCCCCGACGGCCGGGCAACTGATGTCGCGCCCCGCGGTCACCGTGCGCCCCCAGGACAGCATCGTGGACGCGGCCCGCGCGATGGACCGCCATCGCGTCGAGCGGCTCCCCGTCGTCGACGAGGAGGAGCGGCTGATCGGCATCGTCACCCGCCGGGATCTGCTGCGGGTCTTCCTGCGCCCGGACGACGAGATCCGTGCCGAGGTGATCGACGAGGTGCTGGTCCGCTCGCTGTGGCTGGGCCCGCAGTCCGTCGCCGTCACCGTGACCGACGGGATCGTACGGCTGGAGGGGCAACTGGACCGGCACAGCGAGATCCCCATCGCGGTCCGGATGACCGGACAGGTGGACGGCGTGGTGGCCGTGGTCGACCGGCTCACCTATCTGATCGACGACTCCGCCGGCCGGGGAGGTGCGCGGCGATGACCCACCCGGCCAAGCCGGTGCGGGACGGCCGGGTGGTGGTGGGCCTGGACGGCTCGGACAGCGCCTGGGCCGCGCTGGACGGGGCGGTCGCCGAGGCGCGGCGCCGTCACGCCACGCTGGAGATCGTGCACGCCTGGCCGTGGGCGCGGACCGACCCGCTCGCCTTCGACCCGGACAGCGAACCCCGGCGACCCGCGGTGGAGATCGCCAGGACCGTGCTGCGGCTGGCCGTGTCGCGGGCCCAGGAGCAGGATCCGGAGCTGCGGATCGTGCCCACCCTGACGGCGCAGGACGCGGTGCCCGAACTGCTGCGGATCGGCGGGGACGCCGCGCTGATCGTCATCGGCACCCGGGGGCTCGGCGGTTTCACCGGACTGCTGCTCGGCTCGGTCGGGCTGCGGCTGGCCGCCCACACCCGGCGCCCGCTGCTGGTGGTACGCGGCGGGCCGACGACGAAGTACGGGCCCGAGAGCCACGGCAAGGTGCTGGTCGGGGTGGAGAGCGGCGCGGACGCGGCGGCGGCCCGGTTCGCCTTCGAGGAGGCGAAGCGGCGCCGCGCCCGGCTGCGGGTGCTCTACGCCTGGCCGCGGCCCCGGGTGTTCGCGGGCGAGCACGCGCTGCCCGCACGCGAGGTGGTGGCGCTGCGCGCCGAGCGGGAACAGACGGTGGCCTACGGCATGGTGGCCGGCCTGCGCGAGGAGTTCGGGCAGATCCGGGTACGCGAGCACACCACCCACACCGCCCCCGCCCAGGCCCTGGTGGAGGCGTCCCGAGCGGCGGACGTCCTGGTACTCGCCGTCCACCGGCGCACCCCCCGCCTCGGCATGCAACTGGGCCCGGTCACCCACGCGGCCCTCCACCATGCGCACTGCCCGGTGGTGCTGGTGCCGGTGGAGTAGCTCGAGGGCCGGGACGGCCTGGGGGCCCCGGCCGGGCCCCCAGGGACTCCCAGCCGGGTGACGAGGCCGGGTGCGCGCGCGGGGTGGCGCGCCGGGCGACG
>NZ_JAHLEM010000214.1 GCF_018883605.1 Streptomyces niphimycinicus | reverse complement strand
GATCACCTGCCGATGATCCCGCCACCTGCCACAACGCCCGTTGCTGACCGGCAGGAACGGCCGCAGCCGTTCCCACTCCGCATCGCTCAGATCACCCCGCCCCATGCCACATCAACGACCCAGACACGAGACAGTCACATGATCGGCCGGACAAGTCCTAGATCAGCCGGAACAATCAGGTGTTGGGGCTGAGCCCCAACGCCTCACCCTGCGTGAGCAGGCGGCTTACCTCCGCCTGCGCGGAGAGTACCCGCTGCGAGCGAGCGCCCGCGCCGACGCACGCTTCGACCGGCCGGCCTATAACGCGGCGCGTCGGGGCAGCCGGCTGATGTGCCGCCAGGTCCTGCACTGGCCGGACGAGACCCGCTCGGCCGAAGGACTCGCCCCCAGGGCTGTCGACATCTCGGACTCGGAGGTCGACGAAGCCATGGCGCTGATGGAGGCCATCAGCGGCACCGACATCAGCCAGTATCGCGACCAGTACCGCGAGGCGATGGAAGCTGTCATCGAGGCCAAGACCGCGGGCGTGGAGCCGCCCGAGATGGGGGCACCAGCCGAACCCAAGGGCAAGGTCGTCGATCTCATGTCCGCCCTGCAGGACAGCGTGCGCGCCGCCCGGAAGAGCCGCGGCGAGGACACCGGCGATGAGGCTGAAGTACACGAGATCAGCGGGCAGCGGGCGGCGCCGAAGAAGACGAGCGCGGGTGCGGGCGGGAAGGCGGCTGCGAAGAAGTCTCCGAGGAAGCGGCCGGCGTCGTAACCGAGTGCGGGCGGTGGCACTGCCTGGTCAGGGCCCGCCGTGACCACCTGTGCGCAGCGCAGTGGCAGCCGGCGCAGGAAGCGCGAGTTCGTTCGCGCTGCGCCGAGGCTCAGATGGTCTCCTCTCGTGAGACCCATCTGACCGGCTGTCACCTCTCCCCGCATCTCGGGGGAACCTCACACCAACCCGACGCACTTCAGCCGCTTGTTCCGGTCCGCCCATGGGATACCACCGCGGGACTACAGAAACCTGCCGCGCGCGGCGTGCGCGAATCGGCAACAACTCTGCGCGGAATGACAAGCATGGATGGCCTCATGCTCGGCATCGTTGGTGTGGCACACCAAGCAGCCCGCACCTCTATCCTCGCTCAAACCGCTGGGTCGGCGGGGCAGGAAGCATGGTGAGGAGCTGGCCAGACGAAACTGGGAGAAATGATGCAAATTCGCAATAAGGCCGCTACTGGTGTTGTGGTTGCGGCTCTCGCTACGGGCCTTTTTTCGGGCACGTCAGGGGTGGCTTCAGCGACATCGGCCGCTTCGGCCGCACAGTGCAGGAGCATGTCCACAATCGGCCTCTATTGCGGCTATTACGGAGGTAGCGCGTACACGGACTATGGCGACACGGGAAGTAAGGTCCGCGAGATTCAGGCACTGCTCACCTGGCACAACTTTTCCACGGCTGTCGACGGAATTTTCGGTGGGGGCACCCGAACGGCAGTGAAGGGATTCCAGAACTCCAAAGGTCTCCCGGCGGACGGCATCGTTGGCCCTCAGACATGGGAGGCGCTTCGCTGCCCGTGCTGAACGATGAGCACCCGCACCTGGGGGTCGAGCCCGTACTCCGGGAACTGAACATCCCCTCCTCCACCTACTACCGCTGGCGACGCGCCGAGAAGGTACCGTGCGCACGGCGCCGCCAGGACGCCGAACTGACGAGCAGGATCCGTCAGGTCCACGAGGAATCCGGCGGGATCTACGGCTCACCGCGCGTGCACGCCGTTCTCAGGCGTGAGGGCATCCACGTCGGCAGGAAACGAGTCGAACGGCTCATGCGCCAGGCTGGTCTGGCCGGGATCAGCCCCCGTGGAAGCAAGGGCTTCACCCGCCGTGACCTGGACGCCGATCTTGCTCCTGACCTGGTGCAACGCGACTTCACGGCGCCCGCGCCGAACCGATTGTGGGTCACCGACCTGACCATGGTCCCCACCAGGGAGGCCCCCCTGTGGCTGTCGGCCATCCGCGACGCGTTCTCCCGCAGGGTCGTGGCCTGGGAGACCTCCGCCCACGCGGACGCCGACCTGGTCCTGTCGTCGCTGGAATATGCCCTGGCCAGCCGCGAGGTCGCTCCCGGCGAACTCGTCCACCATGCCGACCACGGCACGCAATACACCTCCATCAAGTTCACGACACGCCTGGTCAGAGCAGGGATCCAGGCATCCATGGGCTCGGTCGGCGACTCGTTCGACAACGCCCTGGCGGAGAACCTGTGGATACTGGTCAAAACCGAGTGCATCCGCGGCCGCACCTTCGCCACCAGGGCCGAGGCGAACCTCGCTCTCTTCGAGTACCTCGACGGCTTCTACAACCCCCGCCGCATCCAGAAACGACTCGGCTACCTCAGCCCAATCGAGTTCGAGGAGAGGCACTACGCCGACCAGGCAGCGGCCGAACCAGTGAACCTGAAAGCACGTCAACCCGCCCTGACCAGCTAATCAGCCACACCCGTACAGCGGGGGAACCTCAAGGCAACCGCCCGCTCGGTTTGCAGCGACGGGGACTGGAAACGAAGCACACAGGCCACGCTCCCGACCCTGCTCAGAACCTCGAGAGCTTCGTACACGGCCCGCCAACGTCGCAGACCTGGAACCAGACATCCTTGAGGTCGTACATGTATTTGCCGCCAAGCTGCTGGCTGGCGCCGTTGTCGTTACCCCAGCGGTAAACGTCCTGAGCTCCATTGCTGTTGTTGTACACAATCCTTATGCCAGGGAAGGACCCGTCGTCCTTTACTTTGTCCCTGACTATCATGCTGTCGATCCAAATTTCGTATGTGTCCCATCCAGGTATGGCTTTGTACCGGTAGCCGTAGACACTGCCGCAGGACCTGGAAGTGCACCCGGTGTAGTCGGCGGCGACCGCGGGGGATGCGGCCAGGAGACTGAGTGCGGCGGCCGCAGGAACGGCGGTCTTCAGGATGCGCGAGATGTTCATGGGTCTCCTTGTGCGGGCTGGTTGGCATTTCTGCACTCAGGATGACCGGACCTGTCGCAGTCGGCCTTTTCATTCTGCGCAGGGTTGTTGCCGATTCGCGTACGCCTGAGGCGGCAGGTTCCTGTAGTCCCGCGGTGGGATCCCGTAGGTGGCTCGGAAGAGGCGGCTGAAATGTGTCGGGTTGGTGAAGCCCCAGCGTTCGGCGATGGCCTGGATGGGGCGGGCGTTCAGGCGGGGGTTGGCCAGGTCGAGGCGGCAGCGTTCCAGACGGCGGTGGCGTATCCAGGCGGCCGGCGATGTGTTGTCCTCGGCCAGCAGCTGCTGGAGATGGCGTAGGGAGATGTGGTGGGCGTCCGCGATCGTCTGGGGAGTCATGGCCGGGTCGGCGAGGTGCTGCTCGACGAACGTGTTGATCTGGGCTCGCAGGGCGCTCCGGCGGGTTTCCGGGCTCAAGGCACCCTCGGCTTCCAGGCAGCGGGCGATTGCGGACGCCAGGAGGTCCAAGGTGACCGAGGCGAGGGTGGCCATGTCGGCGGGGGTGAATTCGGCGGCGCGTGCGTTGAGATCGGTCAGCCAGCAGGCCAGAGTCCCACCCATGCCGTGGCGCCCGTCGATCGGGACGGTGAGCAGGCGCTGCACCGTCTTTTCCGGCAGCGGCATCAGCCCACGAGGAAACTGCACGGTCAGGTGTGACCAACTGCCCGGAACAGCGTGAACGTCTCCGAGGTAGGGGCGGCTGCTGTCCAGAATCACCAGGTCACCGACACCTAGCGTCATGTCACTCCCGGCCTGGGAGAGAACTCCCTCGTCGCGGAGAAAGTAGTTGATCAGGTAAGCCTCGGGGTCGGACTGCCGGATCAGCCTCACGGTCCGCGCGACCTCCAGATGCGAGAAGGACATGGTGGAGACCTGTAACTCCCCTAAATCCAGGACTCGCATCTTGGCACGGAAGTCGTCCTGATCGTTGCTGCGCAGTCGGTTGCGCATGTGCGAGCGCCCGGTGGTTTCGGCAAACAGTTCGAATCGCTCCGGTGCTGCAACGACCTCCGTGCTGAACTCCGTTACCAGCATTCCCAGCCCCCCCCCGTAGCCGGTTCCCCTGCGGCTTCGAACGTGGCATGGGGAGGTACGCGCGGTCCAGCAGCACTTCGGTCACATGTGCCGCCACGCACGTCATGGCAGCAACGAAGTCTCAAGATAAGGGTCGGTAGCGTTCCCTCATGCCGAACATCGTGCTCGACCGCCGCACACTCAACCGGGCTCTGCTGGACCGCCAGCTGTTGCTGGAACGCTCCGAGATGTCCGCTCTGGATGCGATCGAGCACCTGGTGGGCATGCAGTCGCAGGCGCCGGACGCGCCCTACGTCGGGCTCTGGACCCGGCTGAAGCGCTTCTCGTTCGCCGAGCTGGCGGGGCTGATGACCGAACGCCGCGCGGTGCGTCTCGTGCTGATGCGGGGAACGGTGCATCTGGTGAGCGCGTCGGACGCGCTGGCGCTACGGCCGGTGATGCAGCCGATGCTCGACCGCCAGTTCCGCAGCAGCACCTGGGCACCCGGAATGCGGAGCGTGGACCGGGAGGAGCTGGTGGCTGCCGGGCGGATGCTGGTGGGGGAGCGGGCACGGAATCCGGCGGAGCTGCGGGCAGCACTGGGCGAATGGTGGCCGGAGGCGGATCCCGGCTCACTGGTGAACGCACTGCGCAACTGGATACCCCTCGTGCAGATGCCGCCGCGCGGGGTATGGGGCAAGGGCGGGCAGCCGGTGTACGTGACCGTGGAGGAGTGGCTGGGGCGGGCGGTCCAAAGCCCCGACCCGGAGACCGTCGTCAGGCGGTATCTCGGCGCCTTCGGCCCGGCGGGCGTCGCCGACCTGCAGAAGTGGTCCGGTCTGACAGGGCTGCGCCAGGTCGTGGCCGGGCTGGGACTGCGGACGTACCGGGATGATCAGGGACGGGTGCTGTACGACCTGCCGGACGCGGGCCTGCCCGACCCGGATACCCCGGTGCCCGCGCGTTTCGTCGCCGACTTCGACAACCTGGTGCTGTCGCACGCCGACCGGTCCCGGATTCTCGGGGAGGTGGCTCCGGGCCGGGTGATGACGGCCAACGGGATCGTTCGCGGCACGGTCCTGGTCGACGGATTCGTCAGCGGTACGTGGAAGTTCGAGCGGCGGCGAGGTGAGGCGGCGGTCCTGGTCGAGCCGTTCGGGCGGCTCGGGATCGCTGACCGGGAGGCGCTGGAAGCGGAGGGCTCCCGGCTGCTGGCGGCCACCGATCCGCAGGCGCCGGCCCATGCCGTCCGCTTCACGGGTAGCTGAATTCGGCCCTTGACTCGCTGCATCCGTCAGGCTGCCGGAGCCAGAGAAGGCGCTCCCACACCGAACACCAGGGGCGTGGAATACGTCGAATGCCTGTCCCGCAGTCACAGGGCTCGTAGCGCGGTCATTGCATGCGCCGCGTGAGTGAGGTCGGCGGTATTCAGCGCCCGATGCGGTCGCGTCGGGCGGTGACCAGGCCACGCCATCGCCGGCGGGTGGACTCGTCTCCGTCGATCCACTGGGTCTGCGGGGCGTGGTCGGCGGGGAGAGGGAGGTCGGCCATGAAGTGGGCGATGTCGATGTAGTAGGCGTAGTCCCCGCTCTGGGTGAGGTCGCCCAGCCGGGCGATCGCGGCCTGGATCGCGGCCTCGTCGCCGCGGACGGCGTGGTGGAAGCATAGTCCGAGTTCGAGGGTGACGTGGGTGGTGGCGACGCCGGCGGTGTGGATGTCGGCTCGGAGGACGCTGGCGCGGTCTTCGACCGCGGGGCCGGGGGTTCCGGCGGATCGGATGAGGTCGGCGGTGTGGGTGGTGAGGGTGGTGGCGCGCAGGGTGAGTCCGGTGAGCAGATGCTCGGCGAGCTCCAGTTCGTCTTCGGCTTGGTCGGGGTCGGTGAAGGCCAGGACGAAGGCGCGTTGGGCTTGGGAGGTGGCGCGTTCGCCGGCGATGCCGTGTTGCTCGGCCTCGGTACGGCCCGCGGCGTATGCATCGGCAGCGCGGTTCATCTCGCACTGGGGCCACCACACATCGCCCATCACGCGGTGGTGGCGTCCTTCCCAGCCGAGAGTTCGGGCGGTGGCCAGGGCGGTGGGGAAGTCGCCGGCGAGGCGGGGAGTGTCTAATCAACGGCGGATCCGATGATCAAGGAGACGCCTGATGAGCGAGACCATCACCGAGCACGAGGCCATGGAGGAGCCGGTCGTCGAGTCGACCGCGGAGTCGGTGTCGGACGAGCAGTTGATCGCGATGCTGGTCGACCGTGCACGTTCCGAAGGGCTGCAGTTGACCGGGCAGGGCGGGCTGCTGCAGCAGCTGACGAAGCGGGTGCTGGAGTCCGCCCTGGAGGGCGAGATCACTGATCACGTCGGCTACGACAAGCACGACGTGACGGGCAGGAACAGCGGCAACAGCCGTAACGGCACCCGTTCGAAGACCGTGCTGACCGATGTCGGCCCGGTCGAGGTGAAGGTGCCCCGCGACACCGCCGGCACCTTCGAGCCGCAGATCGTGAAGAAGCGGCAGCGACGGCTGACCGGCGTGGACGAGATGGTGCTCTCGCTGTCCGCGAAGGGGCTGACGCACGGGGAGATATCGGCTCATCTGGCCGAGGTGTACGGCGCCGAGGTGTCCAAGCAGACCATCACCACGATCACGGACAAGGTGATGGAGGGCATGGCCGACTGGCAGTCGCGTCCGCTCGATCGCGTCTACCCGGTGGTCTTCGTGGACGCCATCAACGTGAAGATCCGTGACGGTCAGGTCGCCAACCGGCCCATCTACCTTGCTATGGCCGTCACCGTCGAGGGCACCCGCGACATCCTCGGCATCTGGGCCGGCGACGGCGGCGAGGGCGCCAAGCACTGGCTCCAGGTCTTCACCGAGCTCCGCAACCGTGGTGTCGAGGACGTCCTGATGCTCGTCTGTGACGGCTTGAAGGGCCTGCCCGACGCGGTTGAGACGGTCTGGCCTCGCACGATTGTTCAGACGTGCATCGTTCACTTGATCCGCAACAGCATCCGCTACGTCGCCCGGCAGGACTGGGACAAAGTTGCACGGGATCTCAAGCCCGTCTACACCGCGCCGAGCGAGGCCGCCGCGACCGAGCGGTTCCTGGAATTCTCCGAGAAGTGGGGCACCAAGTATCCGGCCGTGACCAAGCTGTGGTCCGACTGGGCCGAGATGGTGCCATTCCTGTCCTTCGACGTCGAGATCCGCAAGGTGATCTGCAGCACGAACGCGATTGAGAGCGTGAACGCCCGCATCCGCAAGGCCGTCCGGGCCCGCGGCCATTTCCCATCGGAGATCGCCGCGTTGAAGTGCGTCTACATGGCCCTGATGAGCCTGGACCCGACCGGGAAGGGCCGACGTCGCTGGACGATGCGCTGGAAGGCACCGTTGAACGCATTCCAGATCGCCTTCGAAGGCCGACTCACCCCTACCAGCAACTGACCCTCAACAACCAAGATCAGCCGTTGATTGGACAGACCCGGTCCGCGCCCGCGTCGAGCACGTCTTCGCCCGCATGAAGACCTGGAAGATCCTCCGCGACTGCCGCCTCAAAGGCGACGGTGTTCACCACGCCATGCTCGGCATCGCCCGGATGCACAACCTCGCCCTCGCCGGGTAGGTCAGCGGGCCGCACCGCGGTCGCCAAGCCCGAGGCCATTCGGAGATCATTTACGGGACAGCCCTTAGCTGGCGTATTAGCGGTGGATTCACTCGTACGGACCACAGGGTGCACGTGCAGATGCAATGATTCTGGCCTCGGGCGCCGACCTTGAGTGGTGGGACCAGCGGGGTTTACGACTCACCCCAAACGGCCCTGTGCGTACAGAAGTTGCACCTTGCCGCCACCAGCAGCATGCCACCGGCACCGCAGCCGGACCTGCCAAATCCCGGAAGCCGCAGATGATGGCTGACTGCCGAGGCTCCAGTGATGCTCAAGAGAGGGTCCACTCGGCGGCGACCGGCGACCGGCGGCCTCAGGGCGACTTCCTCTCCGCAGATGATGCGAGAGGTGGAGGGGGAGTCCGAAGAAGGCGGAACGCCGCCGGCGATGGCTGCTTCGCGGGCGTACCCGGCGCTGAGCCGTCATCAGCCTCAACCGTAAGCCGAGGGATCGGTCCAGCAGAGCACCTCGTCAGGGCCTTGTTCGTACAGGAAACTCTCCGGAACGAAGGGAGCGCTGGACTCCTGGCGGGGCGCGAGGGTTGCGGAGTCTACGGACGACAGCCGGTGCGGAGGGTGAGAGGGAGCGGGGGAGCGGTGAAGGGATTCGCTGATGACGGCCCCATGTACGGTGGAGGCCGCGCAGTCGCGACAGGTGTCGGCCAGCCGCCACAGGCCTCCGCTGTCGTTGTGGGTGAGGAGCAGGACCAGGGGGCCGCCGCAGCCTCGGTGCCGGGGATGCCAGCGGCAGGCGTATTCGCCGCACTGGCAGGTCCGCAAGTGGTGTGCGAGAGCTTCGTCGCGTGCGTGCTGGGCCAGGTGAGTCACCGCGCGAGCGTGGATACCCGGAGGCCCGGTGCCGACGGGAACCGGGCCGCAGTGGCCGCACAGCAGGTCCCGCCCCCAGGAGTGGGTGCGGATCTCCACTGTCCAGGTGCGCCGCCCCGGGCGCCTGGTCGTGCCGGATCCCATTCGCCGTCATCCTCCGTGCGTGCTTCGTGTCGCCAGCTCTGCTCCGCACCCCGTTTCCGGCATGGAGTGGGCGGGCTGGCGGCCGCACACGCTAGTGAAGACGTCTGCCCTGGGTGTTCGGCGGACACTCGCCGAAATGGGGCAGGCCTCTACACTGACGGGGCAGGGGTCTGCGCCGTGCGATGGACCGGTGACGATCTTCCCGCCCGACCCCAACCTTCACGAGCTCCGCCTCGAGCTCTCCCGGCTGCGGGCCGCACGCGGATGGACCTACGACGAACTCGCCGCCCGCACCGGCCTGTCCCGCCGCACCCTCATCGAGATCGAACAGGGCCGCACCGTCGGCACCCTTGCCACCTGGCACGCCCTCGCCCACGCTCTCGGTGCCCCCGACCGCCTCCTGGGCACCCTCTGCACGGGGCACGAACCACCCGCCCCGCCCGCGACCTGACCCGGTCGTTCGAACACGGTCCCGCCTCAGACCCGCTGGGCCCGGCCGGCACGACCACCCGAACCAGTGGCGCCCCTCCGAACGGCAGGCCGTAATGCGAACGTGGGTGCGGTGTGTTGGGGCTATGTTGCGGCCAGGCGGGGGACATCGGCGGCAGCGCTGCGCTTAATACGGCGTGTCGCCTGCCAGGTTGCCGCACATGCACGCCACCAACCCCTCTGCTGGCGACCGAGCCTGGGACGGCAGCTACAAACACCGCCGCCCCCCACGGTTCCTGCGCGTAGTCCCGGACAGCCCCACCCGCCTCCTGCGTACCGCCCAGCAAAGCCAATGCTCCGACTGCGGCAACCACATCGAGTGGTACGACCGCACCTCCGGCCACAACCCCATCCCCCTCCACCCCCACGAACTCCCAGCCACCGCCGTACCCCCACACCAGCGCTGGCACGTCGACACCGGCATCGCCCACCCATCCGGCGACGGCTCACCCTGGTGCCGCGTACGCCACCGTGCCCTATGCCCCGCCACCCCAGCCGAACCCACCAGCAGCTGCACCATGGACGCCCTGCGGCGCAGCCTGGCCCTCACCTCACGCCGCCTGCAAGACACCGGCCACTTCACACCACTCCCACCCTCGTGCGCTGACCCGCCAACACCGGACACGGCAGCACCGGACGCCCGGCCGGTCGTGCAATTCCTCTGCCTGCGCTACCTCGCCCCCGGCCCCCTCGAACAGATCCCCTGCGTAGCCCAAACCCGCGCACGCAACCGCTGCCCACTCCCCGTCCTCGACCTCGATGCCCTCCCCGGCATCTGGATCCTCGCCCCCCTCCACCCCGACCACGACCCCGGCCACCTCCCGCTCAACGAACTGTGGCTGGCCCTCTATGACCTGACCCACCTGCCCTACAGCGAGCAACTGCGCTGGCGCGCCCAGCGCTGCACCGCCCACACCACCGCTCCGGACGCCGCCGACATCGCCCGCACCACCTGGGAACCCTTCAACCCTCGCACCCACCACCAGCACATCCGGCACCACCTGCCCGCCCCACCACACCCCGCCCGCCAAGGCCGCGGATGACGGATTCCCACTCCCGCGTGCTGATCTGCGGCAGCCGCCGCTGGCCCTGGCCCGACACCATCACCACCCTCCTGGACCGCGCGGCGGGCCGTCACGGCAACGACCTCGTGGTCATCGAAGGCGCTGGCACCGGCGCCGCGAGCGCCGCCCACCACTGGTGCACCCTCCACGATCTGCCTGCCTGGCGCCACCGCTGCCACCCCCTCGCCCCAGCCCCCGGCCGTCGCACCCGCACCCGCTGCTGGAGCGAAGCCGAACGCAACCAGCGCATACTCCACGACGAAGGCCCCCGCCTGGTCATCGCCTTCCACGAGAACTTCCACCCCGCCCACCCCGGTAGCACCAACGACATGTGCCGCCGTGCCCTCACTCTCGGTGTCCCCGTCTGGCTCGTGCCCACCGCCGACCCCGACAAAGGCCTGTGGCTGCACCTCAGCCACTACACCGGGCCACCCCCTCCCGCCCTCAGACCCGACCAGACCGAGCCCACCGCCGTTCCCCCCGCCCTCCCCGGCGCCAACTCGGCTCGTACCCACGTTCAATCGTGTCCCGCACCGACGTCCTCCTGACCCCGACCACCCTCCGACGCTGCGCCGACACACCTCGAGAAAGGAAGAAGCCTTCTGTGACCGCGCTGCCCACCCCACCGCCCGCGGCCGGTGACCGGATCGACGGAGTCGTCGACCACCTTGTCCATGTCACCTACGACCACCACACCGTGCTCCGCCTGACCGTCGCCGACGACACACCCGACCCGCAAACGGTCACCGCGGTCGGCAAAGCCCTGTTCGGCACGCAGCCAGGGGAGAGCCTTCGCCTGACCGGTACCTGGACCCGCCACCCCCGCTACGGACGCCAGTTCAAAGCCGAGGTCTGCGAGCGCACCTGGCCGGCGACCCGGCGCGCGATGCGTCTCTATCTGGCCTCCGGACTGATCCACGGCATCGGCGAAACACTGGCCACCGCGATCGTCGACCGATTTGGCGACCAGACCCTCCACATCATCGACACCGAGCCCCAACGTCTCCTGGAGGTCCACGGCATCGGCCCCACCCGCCTGGAACGCATCACCCAGGCCTGGCACACCCAGAAGGCCATCGCCGAGATCATGGTCTTCCTCCAGGGCCTGGGCCTCTCCGCCCACCTGGCCATCAAGATCTACCAGACCTACACCGACGACGACCGCAACCCCATGGACGCCGTCCGTCACACGCCCTATCAGCTGTGCCGCGACATCCATGGCATCGGCTTCGAGACCGCCGACCGCATCGCCCTGGCCGTCGGCATCCCCAAACACAGCGACCAACGCCTCCAAGCCGCCCTCCTCCACACCCTCACCCAGGCCCGCGCCCGAGGCGACTGCCACCTGCCCGAACGCGTCCTCCTCGCCCGCACCCGCCACCTCCTCACCGACGACGACCCCACCATGGCGGACATCCTCGAAGACCCGATCCTGCGCCAGGCCTTGGAGGCCCTCCGCGCCCGCGGCGAGGCCGTCATCGAATCCCTGCCCGTACCCGTCCTCGAAGACGCCGACGTCTTCCGCGCCGTCACCGCTGTCAGCCTCACCTTCATGTACCGCGCCGAGACCGGACTGGCCCAGGACATCCAGCGGCTCCACCACGCCCCGCCCACCCTGGCCGAGCACACCGACTGGACCGGCCTCCTGGCCCAGACCGCCCCCAAGGACCTGACCGACGAGCAGCAGCAAGCCGTCCTGACCGCGCTCACCACACCGGTGTCGATCCTGACCGGAGGCCCCGGCTGCGGCAAGACCCACACCCTGCGCACCCTGGTCACCCTCGCCGAACAAGCGGGCCTCACCATCGCGCTGGCCGCCCCCACCGGCAAAGCCGCCAAGCGCATGGAGGAGACCACCGGACACCCGGCCACGACCGTCCACCGCCTCATCAGCTCCCCACCAGCTCCGACCGACCGGTCCGATGAGCCCACGAAGCTGGAAGCCGCCGACCTCATCGTCATCGACGAAGCCTCCATGCTCGACGTCCAACTCGCCGCCCGCCTCACCGCGGCCATCCGCACCGGATGCCACCTGCTCATGGTCGGCGACACCGACCAACTCCCCAGCGTCGGCCCCGGCCGCGTCCTGCACGACATCCTCACAGTCCCCGACATCCCCCGCACCCACCTCACCCACATCTTCCGCCAGGACGACCAAAGCGCCGCCATCATCGACAACGCCCACCGCATCCTGCGCGGCCTGCCGCCCCTCCCCGCACCAGGAGTCTTCGGCTGTCACCCCCTGGAAAACCCCGACACCATCGCCGAACACGTCGTAGAACTCGTCACCACCCACATCCCGCACCACTTCAACGCCGCGCCAGACGACATCCAAGTCCTCTGCCCCGCCCGGCGCCACGCCACCGGCACCCTCGCGCTCAACGCCCGCCTGCAGGCCCGCCTCAACCCCCCCGCACCCGACAAGCCCCAGCACTACCACGAGGGGCACATCTTCCGCCTCGGCGACCGCGTCCTGCAGATCCGCAACCAGCCCCACCGCGGCAAGAATGGCGTCTTCAACGGATCCACCGGCACCATCACCGCCATCGATCCCGAGATCCACCAGCTCACCGTCACCCTCACCGACGGCGAGCCCATCCCCTACCTCTTCGCCGACCTCGACGAACTCCTCCACGCCTATGCCCTGACCGTCCACCGATCCCAGGGCAGCGAATACCCCTACGTCGTCATCCCCATGACCACCTCCGCCGGCCAACTCCTCCAACGCAACCTGCTCTACACCGCCGTGACCCGCGCCAGCCGCGGCGCCGTGCTCACCGGACAAGCCACCGCTGTGCACCGGGCCCTGACCAACACCCACACCCGACGCCGGTTCACCGCACTCGAACACCGCATCCGCCAGCAAACCGCAGCCACCCTCCAGCCGCGCGTCATCCACGCAGCAGGACAACTTGCCTTGAGCTAGGCGATGGCCGCAACGACGCCTCAGGAACAACGTTGCATGTCGGGAGACATCCGCCGTGAGCCACAATGCTGCGCCATCGGCTCCCATGACCTGCCCGCACGGCTCTGCCACAGCGCACTACAGTCCAGGCATGGACCCTGATACCGAGCTGCGCGACGACCCCGGCGGGGAGGGACAGCTGCCCACGGTTATCAAGCGGGAAATCCGTAACCGGACTCCAGTGAAACAGAACGCCGAGGGAGGCCAACAGACGTTCCGGCGAGACCGGGTGCTGGACTACCTCCTCGCGGTAAAGCTGCCCGCCTCGGCCCGCAAGGCCCTGACCGCGGCGGGGCCAGGACGGGCAGCCCATGTCGCGCTTTCGGGGATCGAAACGCTGCAGGAAGCCCGCATCCACCTGTCGGTGGAACCCGCCGAGACACCGAACCTCGACGACCTCCCCTTGTGCGCCCGCGAAGCGCCGGCACCCTTCCTCACCACCCTGGCGTTTCCGGTGAGCGGGCACGGCACCGTCGATGAGCGCCTGCTCAACACCGGGCCGGTGCCACTGACGAAAGCGCGGCCTCGCACATGACGCGCATGCCACCCCGAGCAGAGACACAGACCACGTCCCGCGACGTCGTCGCCCGCGGCCGCGTCGGCGCGCACGCTCTTCCTTCGCTGGTCCCATACGTGCCGCCGATGGCCCGCGAACCGGTGTACTGCCCGTGCGGCCGCTCGGGTCCCACCGCTGAGTCCCTGTGCCGGCCCTGCCGTCAGCGTGCTGTAGAGGAGCACGGCGCGCGCCTTGCCGGGCTCCTCGCGCACGTCACCTACGACCATCGTGCAGTCCGCCTGAGCTGGACCGGCCCCGACGACCACCCCAGCGCGTTCACCCCACGCGTGCACTTCACCGCTCCCGACGTCCTTGACCCGTATGGGGCGACCATCGCCTTGCGCTGGTTCGACCACTGGGCCGACGACCAGCTCATCGCCGCGTGCGCGGCCGGAGCCGATGACGAGCATCTGCTGGCACTGTCCGTGGCCCAGGCCCACTACGCTCTGGCCACGCTCGCGGTGCACGAAGTGGGGGAGTGGTACACCTACCGCGGACACCAGGTGTATCCGCCCCACCGGCCCGACCCCTACCTGCCGCACGACGAGGACGGCGGCCCCGACGGCAACGGGCAGGTCGTCCTGTGGCTCACCTACGGCGGTGCTTCTGGTCCCACCGGCGACAAGCCCCGAGCCAGCGCCATCCCCTGCGTGGCTGGCCGACCCGTGAACCGGGACGATATCGGCACTCTGCCGGGACAGACCCTGATCCTCGCCCCACACGCGATCACCGTGACCCCACCGCGCACCACCCGCACGGCCCATACTCCCTGGACAAACCCCCGGGACAGCGAAGACCCAGTGGAACTGGCGCTGCACGACATCCACCAAGCGATGGTGATGTCCGAGCTCTCCGTCGTTGCCGCACACTTGCACCTATCCGGCGCACCCGTGCTCGCCCAAAACCCCGACCCGCGCCAGGGCGGGGACGGTATCGCCTGGGCCGCCTTTCTCACCTACGACGGATGACTCCAGGCAGACTTCGACGCACGCAGTGGTACCCCCAGCGCACGGCTCGCCGCCCAGCAGCGGGGTGATTTCAGTGTCGGTCTACCAGATGCCTTCGATGACCTCGTCGAGGACGAGGTTCCACTGTGATTGCTCGTTCTCAAACGGCAGTGTGTCGAAGGCTTCGATCTGCGCCCGCAGCTGGTCGGCTTGCTCTTCGATGTCGGCGTCGTCATCCCGCTCTTGTTCGTCGAACTTTTTGAACAGGTGCAGGGCGTAGACGAGGGACTCGACGTCGCGGTGGAGCTGTGTGTAGGAGTCGAGGGGTTCACCCTCGCCGAATGCGTACACCTTGCCGTTCTCGGGGTCGAGGGCGATGACGGAGGCGGAGAAGTAGCCGAGCACCAGCCATGCCTGGCACTCCTTGGGCAGGGTGCCGTCCTCAGGTCCGAACCACTCGGCCAGGCTGACCGACTCGTCCTGGCCGACGCTGGCCTTGGACTTGAACCACTCCTCATCCGGGAGGCCGACGCTGCTGAGGAAGCTGGCGGTCCGTGTGTCGAGGCGGTTGTGCGGTGACTCGTAGCGCGGGAAGTACACGACGCCCGACAAGCCGAACGTGCTGATGAGTTCGTCCGGGGAGACAGCGAAGCTCATGCGGGGACCTCAGTGTGTTTCGTTACGGGGGAGTGGAGGCCGATACTAGCGGCCGTGGGCTTTCTGGAGCTCCTCCATATATTTCTGGTGCTCCAGGTCACGGCGATGCCGGGGGACGGTCTGGTCGTAGTCGTTCGTGTGATGCACCGTCTTGGCCTGCGGGAAGTGACGGTCCAGCCACCGGTCGCAGCTGGGTTTGAGCTGACAGGGCTCGCGTTCGGTGAAGACTTCTTTGAGGCCTGATTGCTTCCCGTTGTGCAGGAGGGGATAGCCGATGGAGCGTTCGGAGTGCATGCTCTTCTCGCTGTAGCCGACGAGGATGCTCTCTCCTTTGCCGTCAGGGTCGATGTAGCGGCCTGCGGCGTAATTGTTCCCGCTGTAGTCGTTACGCGCATAACGGGCGGCTTGGGTGGCCTGCCCGAGTTCGTCTGTGTAGGGGTCGACCTTGGTGGAGCGGACCTTCCCGGTGTGGGTGTTGGGAACTTTGGTGTCGTCTTGGTCGCGCCGTGTTTGGGGACGCCACACCCTGCCGTTGTCGAGGATGCCGCCGAGACGGTCCTTGTCGGTGCTGTCGAGGCGGTGCAGATCGCCGTCGGCGTCCAGACGCTGGACGGTTCCGTCGGTACTGAGCAGGTACATGCGCGTGTCGTTATCGCCCCTGCACCTGTCGATTTCCTCTTTGGTCTTCTCGTCGTTCTTCTTGTGCCCCTTCTTGCTCTCGTCGATCTTGCCGCCGTGCTTCTCCAGGACGTGGACGGTCTCGTCAGCCTTCTTGTCGACGGCGTCCTCGGCCTTGTCCATCACGGTGGCCAGCTTGTGGAAGCGGCTGTCCTTCTTCACCGAGCTGCGGCGCTTGGATCCGCCCGTCTTGTGAAGGCTCTTCTTCTTGTCGAAGTTGCGCTTGGTCTCGTCGTAGCCGCCTGAGGCCTTCTCGAACTCGTCGAACTCGATGACCAGGTCCTGCGCCATATCGGCGCTGCCGGCGGCGTAGCGGGAGAGGTCGTTGTCGTCGTGGGCGTCGAGCTGATCGGTGAACAGGGCCTCGATCTTGTCGAGGATTACCAGCTCGATCTTGTCGGTGACGATCGAGGCGATCTCGGAGATGGCGTGGTTGATTGCCTCGTGCAGGGCCAGGCGGCAGGCGGCGATGGCGCCGGCGCTGAGCAGGCCGCTCAGGCCGGCGGTGAAGAACATGCCGATGATGCCTGCGGTAGCGGTCGCAGCGGTGGCGCTCAGTTCGGCGATGCACGCGATCTTGCAGCCTTCGATGAAACCCGCGCAGTCATCGAGAGCGTCGGCGAGAGCGTCGAGCGCTTTGACGAACGTGGACAGGTCCTTGGTGGTCAGCTTGCCCCAGCGCCGGTCGATGGCGTCGACGGTCTTGCCCTTGCTGCGGCCGGCGACGAGGTGGGAACAGGCCTTGTTGCCCTCCACGATGACATCGCGGATGCCGTCGGCCAGGTGGCGGTAGTCCTTCGCGGTGTCGCGGACTTCGTCTTCGTCGATATTGCGACGCCGACGAGGTCGAGCACCTCGACGAGGTCGTCGGGCAGCTTCTTCCCCACGTCCTGGTCCCCCCCCGGTAAAGCCAACCAGCCCACACTTGTCATATAAATGACATGGCGTCAAGCAACTACCGCGCAGATCAAGCCCCTGCTCCCACACCAACGGGACGCAGACACACGACCATCTCGTCAGCGCCAACCACCAGGTGACCAGCGGCAGTTGCCGCGAGCGAAAGGACCGGCGGGCCGGGACGGAAAGTACGCACCTGCCCGGAGCCCGGAACGTGGTACTCAACCAGGCCATCCGCCCACGCGATGGCCAGTACGGCTCCGCCAGAGGTCCGCGTGGCAGTCAACGCCGTGACCGGAAACGGCCGGGCGGCAACAGGAGAATCCAGCGGCTCTCTGCCGGGGGACCAGGCACGCACCAGGCCATCCACCCCGCCGCTGTACAGCAACGGCACAGCTTCCTCGCCCTCGGACACCCCCAGCTCAAGGACGGCCAGTGCAGTCACCGGCCCCCGATGCAGAGAGGCCACACAGGGCTGAGGCACCGTGCTCTGCGGACCGAAAGCATGGACGGAGCCAGTGCTGTCACCAGCAGCCAGGCACGTGAAGGATGCTCCCAGGGCGCGGCCGGGATGCCGGGACAGATGCTCCCGCGCCGTCTCGGCCAACTGCTCGACAGGCGTTGGCTTACTGGACAAAAAGGCCTCGATCCCCGAAGGCCTCGGTGCCGAAGGGACGCGCTCAACGTCCAGATGGCCCTGCCGGTCCAGCGCGAGCACCGTCCCGTCCGGCAGCGTGGTCAGCGTGCCCGCCGAAGGAATGGGCCGCGGCAGGCGGCCTGAGGGGCTCCCGTCAGCCGCGCTGATCCTGCGCACGACACCCTGATGGTCGGCCACCAGGAGCTCGCCCTCAAGCACTCCGTGCCCAGCCGCCAGCGCGAAGGCGGGACCGGGCCACGGAGGGCTGACCTCGCCGCTGACCCGGCTCCAGACCATGCGCCAGGGAGCGTCGGCAGCAAGCGCCGACAGATCCTCTGACAGCCGCGGGTCGGCCCTGTCACCGAGGGCAGCCTGGAGGACCAGTGCACGGTGGGCTGGGCGTGACTCGTTGCTGAGGGACTGGCCGGCGCGCAGCCAGGCGGTACGCAGCCCTGCGTGATCCGTGTAGCTGGTCTCGTACCAGGTGGTCACCTTCAGCGGGTCTCCGCTGATGACCTGGGCGGGATCATCTAAATCCGGCTGGCTTCCTCCCTCAGTGGCTTCCGCGTCCGGCTCCGGAGACGGTGCGGTCATGGGCATAGCGGCCCGCCAGGCCGCCAAGCGCTCAAGATCGGTCCACTGACCATGATCGAGGTTCATCACGGCAGGCGCGCGCGAGCCCAACCGTAGGACCGCGGGACTGCCGCTGACCGCTTCGACCAGCAGACGTACGTGCCCAAGCCCCACCAGCGCCACCGCGAGATCGCCAAGTTCCTCAGGGGCCGCGGAACCATCCAGATCCGGCAATACGATCGTGACCGCCCGCTCGTCGGCTGCCAGAGCTGCCACCAACTCCCCGGGAGCGCGTGCGACCACCCCCAGCTGATCAGCCAGCATCCACACTGCCCCTCGCACCCCAAGGCCCTGCAACGGGACCACCGCGTGCACCCGGCGCTCCGGCGGCGTACCGGGACGCGATCCATGCGCCACCAGCCAGGCCAGCAAGGCGGACTTACCGCAGCCAGTGCTCCCCGTGACCAGGCACATCCGAGGTGCCGCCGGGTCGGCCAGCCACGCCAGCAAAGCAGCCGCCGCCGGCTCCCGCCCGGCCGCAGGACGCTCCCACTTCTGGTCGTTCACTGACGCTCTGCCTGCTGGGCGGCGAACGTGATCAGCCCCCTGAGACCCTCCTCACGCGAATCCGCGTCGGAGCCGTAGTCAAAGCTGTGCGTGAATTCCGCATGCGGAAAAGTACGCTGCAGCCACACCGCGCAATAGTGCCCCGGCATCATGCACGGCTCCAGCTCGCAGTACACCCGGCGCACCTGCTCGGGAGCAACGCCCTCGGCGGACAGGCGCTGCCACACCAACTCCTCCGGATGGGCACGCCCCGGCCCGGTCGCGTCCGTCACGATCTGCTTTCCGCCCGCAGCGTCGATGTACTCGAACGCCGACGAGAACGGGAAGTTGAGAGTGTGCCGCACATCGTCCAGGACCCGCCGCCACCAGCTCTCGCGCTCCACGAACGCGGCATCATCGAGCTGGCGCAACTCCGCGTTCAGCTCCCGAAAGGCCGCTGCGGCCACCCGCAGCCCAGGGGAGGCGGCGAGCACCGGCATCCGGCGATCAAGCACCGCAAGCGCCGCAGTGAACGCGGCAACGTCAGAACTGACGAACACATCCTCCTCGTCATGTCCGAGGAGCACTGCCTGCACGGCGCCATCAGGCCGCACGCACAGCTGGGCATAGCCGTCCGTCCCGATCCGCACCCACCCCTCCATCTCGGCAGACGGCGCAGGCAGATTGTGGTGGCCGGCGAAGACGGCGAGGGGGATGGCGTCTGACGGGCTGGCGGCTGTGAAGTACGGGGCAACGTGCAACGGCACACCCGAGCCTTCAAGCCTCTCGAGGACAGCCTCGGGCAGCCGGGTCCCATACACACCGGAAACGCTGAACCGGCGCATCCCATCGGTTCCAAAATGAGCCACGGAAGGATCCGAGGCAGGCTCAGACATCAGATACCTCTCACAGCAGGCCAGCAGACGGCATAGACCCTAGTCGGCACGCATGCCGTATCAGAACCAGGCGATCGCCATAGAGGAACTCCACAACCTCACGTCGATGCGAGGAGAGGCCGTCGGCCTCAAGCTGCATGGCATGAATCGCCTGGAGCAACTGCGCCGGGGTGCGGATGAATTCCGATCAGAGGACCGGGAGGCTCCATCGCGCCGGTGCTCTCCGACCAGGTACCGCAGGCGCATGCCCGTCGGCTGGGCATGGGGCTTGCTGACTACTCCGTTCCGGGCCGACGGCACAGTGGTGACCCCGCTGCGTCGTCTGCGGAGGCACATGCCCGCGGTCCCGGTGACCGGCGCGCCTCTGGAGCTGGAGCGCGATCTTGAGCCGATCGGGGCGGCGGATCTCGCTGACCGCGTCGTCAATAGTGCAAGGCGGACATGTCATTGCAGCCGCCCAGTTAGCGCTACATCTTGGTGAAGAGTGACGCCTGACTGCAGACGATGCCGTTTGTGACGAAGGACACAGAGTGACTGTTGGTAGTGGTTTAGACCTCATCTGCTGAGGTGATTTGTTGCAGTGGACCTCGCGGGGGCAGGTGTCGTTACCGTAGGTCACCAAAAGGTGAGCTGGCGGGAGGTGGTCGCCGGTCACCAGTCTTTTCGGAATCTCATTCGATCCGTAGTCTCAGGCCCGCCTTCAAGGGCTGCCGCGCGTCTGAACCGGGGGGTTCAAGCGAGTTCTCTTCGCGCAGCCCTGATTCCGTTTCACTTCATGGGAGGGGACACGTATGACCAGCAGCCGGAGGTCTGGCTTAGGCGCCGCTGTGGCAGTGGCTTCGATTGCTGCCCTGGGGCTGATTGCCCCGCAAGCAGTGGCCGCTGACACGTCGCAGCCCAGCGTCAAGGTTTCGGCTCAGGCCGACGCCACCACGCGTGCAATCGCTGCGCAAAATCCGGAGAAGGTCCAAGCGATGGCCGTTCTCTGCGGATCGGGCTATGAGCTCTACAGCGTCGATCTGCTGCCTGACGATCGGAGGTTCGGGACCCTTTTCAGCTATGTCAAGGGTGGCACCGGACCGAGCAACTACGCCTGTGCGCTCTTCGACAACAACCTCGAGGGCGCCAGGCACATGAAGCTCAAGATCTGTGAGAACAAGGTGTCCAGCCCCAGGTGCGACACCGATGAGGGTAACTTCACTCAGTACGCCGGTCCGGTACGCATGAATAACTGTCCTCAGATCACAGCGATCATGAAGAACAGCAGTGGCGTGGCGATCATCGACGCGGTACGCGGCCCCTTCTGCGGCTGAGAATTGACCCTGCGCACGAGAATTGTGCGTCGACCGCACGATAATCAGGTCCAAGTCACGTTGCCTAGCAGTGGAACGGAAACATGCACACACCGGCACAACACTCCGCCCTCACGCGCCATCGGCCGGGAGCACGCGGTTCGGCACTCACTCTCACCGTGCTGATGTTGTCAGCCGGCGTCCTCACCACTGCGTGCGGCGCCGATGGGGATGACTCAAGCGCTGCCACGGCACCGCCCTCAAGGGCCTTGAACGCCACAGAATCACCTTCCTCATCGGGCGCTGGCGACCCTTCCGCATCAGCGGCAGGAAGCTCCCCCACTCCTCAGACGGCTGAGCAGAGAGCCCAAGAGGAGGCAGGCAAAGAACGGGCCGCTGCGGCTCCAAGCGGCGTTCCGGTCACGCCGGGGGAGCCCAAGGAAGGCGAGCACTTCAGCCATCCTGTGACGAGGCAGGGGGATGTGACGGTCTTCAAGCCCGTACGCAGCGGATCCGCTTTAACGGTGCCGATAAAGATCACCAATCGTGGCGATCAACGTGCGTTCTACGAAGTCGCCGTCCGCGTTACCGGCGATCATGGCTTTGATGCGACGGTTCGCATGAAGAGCGAAGCGGTCGGCCTGTATCCCGGGACTTCGTGGCCCGCCGAACTCACCGCACGGGATTCTGGGAGCCCGGTTCCGAAGAACCCCCAGGTGACCATCGTAAAGAGCACCAAGTCAAAGCATCTCCGCTGATACCGAGGCGACTCCCGCGTCAATAAGACGCGGGAGTCGCCGCGTCGGTATCTCCACCATGTCCCACCGTGTATACATGCATGAGTGGGGCATGCCTGCACGCTCACCTACGTCGCGAGTCCGCAGAAAACCGTCCAACCAGTCGTCCAGGACCTCGGACGGATTCTCCCAATGCCCCGTCAGGCGAACCGAAAAACGGTAGACGCCTTGATCAGTGTTCCTCCCAGCCACCATCCGTGGCCGCGCGTGGAAAGACACGGGGACGGTAAAGCATCCATACGTATGGAGTTGAAGCATGAGACGAAGTAGACGCAGACGTGCTCGCTTATCGGTGACCACAGCCGTCACCCTGGCACTGCTCGCCGGCGCCACCACTGCCCAGGCGTTCGCGGCCGACGGCCCGGCCGTTCCGCGGAACGCCGCCAACGGCTGGAGCAACCCTGCCGCGGACGATGCGGACAGTGCCAGGCCGGGAGACCGGCCACAGTCGGTCCCGGTCAAGGACCGAACCGCGACACTCGGCAAGAACTACCGAACGTCGAATGACACAGCGTGGACGACCTCGGGAGACGGAACCGGATTCCATCTCCTGACCGCTGTGGAGAAGGACGGCTACCGCTGGCGGACCGCCGCTTCGCTGTCGGAGACCGGGTTCGACACGGACACATGGATCGGCAACGCCTGCGTGACCGCCTCCGGAAAGTACGCCGCCGTCGCCTACGCGCCGCGTACTTTCACGAACAAGCCTGAGATGATGACGCGCGGTGCGTTCACCGCCGTCGTCGACCTGGACAGCGGAACGATCACCAAACTGCCCTTCCAGGCAACTCTCGGCTACTTCTCTCCTGGCTGCGGTCACGGGGATGATGCGGTGTTCACCGCACTGACGGACGACTCGGCGAAGAGCGAGAAGACCCGCCTGGTCACCGTCGACGCCGCCACCGGCAAGGTGGAGACCAAAACTACCGTGCCCGGCCAGGTCACCTCCGCCATCCCCGTCAGCGGCGGCATCGCCGCGGCACGCGGTAACCACATCGTCAAGGTGAACGGCGAAACGGTGCGTGAGGTCGCCACCACGAAGGCAACCCCGTTCGAGCTCAAGGCCGACGCCGACGGCGGCGTCACCTTCATCGACCGTACGCCACGCGATGCCAAGGCCCTCAAGAGTGCGCGCGCGGCCGCGGACGACACGGCGACCGTCTCCCGAGTGACGGCGGAGGAACTGCGCAACGGCGCCGCGAAGACTGAGCCGTCCTCCCTCGCCAAGGGCCGGCTGATGGAATTCGACCTGTCCGCAACTCCCGCGGGGCAGGTGTACGTCACCGGCAAGGCGACCTCGACCGACCATGCCGCCAAAACACTGCACAACCCAGGGGGTCTGGCCAAGGACGCCTTCGTCTCCAGCCGCGGACAGGCTGCCGTCACCTCGCGCTGGGCAGACGGGAAGGACTCCCGCATCAGGCCCGAGGAGGCACTGACCGAGCGGACCGTCCGCACCACCCTGAAGACACTGGACACCGGCAGGACCGCGGTTCTGGACGCCATTCCGGGCGACCGAATCGGCGGAGCGAAGTCGGCACGTGCGGGCAATGAAACCTCCCCCGTGCTCGCAGCCGCGGGCTCCGACAGGCGACAGCGGATCGGCGGGACCGACGAGCCGGACCGCTACTGCTCCGTGCCACGCGGCAACGCGCAGAAGCAGGCGTTCCAGCCCACCCCGCGCCAGATCGAGTGGGCAGTGGACCAGGCTGTCGTCGGCAAGCTCAACAAGGGAGCCACGCGCGCGGCAAACTGGAAGAACACCGGCATGGCCGCCTACGCGCCGCAGACGCTGTTCCCCCTCACCACGCTCAAGGGCGGCTCGGGGGCGGACTGGCACGTTCCCGCGCAGGTGATGCTCGGCGTCACCGCGCAGGAGTCGAACATGTGGCAGGCCGCCCGCACCGTGGTTCCGGGCGTGACGGGCAACGCGTTGATCGGTAACTACTACGGCATCAAGTACTCGGCCAGCGGCGATCAGAAGGACCCATGGGCGATCAACTTCGCTGACGCCGACTGCGGTTACGGTGTCACCCAGGTCACCGACGGCATGCGCATGCACGGCAAGGAGAAGGATCACGAGAAGCCCAAGACGACCGTGCAGCAGGAGGCCGTCGCCCTGGACTACTCCGCGAACATCGCAGCGGGCGTGAACATCCTGATCGAGAAATGGAACGATACCCGCGCCGACGGACTCACCATCAACGGCGGTGACCCCAAGTACATCGAGAACTGGTTCTACGCGCTGTGGGCCTACAACGCCGGCTACTACCCCAAGTCGACGGCAGGCAGCAACTCCGGGAAATGGGGCGTGGGCTGGACGAACAACCCCGCCAACCCGCTGTGGAAGGCCAACCGCCCCCCGTTCCTGGAAGCAGGCGGCGGCAAGGACGACTACTCGCACGCCTCGCACCCCCAGGACTGGCCGTACGAGGAAAAGGTCATCGGCTGGGCCGCACGCCCGATCTCGGCCATGTTCGCTCCCGGTGACTTCCAGCCCGGATACCGCGCCGCTTGGTGGAACACCACCGAAGCCCGCACCCGGGCGAAGCCACCTCTCGGACAGTTCTGCAACGACTCCAACAACTGCGATCAGTTCAAAATCGGCACTGGCGCGTCCAACGACACCGGCAAGGGCCCCTGCACGTTGCCCGGCGACGTACCCGGCGACCCGGATGCCAGCAAGAACCCGCTGTATCTGAAGTGCTGGTACCACGAGCCCGCCTCGTGGAAAGACTGCAAGAACGCGGAGTGCGGCAACCCCATCCACCGGTTCGATGACACCTATCCCGAGCAGCCGGATGCGAACTCCTATCCGCCACGCTGCAACACCGGCCTCCCTGCCGGGGCGCTGATCGTGGACGACCTGCCCAACGGCACAGTCCCGGCGGGATCCTCGAGCCGGTGCGGCGCGGTCTCCTCGCAGGGCTCATTCGCCCTCGACTTCGCCACGGCTTCAGGCCGGATCGACATGCACCAGATCGGCGCGGGAAACGGCAACCACTTCTGGTTCGCCCACACCCGATCCAAGATCGACGACAAAGACGGCGGGCGCCTGTACGTCAAGGGCACCTGGACCCTGAACTCCTCCAAGCGCGGCTGGATGCGCGTCTACGCCCACATGCCCGACCACGGCGCCCACACCCGTCAGGCCACCTATCTGATCGGCGGTACCGACTCGACCAGCCCCTACCGGGTACACCCCCAGCGAGTGCTGGAGAACAAGTGGGTCGACCTGGGCGTGTTCAACTTCACCGGCACCCCAACGGTCTCGCTGGACAGCGACACCCAAGACGGCACCGGAGATGAGGACATCGCCTGGGACTCCGTGGCATTCCAGCCGCTGTCCGCGAAGCCGAAGAACTTCGTCGTCGCGATGGGCGACTCGTACTCCTCAGGTGAGGGTGCGACCGAGCCGGGCGGCAAGGACTACTACGCCGAGTCGGACTACTACGACAAGACGGAACCGAAGTCGAAGAACTCCTGCCACAGATCCAAGATCGCCTGGTCGCGTCAGGCAACCCTGCCGGGCTACAGCAAATCAATCGGCGCGCTGGCCGACAGCCTGGACGCCAACATGGACTACCACTTCATCGCCTGCTCCGGCGCCCGTACCTTCAATATCCTCAACACAGGCAGGAGCAGCGAACTCGCACAACTCAAGCAGGGCTACCTCGACCAGAACACCAGCCTGGTCACCCTGTCCGTCGGCGGCAACGACGCCCGGTTCACCGACATCGTCAAGAAGTGCGTCCTGTCCACCATATGGAACTGCCAGGCCGAGTCGCTGGACAACATCAACCCGGACAACGGCGAGAAGACCGGTGGCGACACCGGACGGCTGGAAGAATGGGCGCCGAAGTGGCTCCACGAACAGATCCGGCCACGCATCACCGCAACGTTGAAGACGATCCACGACAAGGCCCCCAACGCCGAGATCGTCCTCATGGGCTATCCCAGGCTTCTGGAGGACAACGGTTCGTGCGTCCTCGGCATGGAGGACGTTGAGGGTAAATGGCTCAACAGCGTCGCCGACATCCTCGCCGACGAGATGAAGGGCGCAGTAGACGACGCCAACTCACAGTACAAAGCCAAGGCGGTGTTCTCCGACCCGCGCGGAGTGTTCACCGGCAAAGCGATCTGTGGCGATCCGGAGTCGGTGCATGGCATCGTGATATCCGGCCAGGCGAAGGCGGACTACGACCTGCCCGAGCCGTCCATGCAGTCGTTCCATCCCAAGCTGGCGGGTGCCCGTCTGTACGCCGACTCCCTTGAGAAGACACTCAAGGACGAGTAACACCTCATCGTGTGGAAACCGTGGGGTCCTGCGTACCGTACGCAGGACCCCACGGCCTATGGAAAGCGTGGAATAAAATATGTCCCGAGCGGTACAGTCCCTCAAGGGAGCGGCAGTCACGGCTGTGGCGGTACTCGCATGCCACCTCATCCTCAGCGCCGGTTACGCCGCCGCACGGGCCAAGAGCCGCGCAAACTCCGACGACTCATGGATACCCGACGAAATCCACCTGGTCACATTCGTACTGGGGATCTTACTCGTCATGCCGCTGCTGCTCTGGGCAGGAATGCGCATTCTCCGCGAAAGGGACAACTACCTGCTGATCATAGTCGGCAGTCTGCTCTGGTTGCTCGGAGCCGGATACAACCTCAACCACCTGAAGTACACGCCAGGCGCCCACCTACCGGTGCCACTGCTCGCGGGCATGGTGGCCGTCGGAGCCCTTTTGGCTCCCGCCTCGCGGCTCTTCCGTTAACCACAGTAAGGCCGTATGGCCGTCATCGGTGTACCCCGGCAGGCACATCAGACCCGTGGGCATGAGCAGCCGGCCGAGCCTCCGCGACACGTACGGCTTCGACATCGAGCACATCGACATCTTCCGCAGTCCTGATCCCGACGCTGCCATCGGCATCCGGCTCTTCATCGCCACGGTCAGGCCCAGATGATGGCGACACGGGGAGGGGAGGACAGACAGCGCCAGGACCCGACGCCGTCCACGCCAGCGCTGCGTCCGGCCGCGCTCAGCGCGCCCTGTATGCACCTAGCGTGAGCAGGGGCCTGAGCTCGGCGACGGCCTGGGAAGAAATGGTCCCGTATGCGTCCCTCTCCTGTCAGCGACGTGTGCCAGTTTCCCGAACGGTGTATGCCGACCCTGGTCCTTCTCGAGTCAGGCGGAGCTGTTCACGTAACGGATCAGCCACGTGAGCATGGCGTCGAGGTCGTCGGCGGCCGCGAGGACTTTGCCGACAGCCTCAGGAGTGTGGAGCCACTCGTCGCAGCCGCCGGGATAGGCAGCGATCAGTGAACGGTGGCGCAGCAGGTCCGTGCGGGAGTGGTCGGACGGATAACCCCGCGGGGGGCGCTTCATCACGTCCCCGGAGATGTCGTAGCCCTTCGCCTTCAAGTCCTCGACGATGGCCGAGAGTTCGTGGCCGCTTCCCTCGGCGGCGACGGCCTTGCGGAACATGCTGACCTGGCCAGGGTCGGGATACCACCAAGCGCCCTGGATCCGCAGGCCGTCCAGGTCGAACCGCAGACCGATCTCAATTTTGCGGCCGAGCCGGATCACCGCGCCCTGATGCTGCCACCACCAGGAGTTTGTGCGGTAGTGCCAGACAGAGAAGTCTTCGTACCGGGGATCGACGTCTGTCACATCACTGAGCAGCGCGATCATCGGCTGCCGGACGAGACGTTCGCGATCCGCGCGGTACTGCTCGCGCACCACGCGTGATGGCTCGCCCTGCAGGTGCGCCAACACGTCCATGGCTCGCTCCGGCCAGCCGGTGAACCGTCCGCTCATGCGGGCACCATAACCCACTAACCCACCCACGATCCGACAAGGATGTAGTGCGACGGGCAAGGAGGAGCAGCTCCACACGTGTGAGAGGTATTGCCGTGGGTCAGCGGCAGGGCAGTGCAGGAGAAGGCGCCCACCCAGCCATACGCGTGCCAACCCCTCACGAGCCCCCATCGAGGCTGGCTGGACTTCTCGAGCCCTGTGCGGCCAGCCTGCAACTCTCAGTGGTTGTTGTCGTTCCGATCTTGAGGGGTGTGCGTCGAACGGGAGTCTCGATCGGGTGATCGCCGCTGGCCGCGGGCATGAAGGCAGGGCCTCTTGGTAGCTCGGGGTTGCGAAGCCAACCGAGATCCAGGAGACCCTGTTGCCGCAGTTCTACGTGCTCGCCCCGGTGGAGTTCAACTCGGCCTCTCCGTCGTGTGACTGTTTCGCCCACCGGTTCGGAAACGCAGCCGATCACCCGGAACGTGTTCGGCGGTATCCGTCGGACATGACGGACGCGGAGTGGGAGACGGTCCGGCCGCTGCTTCCGGTGCCGGCCTGGCTGCGCGGCCGGGGTGGACAGCCGGAGGGGTACTGCCACCGCGCGATGCTGGACGCGATCCGCTACCTCGTGGATAACGGCATCAAGTGGCGGGCGATGCCGGTGGACTTCCCGCCAAGAGACCGGGTGTATGCGTTCTTCCGCCGCTGGCGCGACCACGCCCTGGTCAAGGAGTTCCATGACCGGCTGCGCGGACAGGTCCGCGAAACGCTGGGCCGCGACGCGGCACCGACGGCCGGTGTGATCGACTCGCAGTCGGTCAAGGCGGACGCCGTCGTCGGTACCGACAGCCGCGGCTTCGACGGCGGCAAACTGGTCAACGGCCGCAAGCGACACGTCGTGGTCGACACCCTCGGCCTGCTGCTGGGCGTCATGGTTACCGCCGCGGACACCGGCGACCGCACTGCCGCCCACGTGCTGCTCGGGCAGGTCGCCGACGTGCACCACCGGCTGGAACTGGTCTGGGCCGACGGCGGCTACACCGGCGGCCTCATCGCCTACTGCCTCACCACGCTCGCGCTGGTCCTGGCGATCGTGAAACGCAGCGACGACATGCGCGGCTTCGTGGTGCTGCCCAAACGGTGGATCGTCGAGCGGTTCTTCGCCCACCTGATGCGCACCCGCCGTCTGGTGCGCGACTTCGAACGCCGCACCGCCAGCGCCGAGGCGATGGTCTACTGGTCGATGACCCTGCTCATGACGCGCCGCCTTGCCCATCCGGGCCCTGGGCGAGGGTGAACCGGCCCGGCTGCCGCTCGGCCAGCCAGCCCCGCGCGACCAGACGTTTCGCCTTCGACCGCAGCGCCTCCACCTTGGCCGGCACCGCATCCAGGCCGAACATTACGGCCAACTCCTGGCAGGTCAGCGGTCCTTGATGGAGCCGGTGCCGGTCCGCGAGGACTTCGAGGATGCGCTGATAGTCCACCGACAGTACCGACCAGGCCAGCCCCTCACGCCACACGGGCACCTGCGACTTCGGTTTCGCCGCTTGTCTGGGCGCCGAGCGCGCGTCCGCGTCCCGTGGGCCGGGGGCGGCCTCCTCATCAGCGATGTTGCCGCCGTCCGGAGCCAGGACCGTGCCCACTCGCCTGCGGGCGATCGCCCACTCCTGCCATTCCTGCTCGGCCGCGGCCAGCTCGGCCTGGATGCGATCGGCTTCCTCACGCAACCCGTCGACTCGACGACGAGCGGCGAGCTCGTGCTGTTCCAGCAGTCCGACGACCGACGGCATCCGCAACCTCCCGGGGAACGACGACACGACACGCCACCACTCCCACCGAATCACCGACCCTATGCCTGACCAGCGAAAACATCGCCCTCATATTCGGAACGACAACAGCCACTAAGGGCGCGGCGACACCGCCAGCGCAGCATGATCGGGTCGGGCGCGCACGAGAGGAGAACCGCCCTGGGCTGCGCGCTGGCGCCAGCGGCGCTGTATCCGGGAGACGACGTCCTTGCCAGGGTGTTCCCAGTTCCGGGACGATGCACCAGCACCTATCACAACCGTGGCGGCCCCGGTCAGCCCAGTGGGGGAAGTCTCGCCGTGCGTACGCCTGGCGGGTCTGCATGGGGTGTGGAACATCGCCGAGCGGACTGCGGCAGCGCACTCCTCGGCGCTCTGGAGGTCGAGTTGGTGCAGTTACCCGAGCGCGTAGTGGCCTGCTGTTGTCGCATCACCGCAAGGGGCATGAAGCGGCTGCCCGCACGTCACCGGCCTCCAATTCGGCCATGAACGCGTCATGCATGACTACCCGGTCCGCCCTCGGCCTTGCTGTGATCGACTTCGGCAATGTCGGCTTCCTCCTGTAGACGCCGCAGCTCGGCAAGTTCGCAGACGGGGATCAGGGCCGCCGCAGGAGCGCCGCCGTGTCGCTGATCACGATGGTCTCGTGGTCATGGCGGACCCGGTCGACCAGTTGGTCGAGCTCGTTACGGGCCTGGGCGTCATGCGTAAGAACGCTCGCCGTACCATCCTCGCCTGCTGTGTGGCCGCCGCGACCGCCGGTTTCGCACTCCGGTCAGTGCCGCCACGGCCCGCTCCTACCTGGCCTCCCTCAGCGTGACCGCCGAGCATTCCCGTACGGGTACGGCAGGGACCTGTTCCCGCACTGGATCACCATCACCCTGGCGTCGAGCGAGTGCTGATCCTGCCCAGCTGCGGCAGCCTTGGCTGACCCGTTCCCCGCAGCGCCCGCGGGGGCGTGCTGGCCGCTGCGGCTGCTCGATCGGCTCTGTCCGTTCGCGCGAGCCATGGTGACAGGGTCAGCAGTCGGCGTACTGCCGGAGTATGGAGATGACCCCGCGGACCTTGGCCTCGGCATTGTGGGGGAGCGGGTCGGGGTTGAAGTGCATCAGGTCGTTGCGGATTTTACGGACCTCATCAAGGCGCTTGGTGAAGGCCGCGCGATCCAGTGGCCAGCCCAGCTCCTCCCACCGCTGGCGGTTGCCCAGGACGCTCAGGTAGTCGCCGAAGGTGAGCTGGTCGAACGAGGTCAGGCGGCGGGAGTTGTCGCGGTCGCACACGGCCGTGACATCGGTCAGGTCGAAGCGGTCGGTGATGACGGCACGCAGGCGTCGGTCAAGTTCTCCGATGAGCAGGAACGGGGTGGCTTGCGTGCCGTAGGCGAGCGCGACGTCGGCGACGGTCAGAATGCCGATCTCGCCTCGGGCGCCGCGCACGAGGAGGAAATCGGTGTCTGCCAGGATGGGCAGGACATCGACGAGATCGTGGTCGAAGCGGACCTCCCGGGCGTCGACCACCGCGTCGGTCAGTGTGCAGTCAACCTTACGGTGGCGGGCTTGGGCGATCGACTTCCATGTCACCGCCCCCTTCAGTTGGTGGCCGGCTATGACGGGCAGCTGGGAGAAGTCGTTCAACAGCAGCAGGGTCACTGCGCTTTCGAGCGTTGCCTGAGGGCTGATGCTCACGACCTCGCCCATGGCGGAGGCGATCGTGCCCACGGTCGGCCCCGGCTCCCTCACCGGCCGCTCCTCGCCACCGTCCAGATCATCCCGGGCCGGGACATCAACGCCGGGCTCCTCCTCGACGGGCGCGCGCTGCAACTGCACCGCGGTCTCAAGACTGACCTGTGTGAAAGGCGGCACGGTGACGAGACTGTGGTTGGCCAGGGCGGTCTCGATCCTCTCCGTCACCATGCCGCGGCCGTACTCGCCCCACCATCCCAGCAGCTCACGCACGAGCAGTGTCTGCGGCCGGTTTTCGGCTGCTGCCTGCCGAGCGGCCTGCAGGCGCAGGTGCCGCTCCTTCTCGCTCAGAGCTGCTGTGGCGGGCTCATCACCGGCGTCCTCGTCCTCGGGCGGCGTTTGTGCACTCTCCTCCACGGCCTGGTCAAGGAGCTGCTGGCGTACGGCGTCGAGGTCACGTCCGTCGTCGAGCTGCCACGCGGTCCAGCCGTCGAAGCTGCCGTACCCGACGGCAGCGCGCGCGGCGGTGGAGGGGGAGCGGTAGATCTGCCCGCTGGGCAGGAGCCGTATCGCGCCACCCTGTTCGTGTGTCACCTCTGCCTGGTGCCGCTCGCCCTTCTTCTTCCGCGTGAACGTCAGAGGTTGCCGATCGGTGAGCAGCCCGGCAGCCAGCAGGTCTGCGATCCGCACTCGCCGCCCGTCCAGCAGGTACGGATGCGCGGAAGGCGGGGGGCCTTCTGCTGCCTCATTCATGACCTGCCCCGTCCCGTTCCTCGCGCGTGCGCGCAACCGCTGCTCCTGATTCCACCGGGGACGATCCTAATCGCGGGCGAGGCGCGGTAGGCGGCACATCAACCGTGGCCGGCGTCCTCGCGGATACAGGACAAGCCACCGCTCCGCCGCTGGGTGCGTGCGGCCCGACCACACGCACCCAGGCACACCGCGGGGGAGCGTTCGATGCCGCTCAAGCCGGTCCTGGGATGTGACGGCCTTGAGCCTGCGATACCCCCCGGCCCGCCGGCATCGCGCACTGGTTGTGGAGACACGAAGGAGCTCAGGGCCCGGCAGCCCTCGCTCGGACGATGGCTCCCGAAGCGGGGTGGGCGACGGAGTACGCCTTGTTGTCATTGCCCCCTGGGACACTTGGCCTGGAGCGCGATCAGCAAGGGAGATACCTCGTGGCTCGAAGCAGCGGATTCAAGATCAACAGGCAGGGCATCCGGAAGATGATGGGGGAGATCCAGCGGGAGATGGACAAGTACCCGGTCACCGCCAGAGTGCAGGCGGACCCGGATGTGTCCTTCGGCGACACGAACGTCTTCAACGGTCCGGTCATCCACGGCGACGTCCGCGGTTCCCAACTGGCCTGGGGCAATAACTCCGTGAGCCAAAATCAGGACCAGAGCAATCCGATCGCCCCGGGCTTCGAGGCCATCGCCGAGGCCGTGGTAGACACGCTGAGGCAGCTTCCGATTCTTGGCGTGTCGGACGAGGACCTGGAAGATGCCTCGGCTGTCGGCGAGGAGGTCCTCAACGAGGTCGTACAGCCCGAGCCGGACCGTGGCGTGATCCGGCGTGCTGCGGCTGCACTCAAGGGCTATCTTGCGCCGATCGCCACAGGCGCGGTCACGGCCGGGGCCGTGACCGGGGGTGAGGAGACCGCACGGGTCCTGATCGAACGTCTCAGCACTGCCCTGTAGACCAAGCCCGAATCGCTGCCTGATGCCTCTGCTGGATCCCCACCTTCGTGGGGGTCCAGCAGAGGCATCAGCGCTCCTCAACGCTTCTCCATCGCTGTCGAAGGCGTCTCGGGGGCCCGAGCAGAACCAGGCGGGAGAAAATCGGTGGGGTCCGGTCCGGAGCTGTGCCGATACTGGCGACGACGGAAGTGAGGCTCCCATGCCGCAGGTTGAACCGAGTGTTCTTGGCGCCCTCATGGAAGCGGCGAAGGAAACCGTTTCCTATGAGGCCATCGCCGTCGTGCTCGCGGCCGCGGACATCGACACGACCACGGCCGCCGCACAGCAGCGTGACGCGCTGCTCGCTGCGCTGCGACTTCGGCTATCGGGGACTGGGAAGGCGCAGGGCTTCACCGGGACGTTCCCCGGCGACCCGCTCAAGGGGCGCTCTGCGAGCCTGCCCGAGGGCACGGCCGCCCGGTTGGAGATCTGGAGCGCCTACGCCGATGCCGTGAACACCCCGTTCGTCCGGGGTCGCCTTCATCATCTGCTGTTGGCCGCGGGACACGGCCGCAAGCACGATCACGCCCGGGGCGCGGCCGCCGGATACCTGGACGCGGCACCGCTTCTGCTCGCCGCCCCGAGGCGTTTTGCCGGACTGCGACGCGCGAGTGAGTGCCTACGCTGGGCCGGAGACCTCGCCCGGACCTTCAACCTGAAGGACCTGCACAAGCGCGTCACCGAGGACATGGTCGCCCTGGTCGAACGCGTACTGGCCGATACCGAGGACGATCCGGGGATCGTGGACGGCCTTCTGGAAGGACTGCGTGTTCAGCGGTACGACATCAGGGACTTCGCGGAACGCGCCGCACGCCGCTATACCGGCGATGTATACGCCCGTGTCGGCTTCCTCAAGCTGCTGAAGGCGGAACCCGGGCCCCGCCGAACCGACATCGACATCCAGATCGTCAGTGCTCTCCTCGACGCCGCCGATGCCGACGTCAACGCTGGATTCCGTCGCCACCTGCTGCTGACCCAGGCCGCGACCGAAGCACGGGACCGGGGGCTGTCCGAGCTGCGGGTGCGTGCCGAGATGGCCCTGCAGAACACCGATCCCGACTCCCTGGGATGGACCCGCATCCGTTGCGGACTTGCTCTCCCGCGTGCGCTGTTCAACGGGGCGCGAGCACACATCGACGCCGCCGCAGACTTGCGAGACGCCCTGTGGCGAACCACGGCAGACGTCCATCAGGCGATGCGCGAGCAGGCCGACGACGCGCGCGTACAGGAGGGTCTGCTGCGGATTCCGCGCACGCGCATCAACACTGCCGGACCTGTCCAGGTCACCCCGCCCGTCGACGCCGACGACAACCAGGCCGTCGAACTGCAGGTCCTCGCGCTGGACATCCTCGGACACCTCACCGCCCATCAACTCGACCACATCCACGAGCGTTTCGCACCCGACGAGGCCGAGCTGATCTCCGCCCTGGCCCATGACACCGTGCTGCCCCAGCCGCGCGCCCGAACCCTTGCCCACGCCTTCCGCTACTTCTGGCTGGAGGAGCTCGACGCGGCGGCATGCATCGCCCTGCCCCAGGTCGAGCAGATCCTCAGACAGCTCCTGCGCCCCCGGGTCCCGATCGTGTCCGCGCCCAAGGGGCAGACCCCCGGCACCGTCGACCAACTGGGCTCACTCATCCGCAGCATGCCGGCCGCCGGGTTCCCCGCGGATTGGAGCCGAGCGCTGGAACTCCTCCTCGTCGACCCCGACCGCGGCATGAACCTGCGCAACAAAATCTGCCACGGCTTGATCGACACCCCACCCAAGCACCACGTCGCGCTCATCCTCCAGGCAGCGCTGTACCTGCTCAGCCACGCCCACGACCATCGAACCCCCGCGCCCGTCACCCAGCCCGCTCCCTGAATGGATTCCCGACAAACTGGATCAAATAGGGGACAGGCGGATGGTCTCGGCGAATCAGCAGTGCTGTTCGGCAAAAGCATCCTCAGATGGACGTTCTCCCCGCACACGGGATGCTGCGGCCCCTCCGGCCGTCAGGCCTCGACGTTGATGCCGTAGTCGGCGGCCAGGCCCGCGAGGCCGGTGTCGTAGCCCTGTCCGACAGCGCGGGCTTTCCAACCGGTCGTGTGGCGATAGAGCTCCACCGCGATCGTGACGGTCTCACCCGAGGAGGCCCTGTCCTCCCGAAGCTACGGCGAAGTGACAAGTAGCTCTCTGTAATCAGAGTGACGCTCGGTCAGGGGTAGCGGGGCGAGGTCCGGGGACTTCGCCGACCTGGAGGGCGGT
>NZ_JAHLEM010000213.1 GCF_018883605.1 Streptomyces niphimycinicus | reverse complement strand
TCCTCCCGAAGCTACGGCGAAGTGACAAGTAGCTCTCTGTAATCAGAGTGACGCTCGGTCAGGGGTAGCGGGGCGAGGTCCGGGGACTTCGCCGACCTGGAGGGCGGTGAAGTCGGCGTGGGCCTGTTCGACGGCTTCGGGGTACGCCTCGCGCTTGGCGTGCTCGGCCAGCGCCCGATAGATGCTCGCCACCGAGGGGTTCTGGCCCTTGCGTTTGCCGGTGGGGATGATCAGGTCGGGCTGGATCTGCTCGACGGACTCGCCGCCCGCGCGGCGCCGGAGCACGGTGTGGAGCATGTCGTCGGTGATGACCGGGGGCCGGCCGCCGTGCTTGCCCTTGCGTGCTGCGGTGTCGAGCCCTTCCAGGGTCGACTCGCGGATGTTCTCCCGCTCGGTCTCCGCCATCGCTGCGAAGAATGCGAACAGCAGCTTCCCCGGGCCGGTGGGGTCGTAGATGCCGGGCAGGGGCCTGTGGACGTTCACGTATTTCCCCGGGGCTGAGTTCACGTAATTCCCCAGCCCCGGGCGCCGATGACGTCTACTTGACCGACGGCTTGGCGGGCTTGTCGGTGGGGTTCTTGGGGCGCTTGTTCGGACGGTAGCTGGGGCCGTTCATGA
>NZ_JAHLEM010000212.1 GCF_018883605.1 Streptomyces niphimycinicus | reverse complement strand
CCCGCGGCCGTCCCGCCCCCCGGACGAGCGGCCGTCTCGCTGCCGCCCGGGACCTCGTGCCGTGCGGACTCACCCGTCCGGCCGGTTCCCCGGGGACCTTTCCCGGGGGCCCCGTCCGCCGTGTGGGCGCGGTCCGCGCTCGCCACCATCGCCTCCGCTCCCTCCGCCGCCACGCGTCTCGCCGCAGGCTGCTCATTTTCGGTCCGCGAGTGGACCCGCGGTGGCGGCCATGGTACGTATGACGCTGGCAGTTATACGTACAACGTCGCACACGACCCGCGCCGCACCCGCGACGCACTCGCGACAACCCACAGGAATCCGCCGGACCAGGAACAGAACCTGAGGCGGACCTGGCAAGGAAGGGGCAGGTAATGGCGGCTGGCTACGGGGAACTGCTGCGCACCCCGCACGCGGCACGGCTGCTCATCGGCACGCTGCTGGGACGGCTTCCGAACGCCACCGCCGCCCTGGCCGTGCTGCTCTTCGCCCGCGCCGAGGGCGGCAGCTACGCCCTCGCCGGCGGGCTGTCGGCCGTCTACGGCGTGGCCAACGCGGTGGGCCAGCCGCTGCTGGGCCGGGCCGTGGACCGCTTCGGCCAGACCTGGGTGATGCTCCCCGCCGCCGTGGCCTCGGCGCTCGGGATGGTCCTGTTCGCCGTCGTCGGGCTCGATCCGCTGCCCGTGGCGTACGCCGCGATGCTGATCGCCGGGCTGTTCACCCCGCCGCTGGAGGGCGGGCTGCGGGCGCTGTGGCCCTCGGTGCTGCGGCGCGAGGACCAGGTGCACGCGGCGTACGCGCTGGACGCCGTGGCCCAGGAGGTGATGTTCGCCGTCGGCCCGCTGCTGGTCACGCTGAGCGTGGCCGTGTGGTCCGAGGCGGCCGCGCTGCTGGTCATCAACGCCATCGGGGTCGCGGGCGCGCTCTGGGTCGTGGTCTCCCGCCCCTCGCGGCAGTGGCGCTCGGCGCCGCGCGAGGCGCACTGGCTGGGCGCGCTGCGCTCGCCGGGGCTGCTGGTGCTGCTCGGGTCGTTCTTCTTCATCGGGCTCGCCCTCGGCGCGATCGCGGTGGCCGCGGTGGCGTACGCCGACGAGCACGGCGGCGGCGCGGTCTCCAGCGGGCTGCTCTCCGCCCTCGGGGTGGGCGCGCTGGCCGGTGGCATCGTCTACGGCGGCCGCACCTGGCCCGGCACGCCCGAACGGCGGCTGCGGCTGCTGGTGGCCGCGCTGGCACTCGGCTATCTGCCGCTCATGCTGGTGCCGGGCGTCGTCATGATGACCGTCCTCGCCGGGGTGGCGGGGGTGTTCCTGGCTCCGGCGCTGGCCTGCGCGTTCGTCGTGGTGGACCGCCACGCGCCCACCGGCACGGTCACCGAGGCGTTCTCCTGGCTGGTGACCTCGTTCGTGGTGGGCAACGCGCTCGGCACCGCCGTGGCGGGGCCCGCGGTCCAGTTCGGCGGAGTGGCCCTCGGATTCGCGGTGCCCGCGGCCGGTGGCGTGGCCGCGCTGGCGGTGCTGGTGGCCGCCCGGCGGTTCCTCCAGGACCTGCCACGCCCCGTCGTCCGGCCGACCGTTCACCCAACATCGGATGAACCCCGGGCGGAAAATGATCGCAACCGTGCCGTCGAACCCGGTTTCAGAGCACGCCATCAGGCGTAATGTTCAGTCATGGACCGCCGCATTTTCGGGCTGGAGAACGAGTACGGCGTCACGTGCACATTCAGGGGACAGCGCCGGTTGTCTCCTGACGAAGTGGCGCGCTACCTCTTCCGCCGTGTCGTCTCCTGGGGCCGCAGCAGCAATGTCTTCCTGCGCAACGGCGCCCGCCTCTATCTCGACGTGGGCTCGCACCCGGAATACGCAACCCCCGAGTGTGACAACGTGACCGAGTTGGTCACCCACGACAAGGCAGGCGAGCGCATTCTCGAGGGTCTGCTCGTGGACGCGGAGCGTCGCCTGCACGAGGAGGGAATCGCGGGCGACGTCTATCTCTTCAAGAACAACACCGACTCCGCGGGCAACTCCTACGGCTGCCACGAGAACTATCTGGTGGCACGGCACGGCGAGTTCTCCCGGCTCGCCGACATTCTCATCCCGTTCCTGGTGACGCGGCAGTTGCTGTGCGGTGCGGGCAAGGTGCTCCAGACCCCGCGTGGCGCGGTCTACTGCGTCAGCCAGCGCGCCGAGCACATCTGGGAGGGCGTCAGCTCCGCGACGACCCGCTCCCGGCCGATCATCAACACCCGCGACGAACCCCACGCCGACGCCGAGCGCTACCGCCGGCTGCATGTCATCGTGGGCGACTCCAACATGTCCGAGACCACCATGCTGCTCAAGGTCGGCGCCACCGATCTGGTGCTCCGCATGATCGAGGCGGGCACCGTGATGCGTGACCTGACCCTGGAGAACCCCATCCGGGCCATCCGCGAGGTCAGCCATGACATCACCGGGCAGCGCAAGGTGCGGCTCGCCAGCGGGCGCGAGGCGTCCGCCCTGGAAGTGCAGCAGGAGTACTACGAGAAGGCCGTCGACTTCTGCGAGCGCCGTGGCATCCGCACCGGCATGGTCGAGCGCGTCCTCGAGCTGTGGGGCCGCACCCTGGACGCGATCCGCACCGAGGAGCTCGACCGGATCGGCACCGAGATCGACTGGGTGATGAAGTACAAGCTCATCGAGCGGTACCGGGCCAAGAACAACATCACCATGTCCCATCCGCGGATCGCCCAGATAGACCTCGCCTACCACGACATCCACCGCCGCCGCGGCCTCTACTACCTGCTGGAGAAGCGCGGTCAGGCGGCCCGGGTCTGCAACGACTTGAAAATCTTCGAGGGCAAGTCGGTGCCACCGCAGACCACCCGCGCCCGGCTGCGCGGCGACTTCATCCGCCGGGCCCAGGAGCAGCGCCGCGATTTCACCGTCGACTGGGTACATCTGAAGCTCAATGACCAGGCACAGCGCACCGTGCTGTGCAAGGACCCGTTCCGTTCGGTCGACGACCGGGTGGAGAAACTCATCGCCGGTATGTGACCGGCGTACGGCTTAGCTTGCCCTCGGGCCCCGTGCGTTCTCCGGACGGGGCCCGAGTCACGTCGTAGAGTGGCGCGCATTGGCCATCGCAAGATCTACCTAACGAGGACTCCGTGCGCCGACGCTCCGTACTCCTTGCCGTGCCCGCGGGCCTGCTGACCCTCGCGGGCTGTGGTGACGACAAATCAGGGTCCGAGAAGACCAAGCCGTCACAGGAGCCGACGAACCAGAGTCCCTCACCGGCCCCCAGCGGCAAGATCGTCTCCGGACCGGTGCCACCCATTACCGCCGGTAAGAAGTTCGGTGAGAAGCCGAAGGTCGCCAAGGGCACGGGGAAGCCGTCGCAGGATCTCGCGGTCAAGACGATCAGCCAGGGGGACGGCAGGAAGACGGTCAAGGGGGATTGGGTCCAGATCAACTACCTGGCGCAGATCTGGGACACCGGTAAGGTCATCGACAACACCTTCGACAAGAAGAAGACCGCCGCCTTCCCGATCGGCAAGGGCCAGGTCCTCCCGGGCTGGGACCAGGGACTGCTGGGCCGGAACCTCGGCAGCCGGCTGGAGCTGGCCGTCCCGCCCGCGTACGCCTATGGCAAGCAGGGCCAGCCGCAGGCCGGTATCAAGGGGACCGACACGCTGGTCTTCGTCATCGACCTCGTGGCCGCCTTCGACGCCAAGAGCTCGGCCAAGGGCAGCAAGGTGGAGCAGACCGACGCCGACCTGCCCAAGGTGTCCACCAACACCGACGGCAAGGCGCCCACCATCACCCTCCCCAAGAAGGCCGCGCCGAAGAAGCTGGTCTCCGAATACGTCATCGAGGGGGACGGCCCGGAGGTCAAGAAGACCGACGCGCTGCTCGTCCAGTACAAGGGCGTGCTGTGGGACGGCGGCAAGGAGTTCGACTCCACCTACAAGCGCGGTGAGCTCGCCCAGTTCTCGCTCCAGCAGGTCGTCAAGGGCTGGTCGCAGGGGCTCACCGGCAAGAAGGTCGGCAGCCGGGTGCTGGTCGTCGTGCCCCCGGATCTGGGCTACGGCAAGGCGGCCCAGAAGGGCATCCCCGCCAACTCCACGCTGGTGTTCTCCGTGGACATCCTGGCGGTTCTGTAGCCTGTGCGGGTTGCCCATAACGTTACAAGGAGCAATTTCGTGAGCATCGAGAAGCCCGAGGTCGACTTCCCGGGCGGCGAGCCGCCGGCCGAGCTGGAGATCAAGGAGATCTGGGAGGGCGACGGGCCCGCGGCCAAGGCCGGCGACAACATCGCCGTGCACTATGTGGGCGTCTCCTTCAGCACAGGTGAGGAGTTCGACGCGAGCTACAACCGCGGCACCCCGCTGCGGATCCAGCTCGGCGTCGGCCAGGTCATCTCCGGCTGGGATCAGGGACTCCAGGGGATGAAGGTCGGCGGTCGCCGGCAGCTCATCGTCCCGCCGCACCTCGGTTACGGCGACCGGGGCGCCGGCGGCGGCCGGATCAAGCCGGGCGAGACGCTGATCTTCGTCTGCGATCTGATCTCCGTCTGAGACCGCGGTCCATCGCGCCGAGGGCTCCTGCCAATGGGCGGGGGCCCTCGGCTTTTGCCGCGCGTCCCGGTAGCGGTACGGTCACGTGCGTAAGGTCACGAAGAAAGGGCGTCGATGGCGATTGCCAAGGCCGAGCGGCTGATGAACCTGGCCCTGTGCCTGCTGGGAACGCGGCGTCCGCTGACCAAACGGGAGTTGCGGGGCTCCATAGAGGCGTACCTCCAGACCGACGCGGCGAACGATGAAGCGTTCAACCGCATGTTCGAGCGCGACAAGGACGATCTGCGCGAACTCGGCCTGATCATCGAGACGGTGGAGGGCCTCGACGGCGAGATCGGCTATCTCGCCCGCCGGGACAGCAACCGCCTCCCGCCGATCACCCTCGACGCCGAGGAGGCCGCCGCGCTGGGCCTGGCCGCCAAGGTCTGGCAGCAGGCCCGGCTCGCGGGCGCCGCCAGCGGCGCGCTTCAGAAGCTGCGCGCCGCCGGGATGCCGGTCGCCGAGGATCCGTACGACACGCCGGGGCACAGCGCCCTGGAGCCGCGCATCCCGGTCCATGAGGCCGCCTTCGAGCCGCTGATGCTCGCCTGCCGCGACCGCCGCCCCGTGCTCTTCGACTACCGCAAGTCGAACGCCGCGCGCCCCGAGCAGCGGCAGGTCGAGCCCTGGACCCTGGAGTCCTGGCGCGGCCACTGGTATCTCGCCGGATGGGACCGCGAGCGCGCCGCCGAGCGGGTCTTCCGGCTCTCCCGGATCACCGGCCGGGTCCGGCTGCGGTCCGACGCGTTCACCGCCGAGGTGCCCGACCACGTCACCGTCCGGGAGACCGTGGAGACCTGGGCGGGCGAGACCGCCACCGGCACCGCCCGGATCAGGCTGCGCTCGGGCCACGGCTATCCGCTGCGGGCGAAGGCGCTGTCCACCCGGGCGGCCGGTGACGGCTGGGACGAGCTGGAGATTCCCTACGGGCACGGCCTGGACGCCTGGCTCGTGGAGTTCGGCCCGGACGTGGTCGTACTGGGGCCCGAGGAACTGCGGGCGGATGTCGTGGACCGGCTGCGCGCGGTCGCCAAGGGCTGAGGGGACGGATCACTTCATCATGGCCGGAAACGCCATTGACCAGACCCGGCGGATGCTCTCCCTGGTGACATATCTGCGCGAGCGCCCCGGCGCCCGCGTCGCCGATGTCGCCCGGGCCTTCGGCATCAGCGAGGACGAGCTGATCGCCGACCTCGATGTGCTGCCACTGTGCGGCACCAGCTTCCGCGGCGGCGATCTGCTGGACATCGACACCGACGGGGAGCGGATCTGGTGGCATAACCCCGACGATGTCGCCGAGCCGCTGCGGCTGGCGGCCGACGAGGCCACCGCGCTGCTGGTCGCCGCCCGCGCCGTCGCCACCCTCCCCGGGCTGCGCGAGGGCGACCGGGAGGCGCTGCTGCGGGCCACCGCCAAGCTGGAGGCCGCGGCGGGCGAGGTGGCGGGCGCCAGCTCCCGGCTCTCGGTGATCTTCGAGTCGGAGGGCGGCGTCTTCGCCGACGTCGACCGTGCCATCTCCGAGCGCCGCAGGCTGTGGCTGCGCTACTACTCGCCCGCGCGCGACGAGATCACCGAGCGCGAGGTCGACCCGATCCGGCTCTTCGCCGTGGGCCGCACCTATATGGAGGCGTGGTGCCGCCTCTCCGAGGCGCGGCGCACCTTCCGGCTCGACCGGGTCGTCGAGATCAAGCTGCTCGACGAGGCGTCCGATCCGCCGCCGATCGAGCTGCGCGATCTGTCGGACCTGTCCTCCGCGCTGGTGCAGACCGGTGCCGAGGACCCCGAGGTGGTCGTCGAGGTCGGCCCCGGCGGGCGCTGGGTCGCCGAGTACTACCCGCACGACAGCGCGGAGGAGCTGCCCGACGGCGGCCTCAGGATCACCCTGCGCGCGCCCGACCCCGGCTCGCTGCGGCGCCTGGCGCTGCGGCTGGGCAGGGACGGCCGGATCGTCTCGCCGCAGGGTCTCGCGGACAGTGCCCGGGACGCGGCGCGGCAGGCGCTCGCGGCGTACGGTGAGTGAAGGGACGCACACAGTGACCGCACGGGGGAGTGCCGCTTCGGTTGTCTTCAAGGCAGCCTGTCCGGAGTGCCGGGGCCGGTTCGAGCTGGCCGCGGGCGCGCTGCGGCTGGCCATCGGGGCCAGCGACCGCACCACCTTCTACTCCTTCACCTGCCCCGACTGCGGAACCATGGTGCGCAAACCGGCGGGGGAGCGGATCGTGGAGCTGCTCACCGGTGGCGGGGTGCGCACGCTGCGGCTGCACTCCACCGTCTAGGCTCTGCCGCATGCTCTGGCCGATGCTCGCCCTCGCCCTCGCCTTCTGCGGAATCGCCGTACTCGCCGTGCTCTCGGTGCGGGTCCACGCGGAGGTCCGCAGGCTGGCCAAGCAGGTGTCGGACAGCTCGCAGCGGATCACCCGGGCCGCCGAGGACCTGGAGCGGGCCTCGGCCCCGCTGGGATCAACGGTGGACGCTCTGCGTCGCGAGTGAGAGCTTCTCCGCGTCGTGAGTGGGAGCCGCTCGCGTCGCCAGTGGGAGCCCGTCCCCGCGCCAGAAGGTGGGGTCCGCAGGTGATGGGCGCTCTGCTGCCCCACAGCCAAGCGGGGTACGCTGAGATTTCGCGGCCCTGGTAGCGAGGCGGAGGGTCGCAACCCGGAGTCCGCACGGGGATTGCTTCCGGTTTACCCCTGCGCGCTACGATCGCAGACAGCACGGCTGCCGGACACCTGTCCGACCGGTCGGGCAGCCCCACCCCCAGCCGCCTCGGTGAGAAGGAAGACGCTTATGCTGTTCGGAAAGATCGGCGTTCCCGAGATTCTCCTCATCCTTGTCGTCGTGCTGCTGCTGTTCGGTGCCAAGAAGCTTCCGGACATGGCCCGCTCGCTGGGCAAGTCCGCCCGGATCCTCAAGAGCGAGGCGAAGGCCATGAAGGCGGATGGTCAGCAGCAGCAGACCACGCCGGCCGACCCGCCCCAGCCCGGCCAGGACGACTCCACCCACCGTACGATCCAGGCCGCGCCCGGCGACGTGTCCAGCTCGCGCCCGGTATCGGAGCCGAGCGACACCACCAAGCGCTGACCCAGGGCCACTTGAAGGCGGCGGCATTGGAAGGCCGCCACCAAACGCACGAGATGAGGACGTGGGTTGCTCAAGTCTGCCCGCACGAAGGAGAAGGACCCCGAGGGGCGGATGCCCCTGGCTGAGCACCTGCGTGAGTTGCGCAACCGGTTGCTCAAGTCGGTCCTGGCGATCTGCGTGGTCACGATCGTCGCGATGTTCTACTACATGGACATCGCCAAATTCCTGATGCAGCCGGTGCTGGACGCCGTCGGCTGTGGCGGCGTCTCGCTGTCCGATCTCTCCGGCAAGGGGAGCAAGGGGCACGACTGCGCCTACTTCACCGTGAACGGTCTGCTGTCGCCGTTCACGATCATGCTCAAGGTCTCCTTCACGACCGGGCTGGTGGTCGCCACCCCGATCTGGCTCTACCAGCTCTGGGCCTTCCTCGCGCCCGGGCTGCACCGCAACGAGAAGAAGTACGGCCTGTTCTTCGTCGGGCTCGGCGTACCGCTCTTCGTCGCCGGCGCGTACTTCGCGTACATGATCCTTCCGACCAGCGCCAAGGTCCTTATCGGCTTCACCCCGGAGGGGGCCAACAACCTCCTCCCGCTGGACGACTTCCTCGATCTGCTGTCCCGGATGGTCCTCGTCTTCGGTGTCGCCTTCGAGCTGCCGCTGCTGCTGATCCTGCTGAACTTCACCGGCGTGCTCACCGGACGCCGGATGCTCGGCTGGTGGCGCGCCATGATCATGGGCATCACGGTCTTCGGCGCCATCGCCACCCCCAGCACCGACCCGGTCGGCATGTTCGCCCTGGCCGGGCCGGTCGTCGTGCTCTACTTCGGCGCCGTCGGCGTCGCCCTGGCCAACGACCGGCGCAAGGCCCGCCGCCGGGCCGCCGACCCGGACTTCGGTCTGAGCGACGACGAGGCGTCCGATCTGGATCTGACCCCCGAGGCCGTCGCCGCGCCCAGCGCCAGGCCGGAGCTCACCGACGGGGACGACCCCGGCGGCACCCCCCGGCGCAACGGCTACGACGACGTCACCTAGCCGTCCGTAACCGCTCCCGGGACGGGCGGGGCCGCCGATCACGGCCCCGTCCCGGCCCGGCGAGGCCGAACAGAGCCCCGGCGGACCGAACAAAGCCCCGATAAAGATCGCGTGCGCTGTCGGAGGTGGCCGGTAGGCTCGTAGATACGATGACCGACGAGCTATCTCCCGCCGAGCGCTATGCGGCGTCCCGCGCCCGGGCCGCCGAGCAGGCCACCGCGCTGGCCCCCTTCCGCGAGATGTACGACTTCGAGCTGGACCCCTTCCAGATCGAGGCGTGCAAGGCCCTGGAGTCCGGCAAGGGCGTGCTGGTCGCCGCCCCCACCGGCTCGGGCAAGACCATCGTGGGCGAGTTCGCCGTCCACCTGGCGCTGGCCCAGGGCCGCAAGTGCTTCTACACCACGCCCATCAAGGCGCTGTCCAACCAGAAGTACACCGACCTGGTGAAGCGCTACGGCGCCGACAAGGTCGGTCTCCTCACCGGGGACAACAGCGTCAATTCCGATGCCCCGGTGGTCGTGATGACCACCGAGGTGCTGCGGAACATGCTCTATGCCGGCTCCCGGTCGCTGCTCGGCCTCGGCCATGTGGTGATGGACGAGGTTCACTATCTCTCCGACCGGTTCCGGGGCGCCGTCTGGGAGGAGGTCATCATCCACCTCCCCGAGTCGGTGACGCTGGTGTCACTCTCCGCGACCGTCTCCAATGCCGAGGAGTTCGGCGACTGGCTCGACACCGTCCGCGGTGACACCGAGGTCATCGTCTCCGAGCACCGCCCGGTGCCGCTGTGGCAGCACGTCCTGGCCGGGCGCCGGATGTACGACCTGTTCGAGGAGAAGAGCGGCCGGGACGGCGACCAGAGCGGGCGCCGCGAGGTCAACCCCGATCTCGTCCGGCTGGCCCGGATGGAGAGCAGCCGCCCCACCTTCGGCCGCGACAAGCGCCGTGGCCGCAATATGCGCGAGGCCGACCGGGAGCGGGAGCGCCGTCAGCGCAGCCGGATCTGGACCCCCGGCCGGGCCGAGGTGATCGACCGGCTCGACTCCGAGGGGCTGCTCCCCGCCATCACCTTCATCTTCAGCCGGGCCGGCTGCCAGGCCGCCGTCCAGCAGTGTCTCCACGCCGGGCTGCGGCTCAACGACGAGGCGGCGCGCGCCCGGGTGCGGGCCCTCGTCGAGGAGCGCACCGCCGGGATCCCCGACGAAGACCTCCATGTGCTGGGGTACTTCGAATGGCTGGAGGGGCTGGAGCGGGGCATCGCGGCCCACCACGCCGGAATGCTCCCCACCTTCAAGGAAGTTGTCGAGGAGCTTTTCGTCCGCGGCCTGGTCAAGGCCGTCTTCGCCACCGAGACCCTCGCGCTCGGCATCAACATGCCCGCCCGTTCGGTGGTGTTGGAGAAGCTCGTCAAGTGGAACGGCGAGCAGCACGCGGACATCACCCCCGGTGAGTACACCCAGTTGACCGGCCGGGCCGGGCGGCGCGGTATCGATGTCGAGGGCCATGCGGTGGTGCTGTGGCAGCGCACCATGGACCCCGCGGCGCTCGCCGGGCTGGCCGGCACCCGGACGTATCCGCTGCGCTCCTCCTTCAAGCCGTCCTACAACATGGCGGTCAACCTCGTCTCCCAGTTCGGGCGGCACCGCTCGCGCGAGCTGCTGGAGACCTCCTTCGCGCAGTTCCAGGCCGACAAGGCGGTCGTCGGCATCTCCCGTCAGGTGCAGCGCAACGAGGAGGGGCTGGCGGGCTATCGCGCCTCCATGACCTGCCATCTCGGCGACTTCGACGAGTACGCACGGCTGCGCCGCGAGCTCAAGGACCGCGAGACCGAGCTGGCCAAGCAGGGCGCGGCCCAGCGGCGCGCGGCCGCCGCGGTGGCCCTGGAGAAGCTCCGCCCCGGCGATGTCATCCATGTGCCCACCGGCAAGTTCGCCGGGCTGGCGCTGGTGCTGGACCCCGGGCTGCCCGCCGGGCGGGTGGGCGGCCACCGCGGCATGGAGTACCACGACGGGCCGCGGCCCCTGGTGCTCACCGCGGAGCGGCAGGTCAAGCGGCTGGCGTCGATCGACTTCCCGGTCCCGGTCGAGCCGCTGGACCGGATGCGGATCCCCAAGTCGTTCAATCCGCGCAGCCCCCAGTCCCGCCGCGATCTGGCCTCCGCGCTGCGCACCAAGGCCGGTCACCACGATGTGGGGCGGCGCCGTAAGGAGCGCTCGGCCGCCGCCGACGACACCGAGATCGCCCGGCTGCGCGCGGCCATCCGCGCCCACCCCTGCCACGGTTGCACCGACCGCGAGGACCACGCCCGCTGGGGCGAGCGGTACCACCGGCTGCTGCGCGACACCCGGCAGTTGGAGCGGCGCATCGAGGGCCGTACGAACACCATCGCCCGCACCTTCGACCGGATCTGCTCCCTGCTGAGCGAGCTCGGCTATCTGCGCGGCGACGAGGTCACGGACGTGGGCAAGCGGCTGGCGCGGCTGTACGGCGAGCTGGACCTGCTGGCCAGCGAATGCCTGCGCGAGGGCGTCTGGGAGGGGTTGCCCCCCGCCGAGCTCGCCGCCTGCGCCTCCGCGCTCGTCTACGAGGCACGGACGGCCGATGACGCGCTGCCGCCCAAACTGCCCCCGGGCCGGGCCAAGGACGCGCTGGGCGAGATGGTCCGCATATGGGGGCGGCTGGACGCGCTCGAGGAGGAGCACAAGATCAATCAGGCGGAGGGCGTCGGGCAGCGCGAGCCGGATCTGGGCTTCGCCTGGGCCGCCTACCGCTGGGCGTCCGGCCATGGGCTCGACGAGGTGCTGCGGGAAATCGACATGCCCGCCGGTGACTTCGTGCGCTGGACCAAGCAACTGATCGATGTGCTCGGCCAGATCGCCGCGGCGGCCCCGGAGGGCTCGGTGGCGCGGAGCGCCCGCCGCGCGGTCGACGGGCTGCTGCGCGGGGTCGTGGCGTACTCCTCGGTCGGCTGAGCCGTCGCCCCGGTCCGCCGAGCCCGTCGCCCACCGCGGTGGGCTCAGGCCGGATCGTAGGTGAAGGGGAGGGTGTTGCTGTTGCCCGCGGGGGTGTGCAGTTGAACGCTGACGGTTCCGGCCGCGTGGGCCGGGGCCGTCGCCACGGCCAGGGTGTCCGAGAGCACGCTGAAGGAGGCCGGGGTTCCCCCGAAGGTCACGGAGTCGGTGTACGTGAGGTTGGCGCCGTGGATCGTGACGGAGTCGCCGCCCAGCGATGAGCCGTTGTCCGGGATGAGCGTATTGATGACCGGAGCGCCGAGGTATGTGTAGTACGGGTTCCCGGGGCCCAGGGTGCTGGTGCCGCCCGGTGTGGTCACGGTGACCACGATCGTGCCGGTTCCGGGCGGAGCGGTCGCCGTCAGCTGATTGTCGGAGATCACGGTGAGTCCGGTGGCGGGGTTGGCGCCGAAGTCGGCGGCGCTCGCCAGGGCCAGGTTGCTGCCGGTGATGGTGACGGAGTTGCCGCCGGTGTCCGGACCGAACTGCGGGCTCACACCGCTGACGATCGGCGCGGCGACATAGATGTACGACAGTGGGTTGCTGATGCCCCCTGGCGTGGTCACGGTCACGTTCACCACCGACGGCGGCCCCGCCGGAGCGGTGACGGTGATG
>NZ_JAHLEM010000211.1 GCF_018883605.1 Streptomyces niphimycinicus | reverse complement strand
ACTGCGGGCTCACACCGCTGACGATCGGCGCGGCGACATAGATGTACGACAGTGGGTTGCTGATGCCCCCTGGCGTGGTCACGGTCACGTTCACCACCGACGGCGGCCCCGCCGGAGCGGTGACGGTGATGTGGGTGGGGGTGTTGGTGAGGATGGTGGCGGGGGTGGCGCCGAAGAGGACTTGGATGGCACCCGTGAGGTTGGTGCCGGTGATGGTGACCGTATTGCCCCCGCTGGTGGGGCCGTTGGGCGGGCTGAGGTTGGTGATGGTGGGGGCCGGGACCGCGGTGTAGGTGTAGGGGACGGGGTTGCTGGTGCCTCCTGGGGTGGTGACGGTGACGTTTGCGGTGCCGGTGCCTGGGGGTGCGGTGGCGGTGATTTGGGTGGGGGTGTTGGTGAGGATGGTGGCGGGGGTGGGGCCGAAGAGGACTTGGGTGGCGCCGGTGAGGTTGGTGCCGGTGATGGTGATGGTGTTGCCGCCGCTGGTGGGGCCTGAGGTGGGGCTGAGGGTGGTGATGGTGGGTGCGGGGGTGGTGATGTAGGTGTAGGAGAGGGGGTTGCTGGTGCCTCCTGGGGTGGTGACGGTGACGTTTGCGGTGCCGGTGCCTGGGGGTGCGGTGGCGGTGATTTGGGTGGGGGTGTTGGTGAGGATGGTGGCGGGGGTGGGGCCGAAGAGGACTTGGGTGGCGCCGGTGAGGTTGGTGCCGGTGATGGTGATGGTGTTGCCGCCGCTGGTGGGCCCCGAGGCCGGGCTGAGCGTGGTGAGCACCGGAGCCGGGACCGTCGTGTAGCTGAAGAACACGTTCTGGGTGCTGGTCCCCATCGGGCCGGTGACCGTGATCTTCACCGTGCCGCTCCCCGGGGGCGTTCTGGCCGTGATCTGCGTATCGCTTACGATGACCACATTGGTGGCCAGGTTGGGGCCGAACCTGACCGCGCTGGCGTTGGTGAAGCCGGAACCGTTGATCGTGACAGAGGTGCCTCCGGCCGGATTGCCTTGTGTGGGGCTGACGCTGGTCACTACGGGAGCCATGATGCTCTCCTCTCGTGCTTCTCGGACGACCGTGCCCTGGCCAACGCGCTGTCGGCCAGGGCACGGCGGGTCGCCGCTCACCGCGCCGGAGGGAGGAGAGCGGGCGGTGGTGTGGTGCTGTCGTCGGTGCCCGGTCGTATCCGACGGGTCAGGTGACGGTGAACGCCAGAGTGCCGGAGGTACCGCCGCAGGTGGTGACCGTGAGGGTCGCCGCGCCCGTGGCCGCGGTGGCCGGTACGTCGAAGGTGAACGAGGTGCCGTCGATGGGACTGACGATGGGGGTGAAAACCGTGGCGCCGGAGTCCGTGAAGGTCGCGCTGGTGATGCCGTCGAGGCAACTCCCGCCGCTGACGGTGACGGTGGTTCCGTCGGGGCCTGTCGCCGGGGTCGCGGTCGCGGCGGCCAGGACAGGCGGGTTGGTGTACTCGACCAGGGTGGTACCCGATGTGCTGGTGCCACCCGCCGTGGTGACGGTGATGGTCTGGGGGACGATACAGGTGGCCTGGGTCGCGTTGGCCGGAGCGGTGAAGGTGGTCTGGCTGTCGTTGCCGCCGGCGGCGAGCGCGACGGTGCCGACCGAGCCCACGGTGATGGTCCCGCCGGCCGCGAAGCCGGAGCCGAAGAGCGTGACCGAGCCGCCCGTGGCCGCTGGCACACAGGTGACGCTCGTGCCCGTGGTCGTTGGGATGGCGGTGCGGAAGAACGCCAATGAGTTGCTGGTGATGCCGGAGGTGCTGGTCACGCTGACCGAGACCTGGCCCGAGCACGGCGCCGAGTTGGGGACGGTGAAGATGACCGTGGTCGCGGTGACGGTCGTCGGTGTGACCGGGGTGGAGCCGAAGTTCACCCTGGCGGTGGTGGACATCCCCGAGCCGTTGATGGTGATCGAATCTCCGGGTTTGCCCTGAGTGGCGCTCAATGTTGTGATGGTTGCCATGATCTTTCTCCTTTGATCGTGCCGTTCTCGGGGAGGGCGCTGAGGGCAGGCCGAAGGCTGGCGCAGCCTGCGACCGCGTAGGCCCGGGGGCCTCGGTGGGGCGTGAGGGGCGTGAGGGGCGTGTGAAGCCCCTTGCCTCAGGGGCGGCCTGGGGACGGGTCGTCCGGTGGAAAGCGATGCGACGCCGTAGCACGGGGCGCTGTCGAACTCGCCGTTATCGATTTAAGCGAGTGAACGAAGGCCGCGGGAGGTGCAATTGGAGCATTACGGTATTCATGTGTAAGTAGGGTTAAAAGCCCCTCAGATGGCGGTATCTGCCGTCGCGCGCTCCCTGGGTAAACCTCGCAAGAGATGCGGGTAGGCCGCAAAAAAAGGGGGGCGGGTGCACGGCATCAGCCGTGCACCCGCCCGCCGTACGTACGGCGCCGCTGCGGTGTCCTACGCCGCGGCCTCCTCGGGCCCCGCCGTCTCCTGCTCCGCCTCGACCTGCTGGTTCCACTCCCGCTTCGACGCCTGCCAGCCGTCCTCGTCATGGCCGCGCCGCCAGTAACCGGAGATGGACAGCCACTCGCGCGGGATCTGGCACTCGAGGCGCAGATGGCGGCGGATCTCCTTCACGAAACCCGCCTCGCCGTGGACGAAGGCGTGCACCTGCCCGGGCGGGAACTCCAGCCCCCGGACGGCCGCCACCAGCGCCTCGCCGACCGGTGCGGCGCCCCGGTGCAGCCAGCTCACCCGGGCCCCCTCGGGCACGGTGAGCTTGAGCTCCTCCGCCTCGTCCGCCACCTCGATGAACGCGTGCACCGGCACCTCGGCCGCGCCGCCCGCCCGGCTGTCGGTGAGCCGCTCCAGTGCGGCGGCGATCGCGGGCAGCGCGCTCTCGTCCCCCACGAGCAGATGCCAGTCGGCCTCGGCGTCCGGGGCGTAGGCGCCGCCCGGCCCCATGAAGTGGATCTCCTCGCCCGGCTGGACCCGGGAGGCCCACGGCCCGGCCAGTCCCTCGTCGCCATGGGTCACGAAGTCCACCGTCAGTTCGCGGGCCGCCGGATCCCAGGCCCGGACCGTGTACGTCCGGGTGACCGGCCACTGCTCGCGCGGGAAGTCGGCGCGGATCCGCTCCAAGTCGAACGGCTCGGGGTAAGTGGCGCCCCCGGTCGGGAAGAGCAGCTTGATGTAGTGATCGGTCCACTCGCCCACATGGAAGCCGGCGAGGCCGTCGCCGCCCAGGACGACCCGCACCATATGCGGGGTCAGCCGGTCGGTGCGCACCACCTGTGCGCGATGCGGCGTGCGCGTCTTACGGGCCGGACGGTCCGCCATGGCAACCCCCTGATCAATTAGAGTTAGGTATACCTAACCTAACAGCTCATCCCTCGAGAGTGGACAGCAATCTGCGCAAAGATCCGCCCAATCCCCACCGTTGTGCCAGCGCCTGCACGGCCGCGGGGTCGCGCGGTGAGTGCGGCAGCGCCGGGTCGAAGTCCGGCAGCGCCACATCCGAGGCGACCCGCACCACCTTCGGGGCGACCTCGATATACGGCCGCGCCTCGGCCAGCCGCTTGCGCTGGGTGGGGGTCAGCTTGGCGGCGGGGTCGTCCACCGCGGCCATGATCCCGGCCAGGTCGCCATGGGCGGCCAGCAGCTTGGCGGCGGTCTTCTCGCCGACGCCGGGCACCCCCGGCAACCCGTCGCTGGGGTCGCCGCGCAGCAGCGCCAGATCCACATACCCCCGGCCGTCGACCCCGTACTTCTCGCGTACGTAGGACTCGTCGACCAGTTGCAGCGTGCCCACGCCCTTGACGGGGTAGAGCACCCGCACCCCGCGCTCGTCGTCCACCAACTGGAACAGATCGCGGTCGCCAGTGACGATGTCGACCGGGCCGCCCGCCCGGCCCGTGAGCGTGCCGATCACATCGTCGGCCTCGTAGTCCGCGGCGCCCACCCGGGCGATGCCGATCGCGTCGAGCACCTCGTCGATCACCGGGACCTGCGGGGAGAGGGTGTCCGGCACCTCCTCCTGGTCCACCCCGGCCCCCTGTGGGGCCTCCTCGGCGACCCGGTGGGCCTTGTAGGTGGGGATCAGCGCGACCCGCCAGGCCGGGCGCCAGTCGAAGTCCATGCAGGCCACCAGGTCGTCCGGGCGGTGGTCCTGGACCAGCCGGGCGATGAAGTCGAGGAGGCCGCGCACGGCGTTCACCGGCGTGCCGTCGGGGGCCCGGACCGAGTCCGGCACTCCGAAATAGGCCCGGAAGTAGAGGGAGGCGGTGTCGAGGAGCATCAGGCGTCGCGTCACCCCCCGATCATGCACTACCCGACGGACAGAACCCCTGGGATAATGTGATGTGGATCACCGTTTGGTTTACGCCAAACCGATCAGGGCAGGCGCGCCCCCGGAGCGAACCCGTTCAGCACTTCAACTATTGCGGCGGTCCGCGGTCCGATGCCGTGCCGCTCCACGACCCGCCGGCGGGGGTGGCGGGTCGTTTTTTGGTGCGATCTGAGAGGTACATGTGGCCACATTGCGAGCCGAACGCCTGTACAAGGTGTTCGGCAGACGACCCGATGAGGCGGTGGCGCGGCTCGAGGGCGGCGCGGACCGTGAAGAGCTCCGCGCGAGCGGGACGACAGCAGCGGTCATCGATGCGTCCTTCACCGTCGAGGCGGGTCAGATCTTCGTCGTCATGGGTCTGTCCGGATCCGGTAAGTCCACGCTGCTGCGCATGCTGAACGGGCTGCTGGAGCCGACCGCGGGGCGCGTGCTCTTCGACGACGACGACCTGACCGTGCTCAGCCCCAAGGACCTGCGCGAGGTGCGGTCCCGCAAGATCAGCATGGTCTTCCAGCATTTCGCCCTCTTCCCGCACCGCAGCGTGCTGGAGAACGCCGCCTACGGCCTCGAGGTGCAGGGTGTGCCCCGCGAGGAGCGCATCCGGCGCGCCACCGAGGCGCTGGAGTTGGTGGGCCTGGCCGGCTGGGAGAAGTCCTGGCCCGATGAGCTCTCGGGCGGTATGCAGCAGCGCGTCGGCCTCGCCCGCGCCCTGGCCACCGACGCCGACATGCTGCTGATGGACGAGTCCTTCAGCGCGCTCGACCCGCTGATCCGGCGCGATATGCAGGACCAGTTGCTTCAGCTTCAGAAGCGGCTCAAGAAGACCATCGTCTTCATCACCCACGATCTGAACGAGGCCATGCGGCTCGGCGACCGTATCGCCGTGATGCGCGACGGCAAGATCGTCCAGATCGGCACCGCCGAGGACATCCTGGTCACCCCGGCCAACGACTACGTCGCCTCCTTCACCCAGGACGTCGACCGCAGCCGGGTGCTCACCGCCGGCGCGATCATGGCCGAACCGAGCGAGGCCCTGGGCAGCAAGACCGACGACGGCACCACGCTCCGCACCGAGCAGGACGTGCTGGCGGCCGCACCCGCCACCGTCCCCGAGAGCACGCCGATCATCGAGCTGTTCCGGCCCTGTTCGCTCAGCGGCGTCGCGGTCGCCGTCACCGACGACGACGGCGCGCTCGTGGGCGTCGTCACCCGCGCCCGGCTGCTCGCCGTCCTCGGCGAGCCGGACGCCGGATCCGACGGCGCGCAGCCGTCGGCCGGTGACACCCCGGACGCGCCCGAGGCCACCAAGAAGGTGATCACCGGTGCCTAGGCTTCAGCTCGGCGACTGGATCAACTCCGGCGTCAACTGGCTCCGAGACAATCTGAGCTGGCTCTTCGACTTCATCTCCAGCGTCGTCCAGGGCATGTACGACGGGCTGAACACCGTGCTCAGCGGCCCCGAGCCGCTGCTGTTCGCGGGCATCCTGGCGCTGCTCGCCTGGTGGCTGCGCGGGCTGCTGCCCGCCGTGCTCGCCTTCCTGGGATTCGCCCTCATCGACTCGATCGAGTTGTGGGGCGAGGCGATGAACACCCTCGCACTGGTGCTGGTCGCCGGTGTGATCACCATCGTGTTCGCGGTGCCGCTGGGCATCTGGGCCTCGCGCAACCGCGCGGTGAGCGCCGTGATCCGCCCGGTGCTGGACTTCATGCAGACGATGCCCGCCTTCGTCTACCTGATCCCCGGCATCTTCTTCTTCGGCCTCGGGGTGGTCCCCGGCGTCGTCGCCACCGTCATCTTCTCGATGCCCCCGGGCGTCCGCATGACGGAACTGGGCATCCGGCAGGTGGATGCGGAGCTGGTCGAGGCGGCCGACGCCTTCGGCACCCATCCGCGCCGCACCCTCCTGCGCGTCCAGCTTCCGCTGGCCCTGCCCACCATCATGGCGGGCGTCAACCAGGTGATCATGCTGGCGCTGTCCATGGTCGTCATCGCCGGCATGGTCGGCGCCGAGGGCCTGGGATCCACCGTCTTCCAGGCGATCAGCTCCGTCGACGTCGCCATGGGCTTCGAGGGCGGTATCGCGGTCGTCATCCTGGCCATGTACCTGGACCGGATGACCAGCGCGCTCAACCAGCGCGTCTCCCCGCTGGCCCGCCGTGCGCTGGCCAAGGAGAAGGCCAAGGCGCTCAGCGGTCTCAAGGTGCTGCACTGGCGCCCCGCGACCTCCGTCGCCATGGTCGGCGTCGTCGTCCTGGCACTCGTCGCCGGCGGCATGAGCATGTTCGGCGACGACGAAAAGGGACCCGAGGTCTCCGCCAACGTCGGCAAGGGCCAGCCGGTCAACATCGGCTACATCAACTGGGACGAGGGCGTCGCCTCCACCTTCCTGTGGAAGGAGCTTCTGGAGCAGCGCGGCTTCAAGCCCAAGGTCCAGTCGTACGACGTCGGCGCGCTGTACACCGGTATGGCCGCGGGCAACATCGACTTCGAGACCGACTCCTGGCTGCCCACCACCCACGCCTCGTACTGGGCGAAGTACAAGGACAAGCTGGAGAACCTCGGCTCCTGGTACGGACCCACCTCCCTGGAGGTCGCGGTGCCCTCGTACGTCAAGGGCGTCAAGACCCTGGAGGACCTCGAGAAGAAGTCCAGCACCTTCAAGAAGAAGATCGTCGGCATCGAGCCCGGTGCCGGTGAGATGAAGCTGATGCAGGACAAGGTCATGCCGGGCTACGGCCTGAACAAGGACTTCTCCCTGGTCAAGGGCTCCACCGCGGCCATGCTCTCCCAGTTGGACCGCTCCTACGCCAAGAAGGAGCCGATCGCGGTCACCCTGTGGTCCCCGCACTGGGCGTACGACAAGTACGACCTCGTCAAGCTGAAGGACCCCAAGGGCGCCTTCGGCAAGGGCGACCGCATCGACTCCCTGGCGCGCAAGGGCTTCTCCAAGGACAACCCGCAGGTCGCCAAGTGGATCAAGAACTTCAAGCTGGACGAGAAGCAGCTCACCAGCCTGGAGTCGGCCATCCAGGACGCCGGTAAGGGCAAGGAGCAGGAGGGCGTGCGCGCCTGGCTCAAGAAGAACCCGGGCATGGCCAACAAGCTGGCCCCGGTGCCCGGCGGCGCCGACCAGAAGGGCAAGGACGCCGGAGCCGCGCCGAAGATCGGCTACTTCCCGTGGGACGAGGACATCGCCACCACCTATCTGTGGAAGAACGTCCTCGAGCGGCGTGGCTACAAGCCGTCGATCAAGCAGTACGACGTCGGCTCCATGTTCACCGGAATGAGCACCGGGCAGGTCGATGTCGAGTTCGACGGCTGGCTGCCGGTCGCCCAGAAGCAGTACTGGGACAGATACAAGAAGAACCTGGTCGACGTCGGGTCGTGGTACGACAAGACCTCCCTGGAGATCGCCGTGCCGTCCTACGTCAAGGACGTGAAGTCCCTGGCGGACCTGAAGGGCAAGTCGTCCACCTTCAAGGGGAAGATCATCGGCATCGAGCCGGGCACCGGCGAGATGAAGATACTCAAGAGCAAGGTGCTGTCGGCATATGGCCTGGACAAGGAGTACACCGTCAGTGACGGCTCCTCGCCCGCGATGCTGGCCCAGCTCGAGCGCTCGTACGCCAAGAAGGAGCCGGTCGCGGTCGTCCTGTGGACCCCGCACTGGGCCTACAGCAAGTACAAGCTGACCAAGCTCGCCGACCCGAAGCAGGCGTTCGGGGCCAGCAACCAGCTCCACACGCTCGCCAACAAGAACTTCCCGAAGAAGTTCCCCGAGTTCAACGGGTGGCTGAAGAAGTGGCATATGACCGAGAAGGAACTCGCGAGCCTGGAGGCGTCGATCCAGGACGCCGGTAAGGGCAACGAGGAGGAGGGCGTCCAGAAGTGGATGGACGCCAACCCCGGCATCGTCGACAAGATGGCGCCGGTGGCTTCCTGATCCGCCACCAGGTGGTCTGCTGACCCACCGCAGGCATAACGCACACACCGCGGCCCGGAGCACCTGCTCCGGGCCGCGGTCGCTTCCTTGGTGCGGGCGGCTCGTACGCGGGCCTTACGGCTCGCATCCGGCGTTGCCGGAACCGCGTGACCGGTCGCGCCGTACGGTGGAGCGAGTCGTACGGTGGAGCGAGTCGTACGGTGGAGCGATGAGCCCTCGCATCCCCGTACGGCGCGTGGTGTCCCTCGTGCCCTCGCTCACCGAGGCCGTCGCCGCCACCGCGCCGGAGCTGCTGGCCGGGGTGACCGACTGGTGCACCCATCCGTCCGGCCTCGCCGCGGAGCGCATCGGCGGCACCAAGAACCCCGACACCGCCCGGATCGCCGCCCTCGCACCGGATCTCGTGATCGCCAACGAGGAGGAGAACCGCCCCTCCGACCTCGCCGCGCTGCGCGCCGCCGGTCTCGACGTCCTGGTGACCGAAGTGCGCACCCTGGACCAGGCGTTCACCGAGCTGGAGCGGGTCCTGGTGCGCGGCTGCGGACTGGCCCGGCCCGGCTGGCTGGACGCGGCCGAGGCCGCCTGGGCGGACGTACGGGCCGATGGCCCGGCGCGGCAGGCCGTCGTACCGGTGTGGCGGCGTCCGTGGATGGTGCTGGGCCGGGACACCTTCGCCGGTGACGTCCTGGCCCGGCTGGGCGTACGGCACCACTACAGCACGCACCCCGAGCGCTATCCCCGCGTCCCGATCGAGGAGTTGACGGCGCGGAACGCGGATCTGGTGGTGCTGCCCGACGAGCCGTACCGCTTCACGGCCGACGACGGCCCCGAGGCGTTCCCCGGCGTCCCGGCGGCCCTGGTCAGCGGCCGTCACCTCACCTGGTACGGCCCCTCGCTGGCCGAGGCGCCCGCGGTCCTCACAGCCGCGTTGACGGCGGCGCGCTGACGGCGGCGCGGTCACGTCCGAGGGGGTACGGCTGAGGACGGCTGTGGCCCCCTCGCGCGGGTCGTGCATAGTAATTCCCGCTACGGGAGTTGATCGCGACCCTCGCGAGTCCGGACGGACCACCCCACGACGGATCACCTCACGACGGACCACCTCACGACGGAGGACCCTTGCTGAACGTCATCGCCGTACCCGCGGAGCCCGGGGCGGTCCAAGCGGTCCGCGACCGCGCCGACGCGCTGATCGCCGCCGCGCTCCCGGACGACGCCGAGGTGCGCGGCGACTGGGTCCGCGCCCCCGGCGCCCAGGGCGGCGCGGTGATCTATGTGCACGGCGGCGGGTTCGCCCACACCATGCCCGAAGCCGAGCGGGTGATGGCCTATCGGCTCTCGAAGGCCACCGGACGCCCCGCCCTGCGGGTGGACTACCGGCTGGCGCCCGAACACCCCTACCCCGCGGCGCTCGAGGACGTTCTGGCCGCCTGGCGGAGCGTGCTGGACGAGGGCGTCCCCGCCGCCGAGGTCGTACTCGCCGGTGAGTCGGCCGGGGCCACGCTGGTGCTGTCCGCCCTGCTGGAGATCGGGCGGACCGGCGGTCCGCGGCCCGGTGCCGCGGTCGTGGTCTCACCCGTCACCGACTTCGCCCTTACCGGTGCGTCGCTTGCCGCCAACGACGGTAAGGACGTCGTGAACCGGGCCGCCCTCGGCTCCATACGCGCCCAGTACCTGGCCGGCGCGCCCGCCGACCAGGCCCCGCAGTCGCCGCTGTACGGGGATCCGCGCGGGCTGCCACCGCTGCTGATCGCCGTCGGCACGGACGAGGTGCTCCTGGACGACGCCCGCCGCTTCGCCGAGGCGGCCGACGCCGCCGGGGTGAGCGTGCGCCTGGAGGAGTACGCGGACATGCCGCACGCCTTCCATCTGTCCGAGCCGGGCGAGGTGCTGCTGGACCGGATCGGCCGGTGGCTCGCCGACCCGGTCCGCGTCTTCACCGTCAGCGAGCCGGACGCGGGGCCCTACGCGCTCACCGGCGGCCCCGACGGCGCCCTGTGGTTCACCCTGGTCCACCAGGGCGCGATCGGCCGCAGGGACGCGGACGGCGGGATCACCGTCCATCCCGTGGGAGCCAGGCCGACGGTGATCGCCCAAGGGCCCGACGGCGCCCTGTGGTTCACCGAGTACGGCACCCACCGCATCGGCCGGATCGCCGTGGACGGCACGGCCTCCTCCTACGCACCGCCGACCGCCGACGGCGGCCCGTACGGGATCGCCGCGGGCCCGGACGGGGCCATGTGGTTCACGCTGTCGGGCGCCGATCGCATCGGGCGGATCACCATGGACGGCGACATCACCGAGTACCCCGCGCCCGGAGCCTTCCCGTCCGCCCTGACGGCGGGGCCCGATGGCGCGCTGTGGTTCACCCTCAACCAGGGCAACGCCATCGGCCGCATCACCATGGACGGCCTGACGACCGTCCACCCCCTGCCGACCGAGGCCGCCGCGCCGGTGGGCATCGCTGAGGGGCCGGACGGCGCCCTGTGGTTCACCGAGATCGGCGCGGGGCAGATCGGCCGCATCACGGTGGACGGCACCGTCACCGAATACCCGCTGCCCGACCGCGAGGCGCGGCCGCACGCCATCACCCACGGCCCCGATGGGGCGCTGTGGTTCACCGAATGGGGCCGCGGCGGGGTCGGACGCATTACCACCGACGGCCGGATCACGGCGTACGACCTGCCCCGAGCCGACTGCGAACCGCACGGCATCGCCCCGTACGACGGCGCACTGTGGTGCGCCCTGGAAACGGGCTCCCTGGCCAGGATCGACGTCCCCAGGTAACCGTCCCGGCCCCCGGCTCCGATCCCCGAAGCCGCGTGCCGGAACCTGGCGGGGTGGGCCGGGGACCGGAGCCCCCGCCCCACCCCCGGCGCCCTCAGCCCTCCACCGCGCAGCAGGAGTCGCGCCGCAGCAGCCGCCCCACCTCCAGCCACTCATCCGCCGACCGCCCGTGGGGTGCCGCCGCGGCACCGGCCCCCGGGAAGGACTCGACCAGTTCGCGCTGCTGGTACGGCACCCCGCCCCGCAGCACCGACACCGTCCGTATCAGCGAGTCGAAGTCGGTGAAGGGATCGCCGTCCACGACCGTCAGATCCGCCAGCTTGCCGACCTCCAGGGTCCCCAGGTCGCGCTCGGCGCCGAAGGCCCGCGCCGGCAGGATGGTCGCCGTGCGCAGCGCCTCCTGCGGCGACAGCCCGAACCGGTGCAGCGCGCGAAGGGCCAGATGCAGATGGAGGCCCACCGGCACCAGCGGCTGGTCCGTCCCCAGGGCCACCACCCCGCCCTCGGCCAGAATCCGCCGGTAGACCCCGATCTCGGTGCCCAGCGTGGTCAGTTGGTCCGCGGTCGGGGGCGTCCCGGCGAGCTGCCGTACGAGCGCGGTGTCCCACGGCGGCATCAGCCGGGTGACCCGCTCGTCATCCGCCAGCGAGGGGTCCGCGCCCACCAGGGGCGAGGCCGTGAACGGCGTGGCGATGAGCCGGAAGTCGGAGGTCGCGGTGTAGATCTCCGCCACGTCCTGCTGGGAGTGCCCGGACGCCGTCGTGGCGTGCCCGTACTCCAGCCGCTGGGTGGCCTGTAGATGCGTCGTCAGGTCCTGTCCGAGCTGTATGCCCGGTGAGCACAGATGGCTGCCGGTGCGCACCCCGAGCCGCTCATGCGCGAACCGGGCCGCCTCCTCCATGATCCATCCCGGTGCGCGGACGTACGTCTTGACGAAGTCCCAGTCGAGCGCGGCACCGCGCTGCAAGGAGCGCCGCAGACCGTCCCGGGTGCGGTGCGCCCGGCCCATGCTGTACGCGACGCGCGGCCCGTCCAGCAGCTCGCCGGTGGCCAGCAGCCGCGGCCCGGCCAGCGCGCCCGCCGCGACGGCCTCCCTGAGGCGCGCCTGCTCATAGGCGAAGCCGCCGAGGGAAACGGCCGTGGTGATGCCGTAGGCGAGCTGCAAGGCCGTCTGACGGCCGCCATAGGTGTACTGCCACGGGTGGGTGTGGGCGTCCCACAGCCCCGGGATGACGGTGCGGTCGGAGGCGTCGACGCGCCGCTTCGCGGGCCGCCCGGCCCGGTGCGCCTCCACGGCCGCGATGCGTCCGCCGCGCACCACGATGTCCACGTCCTCGCGGACCGTGCCGTCCTTACGGCCGTCACCATCACGACCGGTGCCGCCGCCCTCGCCTCCGGTGCCGTCCCAGAACCGTCCGGCGTGCACGACGGTGTCCGCGGGGCGCGGCCGCCGGTGGTCCAGCGGGACGCGGACCGTGCGGGCGGTGCCGCGCTCGACGTCCAGCAGCCGCAGTCGGCCCGCCGACAGATACAGGACCTGGCGGGAGTCGCCGGACCAGGAGGGATGGTCGGCGGCCTCGTCGGTCAGCCGGCGCGCTGCGCCGTCGGGGGTGCCGTCCGCCCTTACCGGCAGCAGCCACAGGGCGGACTCGACGATGAGCGCCATATGGCGGCCATCGGGGGACCAGACCGGTCCGGAGTCATAGCGGTCGGAGAGGGAGGTGTGCGGCGCGACGGCATGCTGCCTGGCCGTACCGGTGTCGGTGTCGATCACCCGGATCAGGTTGTAGCCCTCGCGGAACCGCTGGTTCAGCCGGTTGCGATCGCACAGGGCGACATAGCGCCCGTCGGGCGACCAGCTCGGTCGGCCGGGCAGTCCGCCGGCCCCCATCGGCGCGGCGAGCACCCGCTCCGTACCGGCGTCGAGATCGCGCAGAACCAGGTTTCCCGACATGTCGACACTGACGAGCCGCTTGCCGTCGGGGGAGAGCGCCGGATGCACCCTGCCCCCGGAGGCCAGCACGGTCTCCTCGCCCGAGGCGAGGTCCCGGCGGCGCGCGGCCAGCAGCCCGTCGCGGTCGTCGGCGTACACCAGGGCGCGCCCGTCGGACGTCCAGGTGGGGGCCAGCAGATACCGGGTGGGGGCCGCCCGTACGACCCGGCGGGGGGCGCGGCCGCCGGAGACATCGGCGACCCAGAGCGAGTTGAGCGCGGCGAAGGCCACCTTACGGCCGTCGGGAGAGAGCGCGGGCAGATGCAGCCCGCGCACCGGCCGCGCCCCGCCACTGTCGAAGTCGTACCGCTTGACGCGATACCGGGGCCGGTCGAGGGTGAGGGTGGCGGAGAAGGGGATCTCCTCGTACGCGACGCCCTTACGGTCGGATTCCGCACCGGCTCCGGCCGCGCCGGACCGTACCCCCGGGGACACCCGGCACACCCGGAACCGCCCGTCGACGGTGAGCAGCAGCTCGTCCCGCGACACCCAACGGGGCGGTACGGGCTGCACATCTCCCTTGATCGCCACCGGCTTCCCGGCCACGACCAGCGTGCAGGAGGCGGCGGGAGCGGCAGTGGTCCGCAGATAGGCGAGATGGCCGTCCGCCGACACGGAGGGCGTCATCACCTGGGTGCCGGCGGTGGGATCGGTGTGCTCGACGGTGACCGGACCGGTGCCGTCGGCCCGTACGGAGGCCACCGTACGGGCGTTCAGCGTCGTTCCGGCGAGCGCACCGCGCACGAACAGCACCCGTTCGCCGTCCGCGGCCCAGGTGGGGTCGAAGTCCTCCCAGGCGCCGTCCTGGAGCGGCCCGTCCTGCCCGTCCGCGCCCGTGAGCCGGGTGAGCTCACCGCTGGCCACCTCCAGCACCCAGATCCGGTACGGGCTGCCCGCCACGGGGTCGCCGCCGCGCTCGGAGGCGAAGGCGATCCGGGTGCCGTCGGGCGACCAGGCCGGACCGCGGTCGTCCCACGGGCCGTCCGTTCGCTGCCGCAAACCAGAGCCGTCGGGGCGCAGCGTCCAGATATGGAATCCGCCGCCCCGGTAGGCGCAGACGGCCAGCAGCTTTCCATCGGGGGAGTAGACCGGCCGGGTGGGTTCCAGATCGGCCGGTGTGAGGGATACGGCCTCGCCGCCCTTGCGGGCGACCGACCACAGGACGTTCTGAACCTCGGCGATCATGCGGTCGCCGGACGGGGAGAGGGTCGCGGCGCCGTTGGTGGCGGCGGTGAAGGAGAGCGAGACCGGCCGGGCCGGTGCGGCGGCGGCCGTCTCGAAGGGCAGTGTGGCCGCGGTGGCGGCGGCGGTGCCCGCGGCGGCGGCCTGGAGAAAACGCCGCCGCGACAGGGCGGAGGCGGCTGCGGAGGCGGCTGCGGAGTCGGCTGCCGAGGCGGGGGAGAGCGAAGCGTCGTGCGTGTCCAACGGTCCTCCTGGAGCAAGGGAGTTGCATGGGTCAGGAGTCGATACGCGGTACCAAGCCCTTGATCGTTACACCCCCCACGCCCCGGAGGACAAGAGCGCGTCGATGCCCTTGGCTTGCGGGCCCGGCAAAGGGAGAGTGGGCTTCCGTCCACGCCGGACCGACTCGCGCAGACCGACCAGCACAGACCCAGACCGACCAGCACCAAATCGATATGCACCGGATCGATGAGCACCGGATCGATGAGCACCAGGAGATGAGACGGCATGCCCGACGGCGGTATCACCCACCGCACCGACCATCTGCCCACGCCCGACGGTGTGCGGGTCGCGACCTACACCTGGCTGCCGGAGAACGGTGCCCCGCGCGCGATCGTCCAGATCGCCCACGGCGCCGCCGAACACGCCCGGCGCTACGACCGGTTCGCCCGCTTCCTCGCCGCGCACGGCTATGCGGTGGTCGCCTCGGACCACCGGGGCCACGGAGCCACCGCCGAGTCGACGGGCGGCTTCGGCGTCGTCGGCGAGGAGGGCGACGGCTGGCGGGCGATCGTCTCGGACCTGCGCGCCATCGGCGACCGTGCCCGGGCCGCGCACCCCCCTGCGCCGCTGTTCCTGCTAGGCCACAGCATGGGTTCGATGCTGGCCCGCGACTGCGCCCAGGAGTACGGCGAGGAGTTGGCCGGGCTGATCCTCTCCGGGACCTTCCGCTCCCTTCCGGGCACCGAGACCGAGGAGGCGCTGGAGGGCATCGCCCAGGAGATCGCGGAACGGGGCCGGACCGCCCCGTCCACCTTCACCCCGACCCTCTTCGCCTCGTTCAACGACCCCTACGAGTCCCTTCAGGACCGGACGGGCTTCGAGTGGCTGTCGCGCGACCCGGCGGAGGTGGCCGCGTACGCGGCGGACGAGCGATGCGGCTTCGCGTTCAGCGCCGGGCTGTCCCTGGACTGGGTCCATGGCGTCCGTAAGATCAACGACCCGCGCCACCAGGCCCGCATCCCGGCCGCGCTGCCGGTGCATCTGGCCGTGGGCACCCAGGACCCGTGCAACCAGGGAATGACGCTCGTCTACGAACTCCTGGAGGACTTCCGCTACGGCGGCACACGGGAGCTGAGCTGGAAGGGATACCAGGGGGCCCGGCACGAGATCCTCAACGAGACCAACCGGGACGAGGTCCAGCAGGACCTGCTGACCTGGCTGGAAAAGCACCTCTGAAGCCCACCGGCCGGCCCCGGCCCGGCCGGCCCCGGCGGGAACCACCGCCTCAGCGCAGAAAGCCGGAGATGCGCGCGCGCAACGACGCCGGGTCCAGCCCCTGGCCCGCGAGATGCTCGTCGATCGTGCCGTAGCGGCGCAGCTCGCGCCGGGGGATGCCGAGACCGAGCACCCGATGCGGGCGATCGGCGAGCGCGTCGTTGACGGCGGCGGTCGAGGTGCCCGCGAGATACGGCTCGACCAGCACCACATCGACTGCCGCCCCGGCCCCGTCTCCGCCCCGGCCCCCTGCCGTAGCCCGCAGCGTCCGCGCGTCAAAGGGCCGCACCGTCGTGGCGTACAACACGGTCACATCCAGCCCCTCGGCGGCCGTGAGCACGCTGTCGAGCATCGGCCCGACCGCGATCACCACGCCGCCGCGCCCCTCCCGTACGGTCAGGAAGCGCCCGGGGGCGATGTCCCGCGGGGTGGAGTTGGAGTGTGCCGACAGCCGGACGTACACCGAGTCGTCACCGGCCGCGGCAGCGTCCCGCAGCAGCGCCTCGGCCTCGTCCGGATGGCCGGGCACATGGACGGTCCAGCCGTCGAGCGTGTCCAGCAGGGCCACATCGCCGGGAGCCATATGGGTGTAGCCGCCCGCGGGCCAGTCGTACGAACCGGCCGCGCTCACCAGCACCCCGCCCACGCCCTGGTGCCCGAAGTCCAGCTTGACCTGCTCAAAGGGCCGCTCGACCAGAAAGCTGGCGAAGGTGTGCAGAATCGGCCGCATCCCGGTCAGGGCCAGTCCACCGCCGACGCCGACCAGCAACTGCTCGCGGATGCCGACATTGATCACCCGGTCGGGATGCGCCCGGGCCGCGTCCGTGAACCCGTCCTTACCGATCTCCGCCAGCACGACGGCCAGCCGGGGGTCGTCGTCGAGAAGACGGGAGACGGTGGCGGCGAATCGCTCACGCATGGTGTCCATTGAAGACAGTTCCTCTCACCCTCGAAACACATCAGATCTTGGCCTCGACCCGGGCCACCACGGCATGCGGCCGCCCCGGGTGCGGCGCGGTGTACGCCTCGTACAGCGCCTGGTGATCACGCCCGTCCACGGTCGCCGTGGACCACCCCGCGGCCTCGAACCGCGCGGCGATGCCCCCGGGCCGGCCATGGGTGGCGGAGGCATTGTCGACAACGACGGTGTGCAACCGCTCCAGCCCGACGGCCCCCGCATACGCGATCGCCTCGTGATTGCTGCCCTCGTCCAGCTCGGCGTCGCCGACAAGCACCCACACCGCCGCCCCGGAAAGCCCCTGCGCCCGCAACCCGAGCGCACTCCCCACGGCCAACGGCAACCCATGCCCGAGCGAGCCACTGCTGATCTCGGCACCCGGTACGAGCACCCGATCCGGATGGTGCCCCAGCGGCGACTCGTACGCCCCGAACCCCGGCAGCCACGACTCGGGCAGAAAACCCTTGGCGGCGAGCACGGCGTAGTACGCCATCGGCCCGTGCCCCTTGGACAGCAGAAACCGATCCCGGTCCGGAGCATCCACCGCCTCCGGCGAGACCCGCAGCACCCGGTCGTAGAGCACCCAGACCACATCAAGCGTCGAGGTCGCGGCCGGCCCATGCTTCTCGTCCCCGGTCATCAGACTCATCAGCCGAGGAAGATCGTCGTACCCCTGCGCGGTGTGAACGTCGATGAAGGTCATAACCCGAGCGTGCAACTTAAACCAAACTTCAAGTCAAGTGCCCCGCCCTCTCCACTCCCGGCTCCCCACTAACGCTGAGCAACCACCCGATCCCACCGAGCGAACACCCCACCCGCTCCCGCCGGACTCCCGATCTTCACCAGGGGGTGGCAGCGGCCACCCCCTGAGGTGCGGTATTGTTCTTCATGCGCGGTCGGCGAGGGAAAACCCAAACCGAACGAGCACCGGGACGTGGCGCAGCTTGGTAGCGCACTTGACTGGGGGTCAAGGGGTCGCAGGTTCAAATCCTGTCGTCCCGACCAGCATCATTGCAGGTCGGAGGCCGTTTCCGCGGGTAG
>NZ_JAHLEM010000210.1 GCF_018883605.1 Streptomyces niphimycinicus | reverse complement strand
GTCGGCGAGGGAAAACCCAAACCGAACGAGCACCGGGACGTGGCGCAGCTTGGTAGCGCACTTGACTGGGGGTCAAGGGGTCGCAGGTTCAAATCCTGTCGTCCCGACCAGCATCATTGCAGGTCGGAGGCCGTTTCCGCGGGTAGCGGAGGCGGCCTTAACCGTTTCCGGGCTGGGAGCGATGGGGAGCCCTTTGGGAGCCCTCGTGCTCCCAACTCGCGGACGTGTCAACGGTGTCCGATTCGTCCGTCACCCGATCCGGTAGATCTGCTGCGCCGTACCGAGCCCCTGCGTGCCGTCGTCAACCGTAGGCCCCTGAGGTCACCCCATCGATCTGGATGCTCTCTGCATCGAGAGGCATAAGAACCCCTTGTCGGCTCCCGGCCCCCTTTCGGGGTGGGAGCACGGCGTCGTGCTCCCCATGCGACAGGTGTGGGGTGGGCCACTGGTGATCTCTCCGGGCCGGTTTCCGCAGGCAGCTAGCGCGCGGGTGTCCTGGTCGCCGTGGATAGCCTGCGTCAAGGCGCGGCAAAGCCCCTTGGCGTCTGCCGGCAGATAGGGCACTCCCAGGGCGTGAGCGCTGTATCCGGCTCTGGAGCGCCGTAGGGAGACTGTTTCCGGAGGCCGGGCCGGAAGAAA
>NZ_JAHLEM010000021.1 GCF_018883605.1 Streptomyces niphimycinicus | reverse complement strand
GCTTGGCGACGAACTTCAGCAGCCAGGCGATCGAGGCATAGGCGACCACGAACGAGACGGCGGTGCCCACCACGAGGGGGGCGGTGCCGACCCCGGCGCCGACGGCGTCCTTCAGCTCGTACAGGCCCGCGCCGGTCAGCGCCGGAATGCCGAGGAAGAAGGAGAGGCGGGTGGCGGCCACGCGGTCCAGGTCGAGGATGAGCGCGGTGGACATGGTGGCGCCGGAGCGGGAGAAGCCGGGGAAGAGCAGCGCGAGAATCTGCGAACAGCCCACCAGCATGGCGTCCTTGAAGCCCGTGTCGTCCTCGCCGCGTTTGTGGCGGCCCATCTGGTCGGCCACCCACATCACAGCGGACCCGGCGACGAGGGAGCCGGCGACCACCCACAGGGATGCGAGCGGGCCCTCGATGAGGGGCTTCGCGGCCAGGCCCACGATCACGATCGGGATGGTGGCGTAGATGACCCACCAGGCGAACTTGTAGTCGT
>NZ_JAHLEM010000209.1 GCF_018883605.1 Streptomyces niphimycinicus | reverse complement strand
GCGCGCGGGTGTCCTGGTCGCCGTGGATAGCCTGCGTCAAGGCGCGGCAAAGCCCCTTGGCGTCTGCCGGCAGATAGGGCACTCCCAGGGCGTGAGCGCTGTATCCGGCTCTGGAGCGCCGTAGGGAGACTGTTTCCGGAGGCCGGGCCGGAAGAAAGTGCATGATCGCCTCGTTGCGCTGAGCGAGCCGGTGGAGTTCTTCGGGGGTGGGGAGCCGGTCGCTCTTCGCGCTGTTGCACGCTTGGTGTGCGGGCGCGAGGTTCCAGATGAGATCCAAGTCCGGTCCGTCCCAGCCGGATACGCCGCCGAAGCGCTGCATCAGGGAGTAGGGGAAGACGTGGTCGACAGCGGTGCTGTCGCCCGGCGTGATGGGTTGAGCGCAGATGAGACAGCGACCATGCTGGAATCCGATCAGTGCGTCGGTGACTCCGGTGACCGAGCGGCGGCGGCGCTTGTCCGTGAGCTGCAGTGTCGCCCAGTCCATCGAGAATCCCTCGTCGATGAGGCTGCGGCCGATGCCTGCGGCGAAGGAGTTTTCTACGATGTCCCACCGAGCGCCCAGCTCGGCACGCAGCCCCGGAGTCTGCTCGCCCTGGGCGACGGTGCGCAGTTCGGGAGTCAGGCGCACGATCCGCTGGTGCGAGTTGCCGGTCAGCTCGTAGAAGCGGTGCGCTGTCCGGGTGTTACCGCGCAGGTTGTGGAACTTCTGCATTACCATCCCCGGCATGGACCGCGCCGCGGCGTGCAGGAGCCGGTCGGTGGGGTGGCCGAGCGCGGAGGACTCCTTGGCCTCACCCTCGGCCACGGCCAGAAAGTCCGACTCCCGGACCTGGAGCCCTGACGGTGTCTGAGGGGCTTCGGCCAGGTGCGCCACCAGGCCCATGGCGTACGGAACGGCGAGTTCCTCCAGCGTCACCTCAGTCCTGTCCTGCGCGGCGAACTCCAGCAGCGCTGCTCCGAGGGCGAATTTGTAGGTACGGGAGTTGGCGCCCATCAAGATGGCCAGCCGCCAGGACGTGCGGGCGCTCGGCTCGCTCCGGTAGAAGTCCACGGTCATCGGCTCACCCCTGCGATCGTGGGCGGCTCCGGGCGGAAGACCAGCGTGCTCCAGCCCACGTCCTCCCGGCTGAGGCAATCCGATCCGTGCCCGCGGTGTACTGCGGACAGCCCGAACCGCTCTGCCAGCGCCACCGTCTCAACCGCGGAGACCGCGAACATACGACGTCCAGCGGGAACCGGACCATGCCGAAGCGACAGAGCCACGTGCCCTCCCGGTACCACCAGCTCGGCCAGCCGCCGCATGGCATCGACACGCTCTGGCTCGTCCAGGTGCATCCACACCGCGGAGAGCAGCACGAAGTCGAAAGTCCCGCGAAGCCCGGTCAGCGAGGGAAGGGCATCGTCGATCCAGTCGATCGCCGCGTCCGCGTGAAGGCGCTGCCCGATCCGCCGCAGATGTGGTGTGGGCTCCACCGCCACGACCTGATACCCACGGGCAGCCAGTGCGGCAGCGTCACGCCCGCTGCCAGCACCGATGTCAACGACCCTCCCCGGACCGGGCGGCAACCACGGCAGGAACTCCTCATGCACGACCTCGAACGCCACCCCCTCGTACCGGCGGGCAATCTCCTCAGCGTCCACCCCGTAGCCTGCAGCACTCGGCACTCGCGGCTGCATCCCCGTACGCCCTTCCCATACCAACCACACCAGTACCTTCGTCTACCTGCACGTTAGGGCATCACAAGGCAGGGCCGAGGCAAAGCGTGACCGCTTCCCGTAACCGATAGGTGTGGCGTAGCAGGTCGGCGTCCGCCGATTCGAGTAACTCTCCCAGCAAGCGCGGCGGCGGCCGCTCGTGTTCACCAAGTCGGCGCGCCTGGGGGTACCGGTCCCGGATGGGGCCACGGGAACCGCTATGCCGGTAACAGTGACGGCGAGATGGCAGGCATGGCACGCCATGGCTCACCAGTGGGGTGGCAAGGTCAAGCCAGCAGGATGAGGCGACCCATTCGCCGGAACCAGGCCAGGTGGTGCCTCGCCGCCGACCGTGTCGAAGCTGACTGCTGCGCCGGAGAACTGCGCACCGGCGAAGTCAATCGCTGCGCCGGAGAACCGCGCCATGCTGAAGTCGACCGAGCCACTGTCGAACCGAGCACCCGTGAAGTCGACCGTGCCACCGGAGAAGCGTCCCCTCTCGAAGGAGAATGTGCTACCGGAGAAGACTGCGCTGGAGTAGTCGACCGTGCAGCCATGGAATCTTGCGCGGTCGAAGGTGACATCGCCGCCGGAGAACTCGTCGCCGACAAAGGCAACGGTTCCTGTGGCAAACTGGCAGAACGAGAAGTTCACTCTGCTGCCAGAGAACGCCGCGCTGGATAGATCCACCTCACTGCCCGTGAACCGAGCGACGGTGAAGTTGACCGAGCCTCTGGCGAACTGCGCGTCGTTGAAGTAGATTCTCCCCCCCTCGAAAGCAGCGCGGGTGAAGTCGACCGTGCAGCCAGAGAAAACAGCGTTGCGGAAGTCGATTCTGCTGCCGCGGAACTTCGCGTGCGTGAAGAAGACCTCGCCACCGAGAAAGAGGGCGTCTCTGAAGCTGACCGCGCCGGCGTCGAACGCAGCGCGGGTGAAGTCGACTCTTCCGGAGAAGACTGCCTCGTTGAAGCGCATCATCCCCCCGTTGAACGCCGCCCCGGAGAAGTCCACGACGGTGTTGAGGAACACGGCTCCGGTGAGGTCACCACCGTCGAAGATGACGTTCGTGAGGTCCAGATGGTGACCTTGCCAGCAATGAGGATGATCCTGTGCCAGACGGAAGTGGTCGCGTATGACACGGATGACAGTGTGCCGGACTTCCTTCAGGGCGAGATAGGCATGCTGTGCCTCCGGGTCACCCGCAGGAATGTCGTCTTGAGCGGTGTAGGGCAGGCGGAGGTAAGCGCACAGGACGTCGATACAGGTCTGGCGTAAGTCGCGTGTGGGGGCGTCGTCCGCGAGGCCGGCCAGTGCGTGCACCCCGCCGAGGCGGACCGCGGCGGAGTCTGCTCCGAGCTGGGAAACGGCGGTGGTGAAGCGTTCGGTGTGCAGGCGGGTGCCCTCCCGCAGGGCGCCGTCCTCATCGACTCGCTGGCGCCGGTAGGCCACGACCAAGGCGACCAGGGCGCCGGCCCCGGCGACCACGCCGAAGGACAGCTTCACCAGGTCGAAGAGCGTCTTCGAGTCGAGGCGGTGCTCCGGCTTCAGTCCTGTGCCGTTCGGAAACTCGTCGTTCCCGGTCAGCCG
>NZ_JAHLEM010000208.1 GCF_018883605.1 Streptomyces niphimycinicus | reverse complement strand
AAGGACAGCTTCACCAGGTCGAAGAGCGTCTTCGAGTCGAGGCGGTGCTCCGGCTTCAGTCCTGTGCCGTTCGGAAACTCGTCGTTCCCGGTCAGCCGGCGTATCTGTACTCGTTGATCACGCCGCCGAGTATTCGGGTGCGCAGAACCCGGTGAGCGGACAGGCCGACCATGGACGTCGGGTGCTCCTGGAGGAGGGGAGGGAGCTGCCCACGAGCCTGGTGGGGGCGATGACCGTTGTAATGCCGGGCGTAAGCATCGAGGACCTGCCGAGCGTGCGTCTCGTTCCAGATCAAGAGGTGGTCGAGGGCCTCGCGGCGCATGGTGCCGATGACACGTTCGCAGTGCCCGTTCATCCGTGGGGACCGTGGCGCGGTCCTCATGACCTGGATGTCGTCGGCTTTGAAGACCGCGTCGAAGGACTCGGTGTACTTCGCGTCCCGGTCGCGGAGCAGGAAACGCAGCGAGTCCACCCGAATACCCAACTCGACGGCGAGGTTTCTTGCCTGCTGCACCGTCCAGGGTCCGGTGGGATGGGCGGTCACTCCCGCGATGTGCAGTCGGCGTGTGCCGTGCTCGAGGAACACCAGCGCGTACACCCGGCGCAGATCGACCAAGTCGATGTGGAAGAAGTCGCAGGCGATGATGGCTTGGGCTTGAGCGGTCAGGAAATCGCGCCATGTCGGACGGCTGCGGCGTGGGGCTGGATCGATGCCCGCCGCGGTGAGGATCTCCCAGATCGTCGTCGAGCCGACTGGGTGTCCGAGCCGGAACGCGGCAGGCGATGAGGCCGGCGGCCTGCGTAGAGAGGAACTCGCGCCAGGTTGGGCCAGTGTGGCGGGGCGCGGGGTCGATGCCTGCGGTGTGGAGGATCTGCCAGGCGGTGGAGGCGGCGATCCGGTGTCCGGGCCGGGCCAGTTCACCTTGAATCCGGCGGTGGCCCCATCGGCTGTTCTCGTGGGCGAGGCGCAGTACGAGGTTCTTGACGGCGGCCTGTGTGGGCGGCCGTCCGGGACCTCGGCGTCGTCGGGAGTAGGCCCATCGGCGGGCGACGAGGTTGCGGTGCCAAGCCAATAGCGTGCTGGGCGCGATGGGGAGAACCTTGGCCCAGCGGCGGCGGGGGATTAGTGAGAACAGGGAGGCGAACCACAGGCGTCCGCGGCTTCGTACCGTGCTCATCCTTGTAGTTGGCGTCGTAGCACGGCGTTTTCATGGCGCAGGACGAGAAGTTCGGCTTCCTTCGAGGTGTCCCGCCGTAGAAGCACCGTCGGGACGGAGAGAAGGCGTCGAGTCACGTGGCACAGGAGCGACGCGATCATCCCATCATGGTCGCAGCTCTCTGCACGCTGGGTGGGGCGTTTGACCAGCAGCGATGAATAACCGAGCCCAGGGGCGGGAGGCAGGCCAGAGCAGCGCAGGACGCGTCGGATCGTGGCAGCGGTGATCCGATGACCGAGTCGTCACAACTCGCTTTGGATCCTGACGTACCCCCAGGTCGGGTTCTCCCTCGCTAGGCGTTGGATGAGCGCGACCATCTCGTCCGGCAATGGTGGCCGGCCGGGTCTGACCGGTGATTGGCGCCATTTCCAGCGCACCAGACGCCGATGCCAGACCAGTAACGTACCCGGAGTAACCAACTGATGGCGGCGTAAGACAGATGGCAGGTGCCGGGCAAGAGCGGAGAGCACGGCACGATCGGCCCACGAGAGCCGCGGCCGCGCGACCTGTCGACGCAGCACAGCGACCTCATGACGCAGCCCTGGATCTCGGCGTTGCTCGCTGCGGCCGAACGGCTCAGCAAGAGAAAGCAACCCAGTAGCCGACAGCAGATCAGATAGAGCACTCGCAGGTCCACGATCAGTAATCGTGCCCGTATTCAAGCGACCACAAAGCCCCAGGTCAGCCATCGCATGGCAATATTGACACCCTTCAGGCGGCGGACGCGGCCTCAAGGTCGCCCGCACCATGGAAGAAGTCCCCGAGCTCTACGACTCCGCCGTCCGCGAGGCCGTCGCGGCGTTCGGCCGCGGCGAGTGCTTCGTCGAGCG
>NZ_JAHLEM010000207.1 GCF_018883605.1 Streptomyces niphimycinicus | reverse complement strand
GCCCCCGTCGCCCCGCGCGCCACCGGCAGCGTCGACCTGGCCGCCCCCGACGCCTGGAGCTCCGCCCGCTCCAGCACCGTCGACCCTGCCTCCGCCCATAGCCCCGCCCCGGCCCCGGACCCGGCCGCCGTCCCGCCCCGCGGCGCCCGCGACCGCGGCCGCACTCCCCTCTTCGACCAGTACGCCGACGAGGACCGGCCGCGTGCTGCCAACGAGTGACGGGCCCTTCACTGACCAGCGAGGAACGGATTACCAAGCACCCCGGAGGGGATGCTAGAGTTTCACTCGTTGCAAGGGCCTGTGGCGCAGACTGGTAGCGCACCTCGTTCGCATCGAGGGGGTCAGGGGTTCAAATCCCCTCAGGTCCACAGCAGGGCCGTTCACGAGTTAGCTCGTAGATGGTTGACGAAATCCCGTCCGATCACTTCGATCGGACGGGATTTCGTCGTTTCTGGGGCTCGTCGGGAGGTCTGGGTGCGCAGGTTATGCCGGACGGGGATTGGGCTTACGGCCTATTGGTGTGGTGCGGGCATGGCTGCGCACGCCGATCTGCGGGGAGTCCGGCGTGCGCGGGTGGGCTGGAGTTGTCGTACGGAGCTGGGTTCAGCGGGAGTGCGGGGGCGGGTGGCGTCCGTTGTCCGCTTCCGGCAGGGCGATGCGTGGGGTGCCGAGCGGGGGCAGGGGGCCGGTGGCGTTGAAGTCGGCGTCAGTGAGTTCGTCCGGGCCGGTGCGTTCGGTGAGCCAGGTTTCCAGGATGGTCAGGTTGGCGACGGTGAGCATGACCGCCAGGAGGAGGGTCTGGGCGACCTGGCCTGGGGCGGGCCGGTGCTTGGGGTTGCCGATGTCGAGCGTCCCGCTCTTGAAACGGCCGTTCGCCCCCTCGTTGTGGCTGCGAATGGGGCGGTAGGTGTTCAGCCACGCGGTGTGCAGGTAGTGCACGTCCTGGCGGTACTTGGCCAGACGCCAGTCGGCCTCGGCGTCGGCGGGCACGGTGATCGATCCCGCGCAGCAGACCTGGGGAAGTGTGTCAGCGTGCGGCGGTGCCAAGCGTTCGGCGTCGGGGACGTGGACGGTGGGGCGGGCCGCGGCGGGCGGAGTCCGGGGCAGAGGGATGCTGAGGTCGATCACCCGGGAGGGCATGGCGGTGGGGTCCGGTGTGCGGGGCCGCAGCCGGTCGCGGCGGGTGCAGTTGACCGAGGGGGACGGGCCGCTGGCCGGGCACTGGAGGCGGATCGCGCCGCGGGCGTCGGGGCCCTGCTTGAGTTTGAGGTGGTGCGGCTCGCGGGCGTCGATCTTCTCGCGGAGCGCGTCGCTGCGGAACCGGACGGTGTCGTCGTCGGCGCCGGCAGTGGCGTGGATGAGAGGGGCGGGGGTGAGCGGGCAGAGCAGGGAGCCGTCGACGAGCGGCGCGCCTTGCCAGTTCCCTTGCAGTCCGCGTTCCTTGACCTTGTAGTCCAGGGCGAGGCGGTAGCCGAGCCTGCGGACGGGTGTCTGGAAGTTGGACGGACTACAGCCGGTGTAGGCGCGGTCGGCGGCCAGGATGCCGGTGGGCAGGCCGAGTTGGGTGATCTGGGTGAGGATCGTGACGGCGTTGGGGCCGGTGCGGACGGTGGGGGTGTCGAGCTCGAAGCCCAGACACAGCTGCGGGTAAGCCCCGGAGGTGCCGTTGCCCGGGTCGCGGTGGTGGGCGGCGATGGCCAGAGTTGCGCTGTAGCCGAACACCTTCTCGCCGGTGCCGCCTTTGAAATGCCAGCCAGCGGTGACTTCCGTCGAGGCGGTGGCGAGTCGGCTGCTGTCGGGGCGGGCACTGACGCGGATGTCGGTGGCGTCGACGCCGACGTCGCCGTTCCAGCCGCGCAGGTATCCGCGCTGGTCAGCCATCCGGACGGATGCCAGGACCAGACGGTTGGCGAGGAGTTGGAGGTGAGCGGCGGCATTGCGGCCCTCGGGGCTGCCCCAGAGCGCGGCGTGGAAGTCGGCGTGACGCTGCGGCAGACGGGAACGCCGGTCGTGGCGGGCGGGGTCCAGGACCGTGGTGATCGCATTCAGGCCCCGGTAGAGCCGCTTGCTGGAAGCGATCCGGGCGGCTGCCCCGGCTGGGGGGCGTTCTGGGATGTCCAGCCAGGTACGGGCTCTGGGCTCCAGGCCATAGTGGAGCAGACGCCAGGCGTCGGCGACCGAGGCCCTGCCCGTGTAGTACGCCGACAGCAGCAACCCGGCCAGCACCACCCGCGGACGTACCCCTGGAGGCCCAGGACGGTTGCGGAGAAGGTCCTCCAGTTCCTGGGGGACACCGGAGCGGTCCAGGAGCTTGAGCAGTTGGCCGACCTTGGAGTCTGGGATCTTCGGTGTTCCGCTCAGCGGCGGCTTGGGCCGCAGCCGCCGTACTGCGGACAGGGTGTCCTCGGTGTCCTGCGGACGGCGCATCACTGGGCGGGTCCGCGCAGCAGTTCGGCGGCCTGTTCCGGAGCCAGGGGCGGGACCCAGTGGAAGTAGGGGCCCAGGGCAGCGGCCGAGCGCATGCCTGCGGCGTCCGCGACCAGTGCCGGATCGATCCGCTGGCCGAGCAGGTCCACGATCCACGTGGTCCGCAGCCGCCGGGCCGCCAGCGCGGGCAGGCCCGCGTGCGGTCTGTGCCGGGCCGGCCAGGAGGACACCAGGTTCTTCGACGCCTCCACCTTCCGGCCGGGCCGGAACACGTAGCCGTTCCCGGCTGTCGCGGCGAGCTCGGCCAGAGTCTGCTCCCAGGGAGCACGGCAGGTCACCAGACGGTCCATCCAGGGGGCGTCGAGAACCACCATGCCCGAGGCGGTGACCCGCAGATCGTTGCCCCGCACGGCGGGCACTTCGCCGGGCTGCAGCCCGCAGCCGGCGCCCAGTGCCATCAGGGCCAGCCCGTCCAGCCGGGCCCGGCCGGGAAGCAGCTCTGCCCAGCCCTTCAGCCTGGCCAACTCGCCTTCTACATAGGGTGGTTGGGGACGTCTGCTGGCTGCGATGCGGACCGGCGGGGCCTCTCCGCGCTGTACCCACACCAGGGCTTCCCGGGTGCGGCGCAGCCAGGTCCGGAAGGTCTGGCGGGTGCTGCCCTCCTGGCCGGCGAGGCTGAGCAGGATGAACCCGTCGATCGTCTCGGTCCGCAGCCACAGACCCGGATCGCGCGGCAGACCCGTGCGCTCGGCCCAGACGGCGAGGCGGCCGACTACATAGAGCAGATGCGCCGCGTCGTAGCAGGTGGCCGGGGCCGCTGCCGCGACGGTGGCCCGCACTTGGTCGGCGACCGGAGCCCACTGCTGTCTGGGCAGGCGGGGGCGGTAGTTGCGAATACGGGCGGAGACCTGCGGGCTCAGCGTCACGGACCAATCCCATCGGCTGGTCAAGCAGCCAGTGAAGGGATTCGACACGATCTTCACGTAAAGGAGTGCATCAGCATGGTCGGTGGCATGAACCGGCGAACGCCGCCGCGCGAGCTTGCCCGCGATCCGGAAACCTGGCCCGAGGCCGTCATCGGCGACGTGGCGGCAGCCACCGTCCAGGCCGTCGCCCGGGCGCTGGCCGCCGCACTCATCACACCCAGGCGGAGCCTGCGCCAACTCGCCGAGGGCTCCGGGGTCAACCGGCAGGCCGTGGCCGACCTGCTCGACGGAAAGTCCTGGCCGGACATCGCCACCGTCGCCCGGCTGGAGCACTTTCTGGGAGTGCCGCTCTACCCGGCCGCCGGGGAAATGCGTCATACGCATGGAAATGGGCCTTCCCGTCCCCTACGAAAGGCTGCGGAAGGGACGACGAAATAGGCCACGCGCCCCCGAGGCGAGCGGGATTGCTCTAGCCTCGGAGGCAAACGTGAGCCAATTGATAAGGGGCCGCGTGAAGGTTCTCCAGAGGGTTCCATCTCGAAAGAACCGCGTCCTCTCCTCCCTGCCAGGGGAGGAGAGGACACTTTTTTGAGCAGTGCTAGCCTGAGGCGGCTCCTTCCCGGCGGCCAGGAGCGATCGCGAACACGGCCGTCTCCGGCTGCACCAGCCGCCCGGTCTCCACCAACCGCTTGCAGGTGGACCGCACCGACTCCAATGCAGCTGTCCCCGGCTTGCCCTCGGTCGGCCGACCGAGGGCCGCAGTGAGCTCCTTCAGATGCAAAGGAACCCCGGCCGTGGTCAGCACCTGCTCGATCGCGCGCATCAACTCACCTGATGCGGAACGGCGCTTGCCCGAACCGGCGCTGTTGCCTCCACGTGCGGAGCTGGACTTCTCGGCACTGTCAGGTGGCGCTGTGCCGCCTTGCTCGCCAGATGGCGCGGCTTCGGCGGGCTCTTCTTCCGGTGCGGTCTTGTCTGGCTGCGGTCCGGTGCCCGCGCCGATCTCCGCCAGTGCACGAGAGAGCTGATCACGAGTAACGAGAGTCTGGGCCATCTCCTCCCGTAAGGAACCGAGTTCCTCTTCCAGCTCCTTCGCCCGCCGAGACAGGCGCTCTGCCTTCTCGCCATAGAACTCGATGGCGACACGCAACCCTGGCGCCGCGGCTTCCTCGCCCTCGAAACCCATGCGTCCCCTCGGACTCTCTGGCGCCAACACTGATGCCAGACATCGTAGGGAACTCCAGACGTCCCAGACACCCAAATGCCAAACAATCCAGGGAAGTTGGGCTTCCAGTCCCAGCTCCGGCTTCCGGCGGGGCGCGGCTATTCATGAACGCCTCATGATCCACAGCCCACCGGCATACCGCACAGGCTCATCCGGTTGCCTCGTGGCTGGCATCTCGGACATCCACGGTGCCTTGTGTCGTAGGCCGGACGCGCGCATCCGTGACCTGGATACGGTGCACAGCGATGGCATGTTGGTCTGCCGGTTGATTGCTGAGGAGCATGGTGTGGCGCTTGATACGGGCGTGGGGGTTGACGGTTGGTGGAGAAGAGGGCCTAATTGATCGCGAGACCAGCCATCTTCCAGGCTCATCCGACGAGTTGAGCGTTTGAATCCTGCACCCTCGGGCGCAGGTATGGCTGGTCTCTCTTTCCGTTGTGGAACAAATCGGTGCAGCGGACCCCGAGCACTCATCGCCGTTCAGGTCAGGGCTACTCGTTCGTGAGCGACCCGTAGGCTCTGCTCATACCGCCCGAAGATGACTTGCGGAGCACCGTCCAGCCCTGGCAGGAGTGCACTGACGTGTACGACTTCCTGGAGCAAGTCCGTCTGCGGCCCGGCATGTGGCTGCCTCCGCATGGGTCCCTTCACCATCTGGAATCCATGCTTGTCGGCTACGAGGTAGCGCTGGGCGTGCACTCCATCGACGAGCCCTTCCCCTTCTGGGGCGACGGCCTGTTCAGCCAGTGGCTCTGCCAGCACTTCGGCCGACCGAGTTCGCTCAACTGGGCCACTCAAATCGAACAGGAGACGTCCGACGGATCCACACCCGTCGAAGAGTTCTTCCGGCTGCTGGACGACTACCGTCGTCACGCCGCCTTGGATCCGAAGCCGAGCACCTCGGAATCCGGCTTCCCCGGCATCGAGTACATGGGCGACACGTTCGTCACCCTCTTCTGGCGCCAACGACTCCTCGGCCAGGCTGTGCACCGCCTCGAAGACCATGGCTTCCGTGTCGTCCAGTTGGCAGCGGGCCAATGGAACACGGAACGGGATATGCACGCTGCCGTCGCTGCCGCCCTGCGGTTCCCCGACTACTACGGCCACAACCTTGACGCACTCAACGACTGCCTCCGCGATGTGGCCTGCTACGGCGGCTACGACGACTCAGCGGAGGGCGCGGGGCTGGTCCTCACCTTTACCGACTACGACCGATTCGCAGCCGCCTGCCCCCGGGCGGCGCAAGTTGTACTCGACATCATCGCCGACCGGGCCCGTCGTGCGGCCGTACTTCAGCGCCGGCTGATCTGCCTGGTCCACAGCAACGACCCCGACATTCGATTCGACCCGGTCGGCGCCATGCCCGTCATGTGGAACAGAGACGAATGGCTGGACCCCAACCGCCGAGGCTAAGCAGGTGAGCGCGAGCATGTCAGAGCCCACGGCTTGAACGGTTGATCACGTCCGATGAGAGAGACGGCGGCGCCCAGGTCCTGTGGCTGAGTGACGGCGCCGTCTCACCGCAGATCAAAGCCCTCACCGAAGAAATTCGGTGGGGCTTTTGCATGCCGTACAGCAGCTACTTCCGATTTTGCTGGTCAAGGTGCTTGCCGAGCTTCCGCAGTGCCCGCCGCGTCGCCTCGGACGGTACGTGCGTGTAGACCTCCATCGTTACCGCGATCTTGCTGTGCCGGAGGATTTGCATGGCGATCCGGGGGTGCACGTCGAGTGCGGCGAGCAGAGAGCCGCAGGTGTGCCGGGTGTCGTGCAGCCTGATCGTTCGGACTTCCGCTTTGGCCGACCGGAAGGCGAACGAGCGGTTGAAGTTGCGCGGCTCGATCGGCGTGCCGTACCGCGTGGTGAATACGAAGTCCGAGTCCGTCCACAGTTCGCCGGCCGCCTTTTTCGCTGCCTCCTGCTCCTTACGCCGGAGCCGCAGCGCGGTCACGCAGATCTGCGGAAGGGGGAGCACCGCCGTTGACGATTCGGTCTTGGTCTCGTCGTGCACCAGTTGCCGTCGGATGCGCTGCAGCTTGTACTCCACCGTCACCTCTCCCGCGTCGAGATCCACGCTCGGCCACGTCAAACCGAGCACCTCACCGCGTCGGAAACCCAGGACCAGGATCAGCACGTAGGCCGCGTACAGCGGGTCGAGGACCGCCCGAGCCGCCTCCAGGAACTGCCGCGCTTCCTCCAGCCACGGCCCCGCAGCCCCAAGCCCAATGGCAAAGCCTATCGAGACTCGGCGCTCGTCGATGCCATCCCTCAGCCCCTACTGGCATAGGCCGATCAGGGATCCGACCGTCGTTTCGCTCTTCTTTCAGCCTTAAACAGGTACCTAAAGGGTGTTGTGGAAGTTTCCCGAGTCAAGCTGACGACATGATTTTAGTGCTGGGAAGGTAGGGACGAGAGGGTCGGCGGCTCCGGTGTGGACGTCGTGGGGCCGGTTGACGGGAGCGACGTCGCCTACAACGTAGCCTGGAAGCGTGACGCCACATCCTGAACCTGCCACGACCCAGTTGCGAGTGTCTGTCGTTGCCCGATCTGGCCAGGTCGAGCTGCAAGACCAGGCGGCAATGGTGGCCCCCGGGCCGATCGTCCTGAGCGTTATTGGCCACGCCAGCCGCAGGATACGGGTCGACGGCGTCGACCGTCGGCTTTCGGCGGGCACCACGGGCGTCCTCGCACTCGACTACACGAGGTCGACTGGCTTCCACCGTGTTGAGATCGAAGGCCAGGTATTCTGGTTCGCCACCGAGGACCACAAGCTGGGGCTCGAGGGTGTCACGCGGATGTTGAGCCACCTCGAACACCTGGGCACTGGCTGGACCGGGCAGGCCCTGTTCTCGGACGGCAGCGGCTTTCTGGACCCGCACGTTGTCTACGGCTGGTTCGACGCGAACGCGGACGATGCCTTGGACGCCATCGAAGGTGTCCTCGCGGCCCCGAGGACCGATGACGTGTCAATCCACGTGCTGAGCCGCCGCGGCGGGAGCTCCGTTTTGACGGTCCCCACGCTGCGATTCCTTAGGTCCGATCCCCAGCGGAACGTGGTCGAGCAGGAAGGCGGCCTACTGACCGTCGCGGGGCACGCTTACAACCCTGCTCGAGTGGTCGCCCGCCGCCGTCAGCGCACGGTGGACACAGTGGCCAACCGGCGCGCGGTGCATCTACTGGGTCTCCTCCACCAGATGCTGTCCGAGCTGATGCGCGCGCAGCTCCCTGCCGTGCCGAAGGCACGCTGCCGACTGTGGCGCGAGCGCGTCGGACGCCTCTCCACCCAGCCGCTCGCCGTCAAGCTCCGGCTGAGGCCCAGTGCGCTGGCGCACCCGCGTGAAGGGCCCGAGTTCACTGACCGCAGCTACATCAAGGTCTTCGACCTCACGCGGACAGCCAGCGGCTTCGGATGGGCCGCCAGCGTAGACCCGGCCCGCTGTTACAGCTACATCGAGAGTGCCGACCGAATCTACCAGGCCTATGCGGCGCACCGAGTCGCGTCAGTGCTCGGGCTCGCCCAGACACCTGGCGCGTTCGGAGCCGCCCCACTCGCATTCACGGGACCCGAGTTCGACCTCTACTACGACGCGGTTCCCCCGGGCGACATCCTCGCCTCATGGCGGGCTCGAACCGCGGTGCCCGATGCGTCGAGGCCTGATCTGCTGCTCCACGAGCGGGCAACGGGGAAGGTCGCCGTGCTCGATGCCAAATACAGGGTCGGCAGCGACGGCCACGCCTCGGAAGACAGCCGGAAGGAGGTCGCTGCCTACCAAAGCCTCTACGGGCTCTCCTCGGTCACGATCCTCTACCCGGGTGTGGGGAGCGACGCGAGGGTGATCTCCGACCATGGCGAGAGCGTGGTCGAGGTGCCGGTTGTCGGTCCGAACGACGGTCTTGACCAGGTGATGGGCCTGGTCCTAGACCGCTTGCAGTCGCCCCCGTACCTCTAGGGCCGGCTCAGAGGAGGGGCAGGAGCTCGTCGGAGGGACCCGACATTGTCTGCTCGATCAAGCGGCCGATCTCCTCTGCGTTGGGCAGAGTCGCCGACGCATCGAGGAGCGGCTGCGCGTCCGAGTGGGCACCCCGGAGTTGGTGCACGATCTTGTCCGCGACGGCGTTCCCCAGGGCTGTGAGCTCGGCGTGCGCGTCCCGCTCGGACATTACGAGCGCCATCACGACGTCGCGGAGGATCCCAAGCGTGAACCACGAGCGCCCGCTCGTCGTCTCTAGGACGGCGTTGGACACAGCTACGAGGGCCTGCTGGGCTTCGGGGCTGAAGTCCTCGAAATCGGACACCGAGTGGAGGGCAGTGAGCCGGAGGGAGTCGAACTGCGATGCGTGTCCGGCGCTCTTCCGGCCCTCGACGCGCTCGCGCTCGTTGGCGATCAGGGTCTGGACGGCTCCGGCCACGGCGGTGTCGGGGTCATCCTCATATCGGTCGCCGAGGACGTTCGGCATGGTGATGGTGGTCGATCTCCGCTTCGTCGGCGAGCTGACGCGAGTGCGGGTTTCGGGCTCATCGCGGAAGGAGTTGCAGGTCGCGAGGACGAATGTGTCGATGGGCAGGCTGGCGACTTCGCCGTCCGGCAGTCGGACGATCCTCTCGCGCTCCTGGGTGGCGACGAGCACCGCGGACAAGTAGGTCTCCACCGAGGCCAGGTTGAACTCCTCGAAGATGACGACTCGGGCTTCGAGCGGCGCATCATCGAGCAGAATCTCACGGGCGAAGTCCTGGAGGTGGACCGTTCCGTCGAGGCGCTCGTACCCGATCAGCTCAGCCTCGTCAAAGTCGGCCCGCACTGGGATCATGAGGGGCGCGTCAAGGTCGAACAGCTGCTCCATTGCGCTGCCCAGTAGGGTGGCGAACAGGGTCTTGCCGGTGCCGGGCTGGCCGACCAGCACGACCAGGTCACCGCGGAGCCATGCCGTCACGACGCGGCCTACGAGCCCTGGCGGGAGCTGGAAGCCCTTCGCCTGTATGCGGCCTTCGAGCGAGCCGACGACCGCCGACAGGTCGTCGGTAACGGTCGGAGCCGGCGGTAGGACGCCGAGCTGCTGGTAGGTCTCGTCGGACACGGGATCGGCTGCGAACGCGAAGGATCGGTACTCGGTCGGGACATCGTCCGTGAAGATCGTCCCGACCAGGTCGCCGCAGGCAGGCCTGAACTCGTGCTTGAACCAGGCGTTGAGCTTGTCGATGTCGTCAGGGGCGGGGCCGAGGTTTGCGGCGGCGAGGATGGCGGGGTCGATCGTCGAGGTGTCGACGTCGCGACCGATCCAGAGCGCCAGGTCGATCAGGCGAACGGGCTTCTTCGTCTCGGCCAGCAGGTCTGCGCCAGCGCTGGGCGTGAGGCCCCAGACGTCCCCTGGCAGCCCGGTCTGGGCAGGCTTGCGCTGGATCAGCACCTCACCGCGGCCCGCGCGCTGGCCGCGCTGCCGCTGCAGCCCGCCGCCGGTGAACTTCCGTGTCTGCCAGGGAGTGTCGCCGCTCCAGATTGCGCGGTACGGGCGGTGCGGATCGGGAGCCCCAGGCAGCTCGTAGAAATCCTTGAGGTACTGCTCCTCAACACCACCGCCGTATGGGACCTGGGCGGTTGTCGGGTCGACGTTCTGGCGCTTCGCCTCGCGGAGAAGCGCCGGCAGCGTCACGACGGTGAGGGCGTGGGCACCCTCGATGGCATTGACGGCCTCGAGGAGAAGGTGAGCAGGCACGTACGGCATGGACCCACCGTACTTGGAGAGCCTTCCTCACGCGGACGGGTCAGCTGTCGGCTTGGCGAGTTTTTCCATGTTCTCCGAGATGAGCGCGCAGAAGTCCGGGTTGAGCTCGATCCCCACCGATGACCGCTCCATCTCGTCAGCGACGTACATGGTGGTCCCACCGCCCACGAACGGATCGAGGACGGTGCCGCCCTCCGGGCAGCCGGCCGCGATGCAGCGCTCCACCAGTGCGCGCGGGTATGGCGCGAAGTGCGTGCCGCGGGCGAGCGACCTGCGATCCGGCTCGATGAACCACACGTCCTCTTCACCATCGAGGCCCTCGCGGTCGAAGAAATAGCGAGGCGACTTGGAGAACAGGAAGATGTGCTCGTACTTGCGCCAGGGACGGTCCTTGCTCGTCGGCTCGGGGATCGCGGACTTCCGCACCCAGATGATGGTGCTCCGCAGCGTCCAACCGTCCGCCTGCATCGCCAGCGCGACACGCCACGGGATCCCGATCAACGACTTGCGAGGGAGCCCGAGCCCGGGGCCGTCCACCGCGCGGAGGCCCGGCAGACGACGGCTGCGATGCTTATCGTCCTTGCCGTGGGGGCGGCCCTTCGCGCTGTAGTAGGTGTCGCCGAGGTTGAGGAAGACGACGCCATCGTCGGTGAGCGCCGGCTTGATCGCAGCGAACGTCTCGCGGAGGTTGTCGACGTAGCCATCGATGGTGGGCTCAAGCCCAAACTGGCCGTCGACCTCGTAGTCACGCTGCCAGTAGTAAGGAGGGCTAGTGACCACGCAGTTGATCGAACTGGGCGCGAGGGTGCTGGCAACCTCCTTGCTATCGCCTCTTAGGACCGTCCACGAAGTACCGCTCTCGCGCTTGCCCGAGGCGTACAGCGGGTCGTCTTGATCGAAGTCTTCGTCATGCACAGGAGACACGATTGCACTAGGTACTGACATTCCATGAGTGTAAGACATCTCCGACGGTAGATCGAGCCGGGGTGCCAGCGTGTCGCGCTACCCGACTCGATGTCCCGAGGCTCGGTCCGGAGATCGTAGGCTCAGAGCGTGTCGAATACAGCCGAGAGCAGCCTGAGGGCCCTCGCCGTGAACCTCGTAGGCCCCGCGGAGATTGGAGAGCTGCTCGGAGTCGACGCGAACACCATTAACGTCTGGAAGGCGAGGCATCGGCAGTTCCCGTCGCCGGTGCGGCGTCTGCGCTCTGGCGACATCTGGGACAAGCGCGAAATCATCGCCTGGGCGACGGCAACGGGGCGCTACCTGGCCGCAGAGGAGACCGACCCCGCTTCCGTCGAGAGCTG
>NZ_JAHLEM010000206.1 GCF_018883605.1 Streptomyces niphimycinicus | reverse complement strand
CTGCGCTCTGGCGACATCTGGGACAAGCGCGAAATCATCGCCTGGGCGACGGCAACGGGGCGCTACCTGGCCGCAGAGGAGACCGACCCCGCTTCCGTCGAGAGCTGAGCTTGACGTTTATCGTCACTGGTCACTCGACCTGCTGAGATCCCCGGGAACCGGGGGCATATGAGACGGCCGTTCTTCACGCTTCGAGATGTCGAGTAACGAAGCACGCAAGGAACGGCCGCTGCCCATGAGTCTGCCCGTCGATGTGCCCGGAAGCGAGGCGTTGGGCCTGTTGTCCCGCTTTCGGGTCGAGTTCTACGAGTGTCTCTACGCCCGCGCGGATGCGCTCTTCGAGCTCACCGATGCAGTGCTGTGCGCGGACGGGCCGGTGAAGACCTTGGTCGAGCTGTCGCTGGCGGCCGAGCACCGGCGCGGGCACGGCGCGCTGTACGCCGCCCTGGACCGGGGCTGGCTGGAGCCGGTTCGGTTGCGCCGCGCCCTGGCCAGCCTGCCGCTGCCGAAGGCGGCCGACGGGCGGATCGTACTCGCTGTAGATGTGTCGCACTGGCTGCGGCCCGATGCACCGACCAGCGACGAGCGGCTGTTCTGCCACGTCTACGGACGCGGAGACCGCAGTTCCGACCAGTTCGTGCCCGGCTGGCCGTACTCTTTCGTCGCCGCCCTGGAGGCCGGCCGCACATCCTGGGTCGCTCTCCTGGACGCGGTCCGCCTGGGCCAGGCGGACGACGCCACCCAGGTCACCGCCAGCCAACTCCGCGACGTCGTCAGTCGGTTGACCCTCGCCGGGCACTGGCGGCCGGGCGACCCCGAGATCCTGATCGTCATGGACAGCGGCTACGACATCGCCTACCTCTCCCATGTCCTGGCGGACCTGCCGGTCGTGCTGGTCGGACGTCTGCGCTCGGACCGCGTCATGCTCCGCGACCCAGGTCCCGCCCGCTCCGGGCCGAAGGGCGGGCGGCCCCCCAGGCACGGCGGCGTCCTCACCTTCGCCAAGCCCGACACCTGGCACCACCCTGACGTCACCACCTCCACGGACACCACCCGCTACGGCACCGCCGAGGCGACGGCCTGGGACCGGATGCACCCCAGACTCACCCACCGCGGCCCCTGGCTGGAGCACGCGGACGAGGAACTGCCAATCCTGCACGGGACGTTAGTGCGGCTGAAGGTCGAGCACCTGCCAGGCGACCGCGACCCGAAACCCGTCTGGCTGTGGTCCTCGGCCGTCGGCGCCATGCCAGCGGACGTGGACCGCTGGTGGCAGTAGTTCCTCCGCCGCTTCGACCTGGAGCACACGTTCAGGCTGATGAAGCAGACGCTCGGATGGACCGCCCCGAAGATCCGCCACGCGGACACCGCCGACCTGTGGACCTGGCTCATCATCGCCGCCCACACCCAGCTCCGACTCGCCCGTCCTCTCGCCGAGGACCTCCGTCGGCCCTGGGAGCGCCGCACCGAACCCCGTCGCCTCACCCCAGCCCGCGTCCGCCGGGGGTTTCGCAACCTCCGCGCCGCGATGGCGAGACCGGCGGCCGCACCGAAACCCACACGACCAGGCCCTGGACGGCCTCCCGGCTCGAAGAACAGGCACCGGGCCAAGCGTCACGACGTCGGCAAGACCGTCAAACGCGCCGAGTCGATCAAGGAACATCAAGCTCACCGACGATAAACGTCAAGCTGAGACGTTGCAAAAATTGTAGAACGCCATTGCCGCATCTTTCGGTCAATCACCGTGACACATCTATTTGCTCCGCTGAACTGCGGGACTGCATCGTTTTGGCGTCCGTGAGATCTGCCCCGGCAACGCCACGCTCCCCTGAGCGTGGCGGCGTCGCCTGTCGACCGTGATACTGACCTGGGTTGGGCCGTCGAGCACTACGTCTTCTGCCCCGACGACGTCTGGCAGGCAATCAACTCATCAGTGCTCACGAGTGGCGATTCTGGTGGCACTGCCCATTGTCCACCCTGAAGTGACAAACGCGGGCACCGAGCTGTGGAGCGGTTGGGCACCTAACCAACAAGCCAGTCCGGATCGAGCTCGGCGACCTTCATGTCGAACCCGCCCGGCCCGAACCGGAACTGGAAGCCCTCAGACGCCTTTGGCTTATCTAACCCACGGGGAACGATCACCACAACCACGGGGAATGATCTCCAGGGACGCTCAGCAGCCCAGGTCAGACCCTCTCGTGAACACCCCACAGCAGCTCAAAGCCCCCGCCGGGGATATTCGGCGGGGGCTTTTTGGTGCCGTACACGTCTCGCGGTAGTCCCGACCCTGAGCGATCACGGCGCCGAACATCGCCGCGAACGTGTGCCGGGGGACCCCAGCCAATCCGCCCACGTGCCGTACTCACGCGTCTCGTCCACGAGGCACTCACCGACATCGAAAACCACAGCTCGGATCATGTTGAGCAGCGTAGGCCACCTCATGGCGGATCGACCCGGGGGTTAGGTGTGCCTCCGGGGGATCTTGGAGCGCGGGGCTCATCAGTAGGTTCTGCGGCGCAGGCTTCGCACGAACAGCGGCACTGACAGTAGGAGCAGGGCTCCTTCGACGGCCAGGCTGGCCAGCCCGAGCGGTTCCGTCCAATTGCCGATGTCGTCGCTGTAGTGGGGTAGCCCCGGGCCCCTGGAGAGGATGTAGCCCAGCAGGGGACCGATGGCGACCGCGGCTGCCAGCAACCATCCCAGTCTGACGAGGCCGATGAGGAGCAGCATGGCGGCGACCGCGGCCGCGATCTCCAGGACGTGGTAGGCGACGCCAATGTAGTGGGGGCTCCTCGTTGCCGTGATGCCGCCTTGGTCCACGACGTGGATGACGGCCACCGCGAGGCACAGCACAGCTCCCGCCCACCTGGCCATCCAGGTAGACCCTGGCACCGTCGCGGTGTGGTGTGACATGCGGAGGTACCTTCTCCTTTCTTGAGCAGCGTGCCTGCCACGCCGCGATCTCATCTGCCCGGTGGACTCCTGACCAGGCAGCGCGCCGTGCCTGTGTCAGGTCCCAGCCTCAGCGGGCGGCTGCCCGCCGTCGCCCTCGATGGTGCAGACGAGTGACACGGAGTAGGTACCGCCGTGGACGGCGCTCCTCGACCAGCAAGTCGGTAGCGTGGCTGAGGCCGGTGGGGGACGCGAGGCACACGCGCGTCTGACCGGTCGGCGCACCGCAGCCACCCCAACCGCCATCGTTCGACACCGGTCCTGGCCGACCGACTGACCAGCCCAGCAGACCTCAGCGACTGCCCCGCCCGTAGTTCGCATCGAAGGGGTCAGGGGTTCAAATCCCCTCAGGTCCACCGCAGCTCAAAGCCCCCGCCGGGGAAATCCGGCGGGGGCTTTTTGGTGTCCTACAGCAGCGCATTGGTGTCGTACAGCCGCGAAGCAAAGCGGCTACTTCCGGTTCTGCTTTCCCAGGTCCTTGCCAAGCCTCCGCAGCGCCCATGCATGGGGGCGGTCCGCGGGGCTGGACCGTTTGGCGGCACATCGGGTGAGGGCGTGATCACGTACGGCTAGAAAAGACACGTCATCTCGCCATCCCGGCTGGCCCAGCATGGCCGCTGCGTGCCGGTGATGCGCCGTCACTCCAGTCTGAGGAAGGCGTAACGATGAAGTACGTATTGCGGTCCGGCGCGCTGACCGTCGCGGTCGGTGCGGGACTCTCCCTCACGGTCCTGCCCACCGGGTCGGCCAGTGCCGCCGACGGCATTCAGGTGCGGTGCGACGACATCCCCGGCCTGGTGGCCGCGATCAACCAGGCCAACACCAACGGCGGTCGCATCACCCTCGCGCCCCGCTGCATCTACACACTGACCACACCGGACAACCCGGACGACGGGCTTCCGGAGATCACCGGGGACGTGACCATCTCCGGCAAGGACAGCACCATCCGACGCGATCCGGACGCCACGGAAGACTTCCGGATCTTCCATGTCGTATCCGGTGGCACGCTCACTCTGAAGTCGCTCACGGTCAGCGGCGGCTCCATCGGGAACATGGGCGGCGGCGCCCTGAACGACCGGGGCACGCTGAACCTGAACAACACCGTCGTCAAGGACAATCTCGCGGTTACCGGTGGCGGCCTCTACAACAACGGTGGGCAGCTCAACCTCGACCGCAGCACCGTCGAGCACAACTCCGCAACCGGCTTCGGCGGCGGAGTCGTCAACGACGCCGGCGGCACGATGACGATGAAGCGCGGGGCCCTGCTCAAGAACCGGGCGGCCCTCAACAATGGCGGCGGTCTGGAGAACATCCTGGGTACCGCGACTCTGGAGTCCGTATCGGTCAGGGGCAACACCGCCGTAAGCGGTGGCGGCATCCGCAATGTGAACGGCTCCACCCTGAACCTGAAGTCGACCACGCTCAAGGAGAACATCGCCGTGAGCGGCGGGGGCCTTTCCAATTTGGCCAGTCCCGCCACACTGGTCGACAGCCTGGTCACGCGCAACACGGCGATCACCTCCGGTGGCGGCATCGACAACCAGTCGAACGGTCAGGTGACGCTCACCAACACCAAGGTCATCGACAACGAGCCGGACAACTGCTCGCCCGAAGGCAGTGTCCCCGGCTGCACCAACCCCACCGCCGCCATCGACCCGCCGCCCACGCGGGACCTCCTGCCCGACGACGACATCAAAGACCCCCAGTAAGCGGCCATCCGAGCCGAAACGCGGCCACGAGCCCCTGACCGCAACGACGAAGAAGGGCGGTTGAGAACCCGATCGCGGAACCGCCGGACGGCGGCAGGTGTTCTCCATAGTGATGGCGGACACTTGCCGCAAGGCAGTGGTGGCGGTGGGTCGTTCACGCGTGAAGGGGGAGCTGTGGATCCGATCTCGGAGGAACTGCTGATGGCGCTGGCCGGCGGGGCTGCGGGAAGCGCCGGGCAGCAGATCTGGCAGTCGTTGCGCGGCCTGGTCAGGCGGGACCGGACGGCAGGGGGCGAGCCCCCACAGCGTTCGCTCGAGGACGTGTTGACGCTGCTGGAGCAGCGCCCGGAGGATGCCGAGCGGGCTCGTGAGCTGGCGGCCGCCCTGCGACGGCGGGCCGAGCAGGATGCGGTCTTCGCGGCCGCCCTCGCACGCTGGCAGCAGGAGAACGAGCGCGCGCACCGCACATCGGGGATCGCGAGCTTCGAGGTCAGCGGCGGGAGCCAGCACTCTGTCGTCCAGGTTCAGAACGTGCACGGTGGCATCACCCTCACCTGAGAGCGGCGACACAGCGCCCCGGCAACCGACGAGCGACGCACCCCGCTTCGAGGTGTCGGGCGGGCGGCAGCGGAACGTGGTCCAGATCTACCACGTCGACCGACTCGAGCTGGCGGCGGAGCTGGGTGGCTCGTTCGGCCGGTACCGCCGGTCCGGTGCGGACTCCTGGTTCGGCTGGGCTGCCGGGCTCGCGGCCGCCGCCTTCGCCGTGTTCCTGCTTCTCGCCCGGCCGGTCCTGCCGCTTCCGGAAGGGTTCGATCCCGGCCCGGTGCGAGTGGGCTGGCTGCTCCTGGCGAGCATCCTCGTTCTGGCCGGGGGCCGGAGAGTTCTTCGCCGCGTCCATGACCGCCGCATGCGCCTGTGGCTGTCGGCCCCGTACCTCGCGCGCGCCGTCGACGATCTCGCCGAGGACCTGGCCGCCCGATACGACGGGGACGAACGCTGGGAGCTGATCCGCGACCCGGAGCCCATCGAGGTGACCTGGCGGGAAGAGGAACGGGACGCGGAAGCGGACTCCCGCGTGCCCGGCGGCGGCCCGATCGCCGCCCGCTTCCACGCGACGCCCGCCCACCGTCTCGTCGTCTTGGGCGGCCCGGGCGCCGGGAAATCGGTGCTGGCCCTGCGCCTTGCCACCGAGTTGCTGGAGGAGCGGCAGGCCCATGACGGGCAGGGACCAGTGCCGGTCATCGTCCCACTCGCGTCCTGGGACCCTCGGGAGGGACTGTTCCGGTGGATCGCACGGCAAGTGGCCGTCGACCATCCCCGCGCCTGCACTCCCGTGCCGGGTGCCCCGCCGGTTGCCGTGGCCCTGTCCCTTCTGCGGACGCGGCGAGTCCTGCCCATCCTGGACGGCTTCGACGAACTCCCCGCCGACGTGCGGAAAAAAGCCATGCGCCGGCTCAGGGAAGGCATGAAGGGCGGCGTGCCGTTCGTGCTGACGAGCCGCCAGGACGAATTCCGCGAACACGCTCCGGAGCAGAACGTGTTCGCACGCACGGAGATCATCCTGTGCCCCCTGGCCGACCACGCGGTGGCGGCGTATCTGAATCCCGGCGGACGGCCGCGGTCGCGCTGGTCCGAGGTGCTCGCCCGGTTGGACGGCGCCGCCGCAGACTCCCCCGAGGCCCGGTTGCGGGACGTGCTGCGGGTGCCGCTGATGGCGAACCTGGCCCGCGAGGCGTACAGCGAGGACGGCGCCGACCCCCGCGAGCTGCTCGTACCGGGTGCGTTCGCCGACACCGCCGCCATCGAACATCGCCTCTACGACGCCTATCTCGATGCCATCTACAGCCCGTCCCATGAGGAACGAACATGGGATCCACCGACGGCCCGTGCATGGGCGGGCTTTCTGGCTACCCGGATGAAGGCCGACAACCTGGAAGAACTGGCCTGGTGGCGCCTGGACGAGCAGGTGCCCTGGCGAGTCCGCGGCCTCGCCCTAGTGCCGGCGTTCGCGCTGAGCGTCGCGCTCATGGCCCGGCTCGATCTCGGGGCGTGGGGCTGGCCCGGCCTCCTCGGGCTCTCGCTGTGGCAGGCGTACGCGATCGTGTGCGCACTCGCCCTTCTCCATATGCCGGTCTCGGCGGAAAGCGCGGAGCACCGTCCGCCGCAGCGGATCGTCCGCCTCACCGGTGCACGCCTGCGCGAGGCGGTCAGTGGGTGGCGCGGCAGAACCCTGGGGGTGTTCGCCGCGGCCTGCCTCGCGGCGGGGTGGGCGGCAACCGTGGCCACGCGCTCCGGGCTGTGGCTGTGGGCCATGACGGCGATCAGTTGGGTGACCGTGCGATGGTGCGGCCGCCGGCTGCTGCTCGCCGCTGCCGACCCGTCCCTGGCCGGCTCACCGGGCGCACTGCTGCGATCGGACCGGCGCGCGGTGTGCACCCTCGGCTGGCTCTTCACCGCGGGACCACCCGCTCTGACCGTCCTCTGCGCCCTGCCTCTGGCCTCGCTGGGAATCTGGTTCGCGGCCGACGCCGCGGGCGTCACTTTCAGCCTCAGTGCCGACAAGGCCGTGGTGGGATTCCTTGTCGATATCCTGGACGGCTTTCGGCTCCCCTTCGCGATCGGCATTCTGAACGCGGCCTGGTCCTCCCGCGACCGTCTGGTCCCGCTCACCCTCGTGCTGCCGCTGGTCATGCTGGCTCTGTACGCCGTCACCCCGGCGGCCCAGGGCGTGATCACGACCGTCGACTGGGCCCTCGCCGCACTGGGAGCGCTCGTCTGCTGGCTGCTGTACGCGACAGCCGTCTCGGCGTGGGGCCGGTTTCAGGTGGCCCGCCTGTACCTCGCCGCGACGGGCCGCCTGCCCCTGAGACTCATGACGTTCCTGAAAGACGCGCACCGGCGCGGGGTGCTGCGCCAGTCCGGAGGGGCGTACAGCTTCCGCCACATCGGACTGCGCGACCGCCTGGCGCAAGCAGGGGCCGTGGACACTCGGGCGGGCACCCTACGGCCCGGCCGGGGACGGCAGTTCACGTCCGGAGCCATCGCCCTCGCGCTTTTGATGGGTACCTACGCCGTGACGGTCCGCGGCGCCGCACAAGCCGAGCCCGTCACCGGACCCATACGCGCACTGCCCACCGCGTGCGGCCTCCTCGATGACCGGCACATCGCCGCACTCACCGATGACGCACGCACCTACGCACCGAAGATGCCGAAGTACACGCCGTTTCTGTGGGAGCCGGGCTGCGTCGTCGACGAACACGCACCGAAGGCGCGAACGGTACGCATCGAGGTCGGTACGCAGATCGTGGAGCCGTTTTACGACCAGAGCGCGGTGCGTGCCGCGTCAGCACAGTTCAAGGGCAGTTCGTGGACCCCGAGCCACTTCGATCTCGACGGAGGTACGTCGCGAAGCCTCGAAGGGTTTGGTGACGAGGCACGCCTGCACACCGGACCACACCGCGTCGGCAACGCCGGCCGGCCACTTCCCGCGGCCGTGGTGGTCGTGCGTAAGGACAACGCACTGCTCACCGTCCGCTATACGGAGGAGCACGCCGACCAGGCACGAGTCAGCATGGTGGCCAAGGTCCTGGCCGGCGCCGCGCTGCGCAAGGCGGGTCTCGCACCCGCGTCCGCTCCACGGACACCCACGCTCTAGTCCGGCCGTGGGGGAGTGGGATCAGACGGATCGGTTTTCGGCGCTGACCATCCAGGCGTGCTTCTCCAGGCTGTCGATGATCGCGTGCAGCAGGTCGGCCGTGGCGGGGTCCTCGTTGTCGATCTGGTCGTGGTGGGTGCGCAGGGTGTCGACGGTGGTGCGCAGGCGCGTGGTGACGAGGTCGACCACGGTGCTCACATTCACCTCGCCCGCCGGGAACGCGGGGAGTGTGGTGGTCGCCGCGACGGTGTCGGAGCGGCCGTCCGGCACGGTGGCGAGAGCGCGCATGCGCTCGGCGATGGTGTCGGCCGACTCCCGGGCGTCATCGACGATCTGATCCAGTTGCAGATGCAGGTCGCGGAAGTTGTGGCCGACCAGGTTCCAGTGGGCCTGCTTTCCCTGGAGGTGCAGTTCGACGAGATCCACCACGATCTGCTGCAACGCCTGGGCGAACTGCGGCGAGGCCGTGAACCCGGCGGCGTCGGTCTCCGAGCGTCGGGAACCCTGAGGAGAAGCGGGCATGGCGTGTCTCCTTCGAAAGCGTCACGGCGCAGCAGACCCCTGGAAACAGAAGGCCCGACTTCCTATGCGATCCAGCCTATGGAGGTCTCTCTCCGCCGCCACCGCGCCTGATCCAGTCGGGTGGACACCCGGGATCAGCGATGTCATGGAATCGTGCTCACCGCGTTCGTGTTTGGTGCGAGCCGGGGGACAGGTGATGGCGCAGGCCAGGGGCGCGGGCATAGTAGATGCCCTGTCCAGTGGCTTCTTGGCGTGAAAGCGCCGTAGGGCAGACGCGACACAGCACAGCACAACAACTGCACCACAACAGGGGGATAAGGCTCCATGCCACTCATACGCCGTTCCACCGTGGCGGCCGCGGCCATGACCGCGCTGCTGGTGGTCTCCGCTTCCGCCTGCGGGCCCGGTGACGACGAGGCGGCTTCCGGGCCGGACTCCTCGGCCGCGCCCGCCGGGCAGCAGGCCAGGGACGGGATCAAGCTGCCGGAAGGCGTCCCGACGAGTCTGGACGACCTGAAGAAGTGGAAGGAGGGCGGCTGGAAGGACTGGGACAAGTGGGCCCGCAGGGCATCGGAATTCGCCAATCCGATGATCAAGAACTTCTGGCAGCCGTCCCGGATGGCCAAGGCGAAGGACTCGTCGACCACCGTCTCCACGCAGAGCGCCGGCCAGGACCAGGCGGCCACCGATCCCGAGCCGCCCGCCGTGCCGGCCAAGCAGGTCTCGCGGCCGTACCACCAGAACATGGCGCCGGTCGGGAAGGTGTTCTTCGACAGCCCCGAGGGGCCGATGGTGTGCTCCGGCACGGTCGTCGACGACCCGGCGCATCCGGGGAAGTCCAACCTGGTGTGGACCGCGGGCCACTGTGTGCACTCCGGCAAGCAGGGTGGCTGGATGCGCAACATCGTCTTCGTGCCCTCGTACAACGACAACGGACTGGGGGCCGAGCAGACGCAGACGGCGGCCCAGAACGAGGTCAGCCCCTACGGCGTGTGGTGGGCGGATTGGTCGCAGACCTCGTCCGAGTGGATCGCGAACGGCGGTAAGACCGGCGGGGTGGGGTCGGCGTACGACTTCGCGGTGCTGCATGTGAAGCCCGAGGGCGGCGGTGGCAAGTCGCTACAGGAGACGGTCGGGGCCTCGGTGCCGGTGTGGTTCGGGGCGCCGTCGGCGGACCGGGTCAGCTCGATCGGCGCGTACGGCTATCCGCAGGCACCGCCCTACGACGGGGCGAAGATGTTCAACTGCACCAGCAGGCCGGGCCGGCTGTCGTTCACGGCCACCTCGCCGACGATGTACCGGATCGGCTGCTCGATGACCGGCGGCACCTCGGGCGGCGGCTGGTTCGTCAACAACGGCGGCAAGACGGTGCTGGTGTCCAACAGTTCGATCGGTTCTTACGGACACACCTGGCTCGCCGGTCCGCATCTGGGGGCCGAGGCGAAGGGCGTGTTCGAGGCCATCAGCAAGAAGTACGCCGGTCGGGGCTGACCGGCCGGTAGCCGCACGGCAGACGTAAGGGGCCCGCTCCGGATCCGGAGCGGGCCCCTCGTCATGGCCTTACGGATGGCTTCGCGGACGGCTCTGTGGACGGGCCTATGGACGGGCGGGCCTATGGACGGGCAAGGAGCTTGGCGTAGCAGCGGCTGCTCTCCTCGAAGCGGTAGTGGCCGAACTTCGGCACCGGTGCGTAGCCGGACGAGGTGTACAGCTCTATGGCCTCGGGCTGCTCGGTGCCGGTCTCCAGGACCATCCGCAGCCGCCCCGCCTCCCGCGCGCTGTCCTCCAGCGCCGCGAGGATCCGCCGGGCCAGCCCGCGCCCGCGCGCCGCGCGGACCACGAACATCCGCTTGATCTCGGCGTCCCCGTCCTCGTAGCCCTCGTCGCTCCGATCCTGGCTGCGCCAGCCGCCGGTGGCGACCGGGGTGCCGTCCGGGTCGTAGGCCATGAGGTAGAGGCCGTGCGGCGGGTCGAAATGGGCCGCGTCCATGGGCGTCAGATCGCCCTCGCCGTAGCGCACGGCGTACTCCGCCTGCACTTCCTCGTCGAGTTTGAGGGCGTCGGGGTGGTCGTAGCGGATGGGCTGAATATTCATGCGTGAAATCGTACTTCTATGCAGTGGATGGGTGCGTGGTTTTTGTCGCGTATCGTGCCGGAGGTGCTCACCGTGACGACCGTGAATGTAAACGGGCTGCGCGCCGCCGCCAAGAAGGGCTTCGGTCCTTGGCTGGACGCTACCGCGGCCGATGTGGTGTGCCTCCAGGAGGTACGCGCCGAACCCAAGGAACTGCCGGAGGCGGTCCGCGAACCCGACGGCTGGCATGTGGTGCACGCCCCCGCGGCGGCCAAGGGCCGGTCCGGGGTGTCGGTGTACGCCCGGCGCGAGCTGGAGGGCATCCGGGTCGGCTTCGGGTCGACCGAGTTCGACGGCAGCGGCCGCTATGTGGAGGTCGATCTGCCCGGCGTGACCGTCGGCAGCCTGTATCTCCCCTCGGGCGAGGTCGGCACGGACCGCCAGGACGAGAAGGAGCGCTTCATGGCGGAGTTCCTTCCGTATCTGAAGGAGCTGCGCGAACGGGCCGCGGCCGGCGGGCGCGAGGCGCTGGTGGCCGGCGACTGGAACATCGCCCACCAAGAGGCCGACCTCAAGAACTGGAAGGCCAACCAGAAGAAGTCCGGGTTCCTGCCGGCCGAACGCGCCTGGCTGACCAGCGTCTTCGAGGAGGCGGGGTACGTGGACGTGGTGCGCGCCCTGCATCCGGACGCCGCCGGTCCGTACTCATGGTGGTCCTACCGCGGCCGGGCCTTCGACAACGACGCGGGCTGGCGCATCGACTACCAGATCGCGTCCCCGGGGCTCGCCGAGCGCGCGGTCAAGGCGGTTGTGGAGCGGGCGCCCGCCTACGACCAGCGGTGGAGCGACCACGCCCCGGTGACGGTGGCCTACGGCCCGGCTCACTGACCTTCGCGGGGGCACTCGTCCCGTCCGGCTCACTGATTCCCGGAGCGGCCGCCGGGTGGCGTCTCGTCCAGCTCCGCCCGCATCCGGCGGTTCATGGCCATCGTCAGCTCGGCGTCCACCACGCTCGTGGCCAGTGGCCGCAGCCGCTCCACCGTCTCGCCGACGTTCTCGCCGCGCTCCAGGGCGTCCGCCGTCGCATGGGTGCGCAGCAGTGTGACGAAGGTCTCGGCGATCGCGTCCACATGCTCACGCACCTCGCGCGCCGCGGCGAGCACCGCGGCCAGTGGGACGCCCTGTTCGACCAGGGTGTGTGAGACGTCCAGCAGGCGGCGGCTGAGGTGGACGATCTCGTCGCCGTCGACGGCCAGATAGCCGAGGTCGAGCGAGGTGGTGAGGTTCTCCGCGGTGACCTCGCCGTGGAAGTAGTCCGCGAGCGCCTCGGGGGTGAGCCGGACCGGGGTCTCCGAGGGCCAGGAGGCGACCGCGCCGGGCAGCCCGAGCAGCTCGCCGACGTCCCGGCGGCCGCTTTCGAAGGCGGCGATCAACTCGGCGATCCCGCCGAGGGTATGGCCGCGCTCCAGCAGTCCCGCGATGGTCCGCAGCCGGGCCAGATGGTGGTCGTTGTACCAGGCGATCCGGCCGTCGCGGCGCGGTGGCGGGATCAGCTTGCGCTCCCGGTAGAAGCGCAGGGTGCGCACGGTGATCCCGGCCTTCTCGGCCAGTTCCGGCATGCGGTACTCGCGTACCTCGTCCGCTTCGCTCGTCGCCACAACTGAAGCCTATGCCGCGGCCGGTTCGGTGCGACCGTCGGTAACTTCGTTGTCCACAGCCCCTACCGCTGGGTAGATCCCTGTCCTACGCTCCCATCGTGCCAGTGATTGCTGGCACGGTTGTATTCGCGTTCGTGGGAGGCGGCGGCATGGCTGGGCTGACGCATGAGCATGTGCGGGTGGCGGTGATCGGAGCCGGATTCGGCGGTCTGGGAGCGGCGGTGCGGCTGCGCCGCGCGGGCATCACGGACTTCGTGGTCCTGGAGCGGGCGGAGGCGGTCGGCGGGGCCTGGCGGGACAACACCTATCCGGGGTGCGCCTGCGATGTCCCGTCGCATCTGTATTCGTTCTCCTTCGCGCCCAACCCCGACTGGCCCCGGAACTTCTCCGGCCAGCCGCATATCCGCGCGTATCTGGAGCGGGTCGCCGACACCTTCGGGCTGCGGCCGCACCTGCGCTTCGGCGCCGAAGTGCGGTCCCTGCGCTGGGACTCCGCGGCGGTCCACTGGGAGGTGGAGACGGCGCGGGGCTCGCTGACCGCCGATGTCGTGGTCAGCGCCACCGGCCCGCTCGCCGACCCCCGGATCCCGGACATTCCCGGGCTCGACGGCTTCCCCGGCGCCGTCTTCCACTCCGCGCGCTGGGACCACACCGCCGAGCTGCGCGGCAAGCGCGTGGCGATGATCGGCACCGGCGCCTCGGCCATACAGATCGTCCCCGCCATCCAGCGCGAGGTCGGCCGGCTCACCCTCTTCCAGCGCACCCCGCCCTGGGTGCTGCCGCGGATGGACCGCCGGATCAGCGGCCTGGAGCGATGGCTGCACACGAGGATCCCGGCCACCCGGGCGCTGCGCCGCGGGGTGCTGTGGGGCATCCGGGAGCTTCAGGTGGGCGCGTTCACCAAGCGGCCGGGCGAGATGCGGTTCGTCGAGCGGCTGGCCGGTGCGCATATGCGACGGGCCATCAAGGACCCGGCGCGGCGCGCGGCGCTGACCCCGGACTACCGCATCGGCTGCAAGCGCATCCTGCTCTCCAACGACTACTATCCGGCGCTCGCCCAGCCGCATGTGGACGTGGTCCCGGCCGGGCTGAAGGAGGTGCGCGGCGCCACCCTCGTCGGTGCCGACGGCTCCGAGACCGAGGCCGACGCGATCATCTTCGGCACCGGCTTCCATGTGACCGACGTCCCCATAGCGCAGCGGGTGACCGGGGCGCGCGGGACGACGCTCGCGGAGGCGTGGAAGGGCGGGATGGAGGCGCTGCGCGGCACCAGCCCGGCGGGCTTCCCCAACTTCCTGACCATCATCGGGCCCAACACCGGCCTCGGGAACAGCTCGATGATCCTCGTCATCGAGGCGCAGCTCGCCTATATGGCCGACTTTCTGCGCCAGTTGGACACCCTGGGCGGCAAGGTCGCGCTGGACGCCCGGCCGTCCGCGGTGCGCGCCTACACCGACATGATCCAGGAACGGATGCGGCGCACGGTGTGGAACACCGGCGGTTGCGATAGCTGGTACCTCGACAACGGCCGCAACACCACCCTGTGGCCCGGGACCACCAGCGAGTTGCGCAAGGTCACCCGGCGCGTGGACCTCGACGAGTACACGGTGCTGCGGCCGCACACCGGGCCCGCCAAGGCCACGGTGTCCACGGCCGGTGCGGGGAGGGGATCGCGATGAGGCGGCTTTCCGCCCCGACCGTCGGGCCGTACGCCCCGCCCGTCCCGGAGCGCGAGCTGACCGCCGTCTCGGCCGACGGGAGCGGGCTCCACACGGAGCTGCACGGTCCCGAGGACGCGCCCGCGGTCCTGCTCGCACACGGCTGGGTGTGCTCCACGGCCTTCTGGGCGCCGGTGGTGCGCGCCCTCGCGGCCGACCACCGGGTGATCGTCTACGACCAGCGCGGCCATGGCCGCAGCCCGGCCCCGGGGCCCGGCGGCTACAGCACCCACGCCCTGGCCGACGATCTGGTGGCGGTGCTGGAAGCCACCCTTCCGCCCGGTCGGCGGGCCGTGCTCGCGGGCCACTCCATGGGCGGGATGACGCTGATGGCCGCGGCCGACCGCCCCGCGCTGCGCGAGCGCGCGGCCGCCGCGGTGCTGTGCAGCACGGGCGCCTCACGGCTGGTGGACCGGTCGCTGGTGGTGCCGCTGCGCTCCCCGCGGGCCCGGGCGCGGGTGCACCGCGTGCTCCTCGGCTCACGCGCCCCCCTGGGCCCGGTCACCCCGCTCGCCAAGCGGCTGGTGCGCTACGCCACGATGGGCCCTGGCGCCGACCCGGCAGCGGTGGACATGTGCGCGCGGATCCTGCACGCCTGCCCCCGCGCCGTACGCGCCGGATGGGGCCGCGTCCTGCTCGACCTCGAACTGGACGCGCGCATCGGCGAACTGACCATGCCCACGGCCGTCATCGTCGGGACCGCCGACCGGCTCACCCCGCCCGAGCACGCCGACGCCCTGGCCGCCGCGCTGCCGCACTGCACCGGCCTCACCGAGCTCCCGGGGCTCGGCCATATGACCCCGGTGGAGGACCCCGAGGCGGTCACCGGAGTGATCCGCGGCCTGGTCGAGGAGTACGGGACATCCCGCCCCACAGCAACAGCCGAAGCCAAGGAGCAGACGACATGAGTGCGCGCAGGAGCCTTGAGGGCCAGGTCGCGGTGGTGACGGGCGCGGCGCGGGGCGTCGGCGAGCTGCTCGCGCGCAAGCTCTCCGCCCGCGGTGCGAAGGTCGCGCTGGTGGGCCTGGAGCCCGAGGAGCTGAAGCGGGTCTCCGAGCGGCTGCCGACCGACTCCGCCCACTGGCATGCCGATGTCACCGACGCCGAGGCGATGGCGCGGGTGGCGGGGGAGGTCGTGGAGCGGTTCGGCGCGGTGGACATCGTGTGTGCCAACGCGGGTGTGGCCCAGGCCGGTCCGTTCCTCGACTCCGACGAGACGGCCTGGCGGCGGGTGATCGAGGTCAATCTGCTGGGCAGCGTCACCACGGCCCGCGCCTTCCTGCCCGCGTTGATCGCGAGCCGTGGCTATCTGCTTCAGATCGCCTCGCTCGCCGCGCTCGCGCCCGCGCCCATGATGACGGCGTACTGCGCGTCCAAGTCGGGGGTCGAGGCGTTCGCCCACAGTCTGCGGGCCGAGCTGGGCCACCGTGGGGTGCGGGTCGGCGTGGGCTATCTGAGCTGGACGGACACCGATATGGTGCGCGGCGCCGACCAGGACGAGGTGATGCGCGAGCTGCGGCAGCGGCTGCCCTGGCCCGCGGGCCGCACCTATCCGCTGGGCCCTTCGGTGGACCGGCTGGTGGCAGGCATCGAGCGCCGG
>NZ_JAHLEM010000205.1 GCF_018883605.1 Streptomyces niphimycinicus | reverse complement strand
CTGCGGCAGCGGCTGCCCTGGCCCGCGGGCCGCACCTATCCGCTGGGCCCTTCGGTGGACCGGCTGGTGGCAGGCATCGAGCGCCGGTCGGCGCATGTGTACGCGCAGTGGTGGCTGCGCGGTATGCAGTCGGTGCGCGGCTATCTGCCCGTGTTCATCAACGCGGTGGGGCGGCGCGAGATGCGCCGTGCCGAACCACGGCTGACGGAGACCCGGGAGGGGCGGGGCGGCCGTCTGCTGGGCGAGGGCGGCGCGGCGGACGAGAAGGCGCGCACGGCGGGCACGGAGCGTTACCAGTAACGCTCCGTCAACCGCGCTGACCTGCGCTTTCTTCGGCTCCTCCGATCCGGAATGCGGAGAAAGTCGACACATGTAACTCTTGTCGGGCCCGACGCCATTCACCCGATGAGGAGTGACACATGGGCCCCAAGGACCAGCCGAACGACAAGGGTCAGCAGGCCAAGCGGAAGCCGCAGGGCGGCCGGAGCCAGGAGCCGCGGCGCGGCCGGCAGCCTGGTGAGCGCGTGCAGTCCGGCGAGCGCATGCAGTCCGGTGAGCGTATGGAGGAGCGCTCCCGCCGGGAGCCGGGGCAGGAGCAGCGCCGTGGCCAGCAGGACCGGCCGGAGGCCCGCGAGCAGTCCCAGCGGATGAGCCGTGAGCGCCGCCAGCCGGGCATGGGCGACGAGACGATGGACCAGGAGCCCTTCGAAGAGATGTGACGCGCCAGGGCGGGAGGGGCGCATCCCCATGGGCGACCCTGGGAATGCGCCCTGCGCCTGCCCGCGCCCTGCGCCTGCCCGCGCCCTGCGCCTGCCCGCGCCCTGCGCCGTTTCTGCCCCGCCCCGGCCTTACGGTGGCCGCGCTCACTTCCCCTTGCGGGGCGGCTTGCTTCCCTTGCGCGAGGACTTGCCTCCCTTGCGCG
>NZ_JAHLEM010000204.1 GCF_018883605.1 Streptomyces niphimycinicus | reverse complement strand
GCGCCCTGCGCCTGCCCGCGCCCTGCGCCTGCCCGCGCCCTGCGCCGTTTCTGCCCCGCCCCGGCCTTACGGTGGCCGCGCTCACTTCCCCTTGCGGGGCGGCTTGCTTCCCTTGCGCGAGGACTTGCCTCCCTTGCGCGACGGCTTGCTTCCCCCGCGCGGCGGCAGTTGAGGACGGCGCAGATCGGGGACGTCCGAATAGTCCGGCGGGGTCGCGGCCGGATGCCGCTCCAGCAGATCGAGCGCCGTACGGACGGCGACCCCGAGCTGCGGAGCGCGGCCCTCCGCCCAGTCCACGGGGGAGCGCGGCGCCTCGATGTCCGGCTCCACACCGTGGTTCTCCACGCCCCAGCCGTAGGCGTCGAACCACGCGGCGTTCATCGGCACCGTGATCGAGGTGCCGTCGCCGAGGCGGTGACGGCCGGTCATCCCGACCACGCCGCCCCAGGTGCGCAGCCCCACCACCGGCCCGATGCCCTGGATCCTGAAGGCCGCGGTGATCATGTCGCCGTCGGAGGAGGTCGCCTCGTCGGCGACCGCGACGATCGGTCCGCGCGGCGCGTTGCTGGAGTACGACACGGGCTCGGCGTTGCGGGTGAGGTCCCAGCCCATGACCTTGCGGGTGAGCTTCTCCACCACCAGCTCGCTGATATTGCCGCCCGCGTTGCCCCGGACGTCCACGATCAGCGCGGGCAGCGACATCTCGCGGCGCAGGTCGCGGTTGAACTGCGCCCACCCGGAGCCGCCCATGTCGGGGATATGGAGATAGCCGCACCGCCCGCCGCTCAACTCCCGCACCACGGCCCGGCGCTGGGCCACCCAGTCCTGGTAGCGCAGCGGCCGGTCGTCGATCAGCGGGGAGACCGCGACCCGGCGCGCCGGCCCCTCGCCGTCCGGCGGCTCGAAGGTCAGTTCCACCGTCGTGCCGCCCGCGGCCGTCAGCAGCGGGAACGGACCGGCCACCGGGTCCACCGGGCGCCCGTCGACATGGGTGAGGACGGCGCCGTCCCGGATGCCCAGACCGGCCAGCGGCGAGCGGGCCCGGGAGTCGGAGGACTCACCGGGCAGGATGCGGGCCACCGCCCACCGGCCGTCCTTGGCGCGGGTGAGGTTGGCGCCGAGCAGTCCGATGGGGCGCTGGTAGTGGGGCGGGCCCTCGTTGCGGCGCGCGGCGGCGACATAGGCGTGCGAGGTGCCCAGCTCGCCGAGGGTCTCGCGGAGCAGATCGGCGAACTCGTCGGGCGAGGCGACCCGTTCGACCAGCGGACGGTACTGGTCGAGCACCCCGTCCCAGTCGACACCGCACATCCCCGGGTCCCAGAAGTAGTGCCGGGTGATGCGCCCGGCCTCGTCGTACGCCTGCCGCCATTCGGCCGCCGGATCGACGGTGTGCTGGATCCGCCGCATGTCGAGGTGGACCGTGGAGTCGCTGTCGCCGGTCTCGGTGGCGGGCATGGCGCGCAGATCGCCGTCGTCGTAGGCCACCAGCCGGGTGCCGTCGCCGCTGACCGCGAACCAGTCCAGTTCACTGGTGAGTTCGGTGCGCTTGGCCTTCGCCAGATCGAAGTGTTCCAGGGTGGGGCGGCTCGAGGTCTCGGCCGGGTTGGCGAACGTCTCGCCGAGCACGCCCGAGATCGGCCAGCGCAGCCACACCAGTCCGCCGCCGCTGACCGGGTGCAGCGAGGAGTACTTGGACGCGGGCACCGGGAAGACGGTGACCCGGCTGGCCAGCCCCGCCACCTCGACCGTCACCGTGCCGTCGCCGTCGTCCCCGCTGTCGTCCGGGTCCAGCCCGCCCGCCGCCGGGCGCCCCTCGGGGGAGAGCGCGAAGGGCGAGGGGGTGGCGGAGGACAGCGGTACGAGATAGGGGCGGCAGCCCAGCGGGAAGGAGAGGTCGCCGGTGTGCACGTCGTAGACCGGGTCGAAGCCGCGCCAGGAGAGGAAGGCGAGATAGCGGCCGTCGCTGGTGAAGACCGGCTCCTCGTCCTCGAACCGCCCGTTGGTCACGTCCACTATGGTCCGGTCGGCCAGCCGCGCGATCTTGATCGAGCGCAGGGTGCGGCCTATTCCGGGGTGGGACCAGGCCAGCCATGCCGAGTCGGGGGAGAAGGCCAGGTCGCCCACCGGGCCGTTGTCCGACCGGATCAGCTCGGTGACCTCGCCGTCCCCGTCGGCGGAGGTGTCCACCAGCAGCAGCCGCCCGTCGCCCGCGGCGACCGCGAGCAGGTCGCCGTCGGGCGAGGACTCCAGCTCATGCACCCGCCCCAGCAGCCCGGCGGCCAGCCGGCGCGGCTCGCCGGGGCCGCTGGCCCGGGGCAGTTGCGCGATCTCGATGGCGTCCTCGCCCTCCGCGTCGGTGAGGTAGGCGACCCGGCCGGTGGAGCCCAGCATCACGGGCAGCCGTACCCGGACGCCCGGGTTGTCGGCGAGGGTGCGGGCGGGGCCGTCGCGGTGGGTGAGCCAGTACAGGCTGCCGCGGACGCACACCGCGCTGGCCCGGCCCGTGGTGTCCACCGACAGCGAGTCGATATGCGAGGCGGCGGGCACCTGGTAGGGCCGCCGCCCGGTCCGCGCCCCGCCCAGCCGTACGTCCAGCTTGCGCGGCACCCCGTCCGGGCCCAGGTCGTCCACCAGCCACAGCTCGCCCGCGCACTGGTAGACCACGCGGGAGCCGTCGGTGGAGGCGTGGCGTGCGTAGAAGTCGGCATGGTCGGTGTGGCGGCGCAGATCGGTGCCGTCGGGCAGACAGGAGTAGAGATTGCCGATGCCCTCGTGGTCGGAGAGGAAGGCGATCCGGCCGCCGACGAACATCGCCGCGTCCAGATGGCCGTTCAGCTCCGCCGCGAGCCGGGTGCCGTGCAGCCACAGCCGCCCCGTCGCACCGCCCCGGTAGCGCTTCCAGGTGGCGGGCTCATGCGGCGGCTTGCCGGTCAGCAGCAGGGTGCGGCGCTCGCCGTCGAGGTCGGCCATCGCGATATCGGCCACCGGTCCCCAGGGCAGCCGACCGCCGGGACTGCCGTCGGTGGGCAGCGTGTAGGCCCAGGAGAAGTGGGAGAACGGCTGCTCATGGGAGGAGACCGCGAGGATCTGGGAGACGCCGTCCTGGTCCGCCGGGGTCCAGCCGCAGACCTGGGCGTCCGTACTGCCCCAGTAGGTCAGCCGGCGGGCGGGGCCGCCGGCCGCGGGGACGAGATGGATCTCCGGGTCCAGGCTGCGCCAGGTGGTGAACGCGATCTGGGAGCCGTCGGGGGAGAAGCGGGGAGGTCCGACGCGGGTGCGGTCCACGGTCAGCCGCCAGGCCCGGCCGGGGGGTCCGTCGGGGGCGGCCAGCGGGGCGACCCACAGATCGTCCTCGGCCGCGAAGCACAGCAAGTCGCCGTGCAGATGCGGAAATCGCAGATACGCCAGGTCGTCGTCGCTTCCGTAAGGCTCCACCCCACCCATGTTTTCGAGCTACGCCATTTGGAGCAACTCGGTTCTGTGACCTAGACCACGAGCGAAACGGTGCTGTTTCGATAGTGGCGCGCTTATACTGGAGGAGTACGAAACCGTTTCGTTCGGAATTTCGGAGGGAGGCGACACGCCATGCCGGCCATGGACCAGGCGGCGGAGGACCGGGACACTGCCCGGGTGCGTCGCAGCCGACTCTCCCCCGAGCGTGAGCGGGAGTTGTACGAGGCGGTGGTGGAGCTGCTCGGCGAGGTGGGGTACGACGGCCTGACGATGGACGCCGTCGCGACCCGTACGCACTCCAGCAAGGCCACGCTGTACCGCCAGTGGAACGGCAAGCCGCAACTGGTCGCGACCGCGCTGCGGCACACCAAGCCCGTTCTGCTCGAGGGTGTCGACACCGGAACGCTCCGCGGGGATCTGCGGGAGATCGTGCGGTGCTCGGAGAGCGCCCGGGAGCGGGACGCCGCGCTGATGAGGGGACTCGCTCACGCAAGCCACGACAACCCGGACCTTCATGAGGCCCTGCGAGAGCTGTTGATCTATCCCGAGATCGACGCGTTCAACGCGCTGCTGAGGCGCGCCGTCGACCGCGGCGAAATCGCCCCGGACCGGCCCGCCTTGAACTTCGTCGTGCACATGGTGTGCGGCGCGTTCATCGCCCGGCCGCTCGTCGACGGTCAGCAGCCGGACCAGACGTATCTCCTGGAGTACATCGACGCCGTGATCCTCCCCGCGCTCGGCGCCGCGTAGCCCTTCTCTCACCTCCCCCTCCCCCTTCCCCCCTCCCCCTTCCCCCCTCCGCACAACCACATAAGGCCCCGACCGGCGCGCCGCTCTCGTCGCCGGCTCGGTTATCCATCCCTGCCCAGTGCCATCCAACCGACGGGAGCACCTCTTCTCGTGGCCACCTTCCTTTATAAACTCGGCCGGTTCGCCTTTCGGCGACGCGGCTTCGTCGTCCTGATATGGGCGGCGCTGCTCGCGGTCGCGGGCGTCGGCGCCGCCACCGCCTCACCACCCGCCAACGACAGCTTCTCCATCCCGGGCACCGAGGCCCAGAAGGCATTCGACCTGCTGGAACAGCGGTTCCCCGGAGGTAACGCGGACGGCGCCACCGCCCGTGTGGTCTTCCGCGCCCCGAGCGGCGAGAAGATGACCGACCCGGCGAACAAGGCGGTGGTCACCAAGACCGTCGCCGACCTCAAGGCCAGCTCGCCGCAGATCGCCTCGGTCGCCGACCCCTACCAGGCCCAGGCCGTCAGCAAGGACGGCTCCACGGCGTACATCCTGACCGAATACAAGGTCAACGCCCTGGAGCTGAAGGACCCCGCCAAGGACGGTCTGAAGGAGGCGGGCGAGAAGGCCGAGAAGTCGGGCCTGACGGTGCAGATCGGCGGTGATGCGCTCCAGGAGATGCCGGAGACCGGCTCGACCGAGATCATCGGCATCGCGATCTCCGCGGTCGTCCTCGCCATCACCTTCGGCTCGCTGGTCGCCGCCGGACTGCCACTGCTGACCGCGCTCATCGGCGTCGGCATCGGCATCTCGTCGATCACCGCGCTCGCCACCACGCTGGGGCTGTCCAGCACCACCTCGACACTGGCGATGATGATCGGCCTCGCGGTCGGCATCGACTACGCGCTGTTCATCGTCTCCCGCTACCGCGCGGAGCTGGCCGAGGGGCGGGACCGGGAGGAAGCCGCCGGACGTGCCGTGGGCACCGCGGGCTCCGCGGTCGTCTTCGCCGGCCTTACGGTGGTCATCGCGCTGGTCGGCCTCGCCGTCGTCAACATCCCGATGCTGACCAAGATGGGCTTCGCCGCGGCCGGTACGGTCGTCATCGCCGTCCTCATCGCGATCAGCCTCATCCCGGCGGTGCTGGGCTTCGCGGGCAAGCGGGTCTTCGGGCGCAAGGCGCGCCGGCGGCTGGAGGAGCGCCTCGCGGCGGGTCCGGACGCCTCCGCCGCCGAGGAGAAGCCCAATATGGGCACCCGCTGGGCACGTTTCGTGCTGCGCCGCCCGCTGATGGTGCTCCTGGTGGCCGTGCTCGGCCTCGGCGCGGCCGCCGTGCCCGCCATGAGCCTGGAGCTCGGTCTGCCGGACGACGGCTCGCAGCCGGTCAGCAGCCAGAAGCGGCAGGCGTACGACGCGATCTCCGATGGCTTCGGCCCCGGCTACAACGGTCCGCTGATGGTGGTCATCGACGCCAAGGGCAGCGATGACGCCAAGGGCGCGGCCGAGAAGGTCCGTAAGACCATCACCGGCCTGGACGGGGTGGCCGGGGTCAGCCCGGCCGCGTTCAACAAGGCCGGTGACGCCGCGACGCTCACCGTCATCTCCAAGTACAAGCCGAGCAGCATCGACACCGAGAACCTGGTCGGTGACATCCGGGACAAGGCGAGCGGCTTCAAGGCCGACACCGGCGCCGAGGTGCTGGTGACCGGCCAGACCGGGATGAACATCGACATCTCGCAGAAGCTCAACGACGCGCTGGTGCCCTATCTGGTGCTCGTCGTCGGGCTGGCCTTCCTGCTGCTGATGGTCGTCTTCCGGTCCGTTCTGGTGCCGCTCAAGGCGGCGCTCGGCTTCCTGCTCTCCGTCGTCGCGGCGCTCGGTGCGGTGGTCGCGGTCTTTCAGTGGGGCTGGCTGGCGGACCTGCTCGGCGTCGAGGAGACCGGCCCGATCATGAGCATGATGCCGATCTTCATGATCGGTGTGGTGTTCGGTCTGGCGATGGACTACGAGGTCTTCCTGGTGACCCGGATGCGGGAGGCGTTCGTCCACGGCGAGCGCCCCGGCCAGGCCGTCGTCACCGGCTTCCGGCACGGCGCCCGGGTGGTCGCCGCAGCCGCCATCATCATGATCAGCGTGTTCGCCGGGTTCATCGGCTCCTCCGAGTCGATGATCAAGATGATGGGCTTCGGCCTCGCCATCGCCGTCTTCTTCGACGCCTTCGTGGTCCGCATGGCCATCGTCCCGGCGGTCCTGGCGCTGCTCGGCAAGTCGGCCTGGTGGCTCCCGCGCTGGCTGGACCGGGCGCTGCCCAATGTGGACGTGGAGGGCGAGGGCCTGCGCAAGCAGCTCGAGCCGACCCCCGCGGCCCAGCAGCACGACTCCGACGCGGACGCCGAGCTGACGCGCGTCTGATCTGCGTCCGACCCGCGTCTGACGCCGAGGTGACGTTTCGGCCCGACGGCGGCCTTCCGATCCCGGAAGGCCGCCGTCGGCGTGTGATCCTGGGCGATCCCGCCGGATTCCGCGATGACCGCGCTCTTGCGAATGACTTGCAGGTACGGGCTACCATCGGGCCG
>NZ_JAHLEM010000203.1 GCF_018883605.1 Streptomyces niphimycinicus | reverse complement strand
GCCTTCCGATCCCGGAAGGCCGCCGTCGGCGTGTGATCCTGGGCGATCCCGCCGGATTCCGCGATGACCGCGCTCTTGCGAATGACTTGCAGGTACGGGCTACCATCGGGCCGATAGCAGCAGCTCAGGAGCGGAGTCCCGCCATGCATGTGCCCGATGGATTCATCGACGCGCCGGTGTCGGCGGTGACCGGTGTGGTCGCCGCCGGGGCCGTCGCGGTCAGTTTGCGCGGTGCCCGGCGGGAGCTCGACGAGCGGACCGCGCCGCTGGCCGGGCTGGTGGCGGCGTTCATCTTCGCCGTGCAGATGCTCAACTTCCCCGTCGCCGCCGGGACCAGCGGGCATCTGCTGGGCGGGGCGCTGGCCGCGATACTCGTGGGGCCGTATACGGGGGTGTTGTGCGTCTCCGTGGTGCTGCTGATGCAGGGCGTCCTGTTCGCGGACGGCGGCCTTACGGCGCTCGGCGTCAACATCACGGACATGGCCCTGGTCACCACGGTCGTGGCGTACGCGATCTTCCGCACGATCGTGAAGCTGGCCCCGCATCGCCGCCGTACGGTCACCGTCGCGTCCTTCGTCGCGGCGCTGGTCTCCGTACCGGCCGCGGCGGTGGCCTTCACGGCGATCTACGCGCTCGGCGGCACGGCCGATGTGGCGATCGGCAAGGTCTTCGCGGCGATGGTCGGGGTGCATGTGCTGATCGGCATCGGCGAGGCGGCGATCACCGCGCTGACCGTCGGTGCCGTCGTGGCCGTACGGCCGGACCTGGTCTACGGGGCGCGGGGCGTGACCGCGCGCCCGCTGGAGATCCGCGACAGCCCGCTGGCCCCGGCCGCGCCGGGAGCGGTGGCCCGGGCCGGGGCGC
>NZ_JAHLEM010000202.1 GCF_018883605.1 Streptomyces niphimycinicus | reverse complement strand
TCTGCCTGTGGAGACGGTGTGAGACCTCAACGGGAGTCCTCCCGGACGGGGCGGTCGTCGGTGAAGCAGGAACCCCAGCGGGCAACCGCTGGAATCCCCCGCCTTTAAGCGGGGGAGGAAGTCAAGAAAGGTCCTTGCGAAGAGATGGCGGGACACCTTCGTCGCCGCGTGTGTCGCCTCGGGCTTCACGCCCGACATCCGGCTCGACGCCGCGGACCCGCTGACCGCACTCGGCCTGGTGGCCTCCGGTCTCGGGCTGGCGCTGGTGCAGAAGAGCATGGTGCGCGGGGCGACCGACGCCGTGGCGGTGCGCACACTTCCCTGGCATGAGGCGTCCGTTCACCTGTGGGCGGTCTGGCACCACATCGATCTGCGGCCGGTCGTCGCCTCGTTCCGCGAGACGGTGCTCTCCGACGAGCGGGAGCTGGACGCGGGGCCACCGCCCGGTGGGCTCGCCCCCGGGGTGTGAGATCAGCCGGGGAGCCCGCACCCCGGAATCCGGAGTGACGAAGCGTCAAGGGGCGATGCCTCCAATGACGCCACGGCCGCGACCAGGGTGGTGAGCCTGGGGTCCCGGCCGGCCAGGTCGAGCGCTTCGCGCAGGGCGCCTTCGTATGTCGGGCGGGCCTGGTGGAGCAGTACCAGACCGGCCTCGGTGACGTTGGTGTAGATCCCGCGCCGGTCGGTGCGACACAGGTAGCGGGAGAGGAGTTCGCGGTCCTCGAGCCGGGTGACCAGGCGGGTGGTGGCGCTCTGGCTGAGGGCGACGGCGTCGGCGACCTGCTTCATCTGGAGATGGCCGTTCTCCCCGTCGTGCTGTCGGCTCAGGACGTCCAGAACCGCGTACTCGCGGGCGCTGAGCCCGTGGCGGGTGTGAAGGGCCCCCTCGAGATGCGTCTCGATCCTGCTGTGCAGCAGTGACAGGGCGCACCAGCTCTGGGCGAGGGGAGTGGCGGCGAGGACCGGGGTGGTCATGGGTGCCTCCTGGGCGGGGCGGGGTGAGCCGGGACGGGGCGGGGGGCCCGCGGCGGTGACGGTGACGCGATACACAGCCTGAGCAATATAGCGCGCTTGCAATTAGTGTGCATGCAAGTATCGTGGACGCTCGTAAAGGGCGGTAGCAATCACTTGGAGTGAACTTTCATGCCCATCGCACTGCTGGCCCTCGCCATCGGGGCCTTCGGGATCGGAACCACCGAGTTCGTGATCATGGGGCTGCTGCCCGAGGTCGCCGGGGACTTCGATGTGTCCATCCCCACCGCCGGGTTCCTGGTGACCGGCTACGCCCTCGGCGTCATGGTCGGCGCACCGCTGATGACCGCGCTCGGTACGAAGATCTCCCGCAAGCACATGCTGATGCTGCTGATGGGGCTGTTCGTGGTGGGCAATCTGCTCTCCGCGCTCGCCCCCGCCTTCGGCGTGATGGCCGCGGGACGTATCGTCGCCTCCTTCGCGCACGGCGCGTTCTTCGGCATCGGATCGGTCGTCGCGGCCGACCTGGTCGCGCCCGAGAAGAAGGCCGGTGCCATCTCGATGATGTTCACCGGCCTGACCGTCGCCAACGTCGTCGGCGTGCCGCTGGGCACCTCGATCGGCCAGTCGCTGGGGTGGCGGACCACCTTCTACCTCGTCGCGGCGCTCGGTGTGGTGGGCCTGGTGGGCATCGCCCGGCTCGTTCCCGACATCCCCAAGCCGGAGGGTGTGCACCTGGGCCATGAGCTGGCCGCCTTCCGCAACGCGCAGGTGCTGCTGGCCATGGCGATGACCGTGCTCGGCTTCGGCGGTGTCTTCGCCGCGATCACCTACATCGCGCCGATGATGACCGAGGTCGCCGGCTTCGCGGACTCCTCCGTCACCTGGCTGCTGGTCCTCTTCGGGCTCGGCATGGTCGGCGGGAACCTCCTCGGCGGCCGGTTCGCCGACCGGGCGCTGATGCCGATGCTGTACGTATCGCTGGGCGCGCTCGCGCTGGTCCTGGCCGCGTTCACCTTCACCGCCCACAACAAGATCGCGGCCGCCATCACCATCGCTCTCGTCGGCGCCCTGGGCTTCGCGACCGTGCCCCCGCTACAGAAGCGGGTGCTGGACCACGCGGCGGGCGCCCCCACCCTCGCCTCCGCCGTGAACATCGGCGCCTTCAACCTGGGCAACGCGCTCTCGGCCTGGCTCGGCGGCCTGGTGATCTCGGCCGGACTCGGCTACACCGCCCCCAACTGGGTCGGTGCCATCCTCGCCGCATCCGCCCTGGCGCTCGCCGTCCTCTCCGCCGCCCTGGAGCGCCGCGACGCCCGCCACATCCACGACGGCGTCACCACCGAGCCGGCCCGTGTTCCGACCGCCCGGCACTGAGCTACCCGTCACCGAACAGCACCACCACCATCAAGGAGACCAACCCGCCATGAGCACCACCGTGACCGCCGTCGCCCCGCTGACCACTCAGGACGCCGAGGCTCTCCTCGAGGCCGCCCGCGCCGCCGCCGAGGCGGCCGGGGGTGGCGTCCCGGTCCACCGCGACGGCCGGGTGATCGGCGCGATCGGGGTGGGCGGCGGCGCGCCCGAGCAGGACCACAAGATCGCCACCACCGCGCTCGCGACTCTCGGCTGACCCCCAACCACCACACATACCCGTAGGCACAAGCGAACCGAGAAGGGCACCATGACCTCCGTACCCCACCTCACCCTCCACACCGGCCTGGAGATCCCGCAACTGGGCTTCGGCGTCTTCCAGGTGGCGGACGAGCAGACCACCGGCGCGGTGCGCTCCGCCATCGAGGCCGGCTACCGCAGCATCGACACCGCGGCCATCTACGGCAACGAGGCCGGGGTCGGCCGTGCCCTGGCCACCTCCGGCGTCCCCCGCGAGGAGCTGTTCCTCACCACCAAGCTGTGGAACGCCGACCAGGGATACGACTCCACCCTCGCGGCCTTCGACGCCAGCGTGGCCAAGCTGGGCACCGACTATGTGGACCTCTACCTGATCCACTGGCCCACCCCCGCCCGCGACCTGTACCTGGACACGTGGCGCGCATTGGAGAAGCTGCTGGCCGACGGCCGTACCCGCGCCATCGGCGTGTCCAACTTCCAGCCCGCCCATCTGCGGCGGCTGCTCGACCACAGCGGCGTGGTCCCGGTCGTCAACCAGATCGAGCTGCACCCCTACCTCCAGCAGGGAGAACTGCGGGACTTCCACGCCCGGCACAACATCGCCACCGAGGCGTGGAGCCCGCTGGCCCAGGGCGCCCTTCTCCAGGACCCCGCCCTCGCCGCGATAGCGCGGCGGCACGGCAGGACGCCCGCCCAGGTGGTTCTGCGCTGGCATCTACAGCTCGGGAACGTCGTGATCCCCAAGTCCGTGACCCCCGCCCGCATCCGGGAGAACATCGACGTCTTCGACTTCACCCTCACCCCTGAGGACATCGAGGCGATCAACGTCCTCGACCGTGGCGAGCGCACCGGGCCCGACCCCGACACCCTCAACTGACCCCGAGGCCCCCACGCGGGTGCCGGTGGTCTACGGCGACGGGGAGGCGGCGCGATGTGGCCGGGGCGCTACGACACGATGTGCAGGATCGCCGTGCCGTCCGCCCCGGCCGTCATCTGGATCACCACGGCGTCGGGCTGAGCGGCCGGCCGGGCCGTGTCCAGCCTTCCGCACACGTTGCTGCTGCCGTGGTCGCGCAGCACGGTGACGCACCCCTGGCCCGGACCGCCGGCCCCGCCCTGGGACCGGCCGTTGCCCGACTTCACCGTGTACTCGACCTTGTTCGGCCCGACCTCGGTCACCGACAGCGTCGCCGGACCGGCCGGGCTCTTGAACCGGACCGTCACCGGAGCGGACACCGCGATCTCGCAGTTGCCGTCCGAGCAGGCGGCGACAGCACTCCCGTACGCCGCCGACACGGAGGGTTTCGCCGAGGGGCTGCCACTGCCGGAGGAGTTTGTCGAAGACGGCGCGGAGCGGGACGCCGACGGCCGGCCATCGCGCGGGGGTGCCCCGTCGGTCTCGTCCGGGCCACCGCAGCCGGTCACGGCCACAGCGGTCAGCACCGTCAGCCCAAGACCTGCTCGTACCGATGTCCTCGCGGCCATGATGTCCCCCGTGTTCCGGCGTGTTCCGGTCGGTGCGTGCCAAGGTACCTGCCGCTCGCGCGATCGCCCTCGCAGAACGCCGATCCGGGTCGCGCGCCGCCTCGTATGCCGTAGTCCGCGCATCTGCCGCCGGTAGCCGAGGCCCTGTCCGGCGGATCTTCGCGGGCCCACCACGCCTGGCACGGCGCCCCCAGCTACCGCTGAGTGGCCCGCAGGGTCGCGGTGGCGATGTCCAGGAAGTCGCGCAGCACCTTCTCCCGCCGGTCCGCGAGGACGGCCAGGCAGGTCTCGACCGATGGGGCGTCCGTGACGGGGAGGTGGACGAGGTCGGGGCGGGAGTAGGACCGCGCGACGCTCAGCGGGACGAGCGCGATGCCCTGCCCGGAGGCGATGAGCTCGAACTTCTCCTCGAGCGACGATGTCCGCCGCGTCGGCGCGTCGAGCATCCGCTCACCGTCGAGGTCCGCGGAGGTGATCTCCTGACGGAAGGCCAGCGGATGCGTCGCGGGCATACAGGCGACCCTGGTCTCGTGGCCGATGGGGATGATGCGCAAGTCCGAGTGGTCGAACGGCCGCCGCAGATAGGCGACTTGGGCCCGGCCGTCCCGGAGCGGCGCGTCCTGCTCCCACCAGCGCACCGGGACGACATCGGTCTCGACGTCCGGGTGGCGCGATGAGAACGCCCGGATCGCCTCCGACACATGCAGCCCGGAGCAGAAGGCCACCACGAGCCGCTGGACGCCCCGATCCACGTCGTGCACGCTCCGCACCGCCGATGCGACGGTGGCGAGGATCCGCTGCGCCTCCTCGTAGAGCCGCTTCCCGGCGTCGGTCAGCTCCACGCTGCGGGTGGACCGGACGAGCAGAGTGCACTCCAGCTCCTGCTCGAAGGCCCGTATCTGGCGGCTGAGGACCGGCTGGGCGATATAGAGCTGCTCCGCCGCCCGGCCGAAGTGCCGTTGCTCGGCCACCGCGACGAAGTAGCGAAGCTTGCGCAGATCGAGATCCATGCCCTGAAGGTATCAATTGCCGGGAAGGGTATTGGACGCCCGCGGTGGCCGGCCCGAGACTCAAAGCATGATCGTCATCACTGCTCCCACCGGCCAGATCGGCGGCCGGCTGCTGGACATCCTGCTGGGCGAGGCCCCCGATCGCGGCGAAGAGCTGCGGGTCATCGTGCGCGACCCCGCGAGACTCCCCGAAGCGGTCCGCGCCCGGGTCGACGTCGTCACCGGCTCGCACGGCGACGCCGAGGTCGTCGACCGGGCCTTCGCCGGCGCCGACGCCGTCTTCTGGCTGGTCCCGCCGGACCCGCGGGCACCGAGTCTGGACACCGCGTACTCGGGATTCACCCACGCCGCCGCGAAGGCGTTCACGGCCCATGGAGTCGGACACGTCGTCGGCGTCTCGGCGCTCGGCCGCGGCACCCCCGTCGCCGGCCGCGCCGGGCATGTGACGGCGTCGCTGGCCATGGACGACCTCATCGCGGGTACCGGCGTGGCCTACCGGGCGCTCGCCTGCCCGTCCTTCATGGACAACCTGCTGCGGCAGCGGGCCTCGATCCGCGACGACGGCGTGTACACCGACACCGCCGCCCCCGACCGCACCGCACCGACGGCCGCCACCCGGGACATCGCCGCGGTCGCCGCCGGTCTGCTGCTCGACCGCTCCTGGACGGGGACGGGCGAGGTCCCGGTGCTGGGCCCCGAGGACCTCTCGGCGAACGACATGGCGCGCATCATGTCCGATGTGCTCGGCCGCCCGGTCCGCTACGAGCCCCGGTCGCTGGAGGACTTCCGCGCCGGATTCGCCGGACGCGGCCTCGGGGACGCGCTGGTGGAGGGCTACGTCAACATGGCGTACGCCAAGAACAACGGCCTCGACGACGGCGTGCGGCGCACCCCTCGGATCACCGGCCGCACGACCTTCCGCGAATGGTGCGAGCAGGTCCTCAAGCCGGAGGTGCAGGCATGAGCGCCAAGACCGCACTTATCGTCGGGGCGTCCCGCACCCTGGGACTCGCCCTCGCCACCGAGTACGCACACCGCGGCTGGAACGTCATCGGGACCGTCCGGGGCGATCGGCGCACCGGCCTGCACGACCTGGCCGAGGCGTCCGGCGGCCGGGTCACCGTCGAATCGCTGGACATGACGGAGCCGGAGCAGATCGCCGCGCTGCGCGAGCGGCTGGCCGAGCGCACGCTCGACCTGCTGTTCGTCAACGCCGGCATCACCCGGGGCAACATTCCGATCGGCGACGTGCCGACCGAGATGTTCGTCGAGGTCATGGTCACCAACGCGCTCAGCCCGATGCGCGTGGTCGAGTCCCTCCGCTCGCTGGTCGCGCCGACCGGGACCATCGGCGTCATGTCCTCGCGCCAGGGCAGCGTCGGCTTCAACACCAGGGGCGGTCAGGACGTCTACCGCGCCAGCAAGTCCGCCCTGAACCAGCTCATGCGCAGCTACGCCGCCCGCTACGCCGACGCCGCGCACACACTGCTGCTCATGTGCCCCGGCCATGTCCGTACCGAACTCGGCGGACCGGACGCACCGCTGACCATCGACCAGTCCATCCCGGGCGTGGTGGACACCATCGACCGCCACAGCGGCGAGCCGGGCCTGCGGTACCTCAACTACCAGGGCCAGACCGTGCCCTGGTAGTCGAGGTCGGGGCGGGGAACAGGGGCAGGTCAGTGGGCGAGCTGGCGGCTGATGATCAGCCGCTGGATCTGGTTGGTGCCCTCGAAGATCTGCATGATCTTCGCCTCGCGCATATAGCGCTCCACGGGGAAGTCGCGGGTGTATCCATAGCCGCCGAAGACCTGGACCGCGTCCGTGGTGACCTTCATCGCGGCGTCGGTCGCCGTCAGCTTGGCGACGCTCGCCTGGCGGGTGTACGGGCGTCCGTGGTCACGGCGGCGGGCGGCGTCCACGTAGGTGGCGCGCGCGGAGTCCACGGCGGCGGCCATATCGGCCAGCAGAAAGCCGAGCCCCTGGTGGTCGATGATGCGGCGGCCGAAGGTGGTGCGTTCGTGGGCGTAGGCGGTCGCGGCGTCCAGGGCGGCCTGGGCCAGCCCGGTGGCGCAGGCGGCGACGCCCAGCCGGCCGGAATCCAGCGCGCTGAAGGCGATCTGGAGGCCCTGGCCCTCGGCGCCGATGAGCCGGTCGGTGGCGAGGAGGGCGTCGTCCCAGAAGGCCGAGGTGGTGGGGATGGCGTGCAGGCCCATCTTGTCCTCGGGCCGGCCGAAGGTGAGACCGTCGGTGTGTCCGGGTGCGAAGAAGCAGGAGATGCCGTCGCTGCCCGGACCGGTGCGGGCGAACAGCGCGTAGAAGTCCGCCTTGCCGCCATGGGTGATCCACGCCTTGGCGCCGGTGATCCGATAGCCGTCGGGGGCCTTGTCGGCGCGGCAGGTCAGGGCCGCCGCGTCGGACCCGGCCTGCGGCTCGGACAGGCTGTAGCCACCGATGAGACGGCCGCCGAGGATGTCCTCCGCCCAGCGCCCGCGCTGGTCGGGGGTGCCGAACGTCAGGAGGGGGAAGGCGGCGAGGGTGTGGACGCTGGTCGCGATGGCGACGGCGGCCCAGCGGGCGGCCAGCTCTTCGAGGACCTGGAGGTAGACCTCGTAGGGCTGGCCGCCTCCGCCGGACTCCTCCGGATAGGGCAGACCCAGCAGCCCGGTCTCGCCGAGCAGCCGGAACAGCCCCTCGGGATAGCTCTCGGTGCGCTCGTGCTCCTCGACGCGGGGGGCCAGCTCCTTGTCGGCGATCTCGCGGACGAGGTCGAGCAGATCCTCCGCCTCGCGGGTGGGAAGCAGACGGTCGACAGGCATGAAGGGCGCTCCTGGGGTACGAACGGGGCGAGGTCTTCGGCGTTCATGGGTCAGGGCCTAGGACAGCAACACCCTCCGTGCGAGCACAAGTAAGTTGCGGTTGATGGCGAAGAAGACGCAAACTGTAGCGGCGATCGGCGGGTTGGACGAAAAGAATTTGCGCGGGATTAGCGGTGCACGCGGGGTGCGGAACGGAGTGGCGATGCCCGAGTTCGACGACGTGGACCGCCAGTTGCTGCGCATGCTGCGCGAGGACGGCCGGCGCACCTTCTCCGAGATGGCACCCGAGGTCGGGCTGTCGGTGGCCGCGGTCAAGCGTCGCGTGGACCGGCTCAAGGACAGCGGGGTCATCAAGGGCTTCACCGTGCAGATCGACCACACCAAGCTCGGCTGGGGCATCGAGGCGTTCGTGGAGCTGTCCTACACCGGTACGACACCGGTCGGGGAGATCGTCCGTACCGCCTATACGGTCCCCGAGGTGCAGGCCGTCTTCACCATCGCCGGCGACCCCGACGCCCTGGTGAACGTCCGGGTGCGGGATATCGAGCATCTCCAGCAGGTCATCGACGCCCTGCGCCGGGTCGGACAGGTCACCGGCACCAGGACGCTGATGGTGCTGGGCTCCTGGACCCGCAATGACTGACCGCTGATCACGGGCTAGGCGTCGGGGGAGTCCTCTTCGCCGGGGGCGAGGTTCTTCTCGACCTTGGAGAGGATCCTGGCGAAGGCTTCGCGCTCCGCGTCATCCAGCCCGTCCAGGATGTGCTCCTCGAGTTGCCCCCAGACCTCCGCGACCTTGGGCCGCAGGGCGTAGCTCTCCTCCGAGGCCCGGACGAGCATGACGCGCCGGTCATGCGGATCGCGTGCGCGGATGACATACCCGCCCTGCTCCAGCCGCCGCAGGGTCAGGGTCACGGTCGACGGATCCAGGTCGAGCGCCCTCGCCAGCTCCGACTGACGGACCGGTCCGGCATCCCACAGGGCCATCATCAGGAATTCCTGGCCGGAACAGAGGCCGGTCGGGCGCAGCAGCCTGCCACCGGCGAGGCGGTGCAGGCGGGCAACGCGCGCCAGGGTCTGGCTGACGGCGCCGCCGTATCCGTCCTCCGTCGCTTCGGTGTGCGGGAGCTCTGTGGTCATGGGGGCAAGGCTATCGTGGCCGACCAATCATTGGTCAGCCAATTAATGCGTTATGGTGGCTCTCCGGCGGGATCGTTGGCCGACCAATGATCTCGTTGTCCGCCGTCATGTCCATCAATCCGCGGGAGCCGTTGTGACCACACCCTTCGATCCGATCGACCTTGCCGGGCTGCGCCTCCGCAACCGCCTGGTCATGCCCGCCATGGGGCGCGCCCGTGCCTTCGGGCCCGGCGGTACGGCCACCGACTCGATGGCGACGTACTACGCGCAGCGGGCCACCGCCGGTCTGATCGTCACGGAGGGGTCATGGCCGTCGGTGGTCGGCCAGGGCTTCCCCCACACCCCGGGGCTGCACAGTGCCGAGCAGATCGCCGCCTGGCGCCGCGTCACCGACGCGGTGCACGCCGCGGGCGGCACGGTCTTCGCCCAGCTCGCACACGTCGGCAGGATCGGCGACCCCGAGCTTCTGCCCGAGGGGCTGGCGCACGTCGCCCCGTCGGCCATCGCCGCACCCGGCCAGTTGTTCACCGTCCACGGCATGAAGGACTTCAGCGCCCCCCGCGCGCTGACCTCCCAGGAGGTGCGGGAGACGATCGCGGATTTCGCCCGGGCCGCGCGCAACGCCGTGGAGGCAGGGTTCGACGGGGTCGAACTGCACGCCGCCTACGGCTACTTGATCCACCAGTTCCTGGCGCCCAGCTCCAATCTGCGCACCGATGAGTGGGGCGGCTCGGTCGAAGGCCGGGTCCGGTTCGCGGCGGAGGCGGTCGCGGCCGTGTCAGCGGCCATCGGGGCACAGCGCACCGGGATACGCGTCTCGCCCGGCATTCGCTACAACGGAATCGAGGAGCCCGACCTCGAGCCCACGTACGCCCATCTCGTCCGCCGGCTGAACGAGACCGGCCCCGCCTATCTGCATGTCGTCGAAAGCTCCCGCGATCTGACCAACCTCCTCCGCAAGGAGTTCTCCGGCACCTTCATCCTCAACCCCGCGACGGACGGATTCACCAGCGCGGCGGACCTGACCCTCATCGAGGACGGCACGGCCGACATGCTGTCCTTCGGCGCGCTCTTCCTCGCCAACCCCGACCTGCCCGCCCGGCTGCGAGCGGGCGGCCCGTACAACACACCCGATACGGCGACCTACTACGGCGGCACCGACCAGGGATTCATCGACTACCCCTCCCTGGACGACTGAGGGACGGCTCAGGGACGGAACGCCCTGTCCGCTCCGGCCATCGGTATGCTCGATATGGTGTGCGACGCTCCAGACTTCGACCTCGAGCCGTATACCGGATTCGACGCCAACCCCTATATCGAGCGGACGTTCAGCAGTTGGGACAGCCTGGGCTGGCGGTCGCTGCTGCTCCAGCGGTTCCATCACACCGCGCGCGTGGAGCGGATGGCACTGCCCGCCACCGAGGATCTGCATCTGGTGCTGACGGTCGCGGGCGACGCGTCGATGGAGATCCACACCGGTGGACGCTGGCAGCGGCGGCACTGGATGCCCGGGCAGGTCGACATGGCCCTGCCGGGCGTGGCGTCGGTGCGCCGCTACCGGTCCGTGGTCCCCTTGCGGACCCTTCAGGTGCACATTCCACGCGTCACCGTCGCCCGTACGGTAGAGCAGTTGGGCGGGGCGGGCATCGACTATGAGCGGATGGCCGCCGCGGTGGCCTCGGGGGACCCGCTTATCGAACACACCATGCGGTCGCTGGGCGCGGCCGGTGCGGCCGAGGACCTGTACGCGGAGTCCGCGGCGACGTTTCTCGCCGTGCATCTGCTCAGCGGCGGTGTCCGGCCGCCGAAGGTGAGCCGGGCGAGCGCCGAAGGGCCCTGGGTGCACAAGGCCGTGGCGATGATGCGGGACCGGCTCGGCGGCCCGTTGACGGTGGCGGACCTGGCCTCCGAGGCCGGCTTCAGCGTGTACCACTTCATCCGGGTGTTCAAGGAGGCCACGGGCCAGACGCCGCACCGCTACCTCACCCGGCTGCGGGTCGAGGAGGCGCAGCGGCTGCTCGGCGCCGGTGGGCTGACCGTCGCCCAGGTCGCCACGCGATGCGGATTCGGCAGCCCCGGCTCACTGTCCACGGCGTTTCTGCGGCATACGGGGGTCCGGCCGTCGGCCTACCGCAATCGGTGATCCCTGTACGGCAATCGCGCGCATTCCCGTGGCCTCGGGCCGGTTCTAGCGTTCGAGATGTGCCGACTTACCCCGCGGGCGCTGTGACGCCCGACATCGAACCCTTCGCCATCTCCGTTCCCGACGCCGATCTCGACGATCTGCGCTCCCGGCTGGACCGGGTCCGCCTGCCCGAACCGGAGACCGTGGCGGACACGTCCCAAGGCGTGCCGCTCGACCAGATGCGGGCGCTCCTCGCGGCGTTGCGCGAGGTGGACTGGCGAGCACGCGAGAAGACCTGGAACGCCATCGGCCACTTCCGCACCGTCATCGACGGCCTGGAGCTGGCCTTCTGGCATGTGCGCTCGCCGGAGCCCGCGGCGACACCGCTGCTGCTGACGCATGGCTGGCCGGGGTCGATCCTGGAGTTCGAGCAGGTCATCGGCCCGCTCACCGATCCGGCCGGCCACGGCGGCGACCGGGCCGACGCCTTCGACGTCGTCGTGCCGTCGCTGCCCGGGTTCGGCTTCAGCGGCCGTCCCGCGGAGACGGGGTGGAATCCCGCCCGGACGGCCGACGCCTGGGCCACGCTGATGAGCCGCCTGGGATACGACCGCTTCGGCGCGCACGGTGGCGACTGGGGCGCGTTCATCAGCACCGAGCTGGCCCGGCGGTTTCCCGCGCGGGTGATCGGCCTGCACTTGACGATGCCGGTGGCCTCACCGCTCCCGGGGGACCGGGACACCGCCACCCCGGCCGAGGCGCGCATGATCGAACGGCGCGATCTGCACCTGGCCGACGGCTATGGCTTCGGGATCCAGATGGGCACCCGGCCCCAGACCCTCGGCTACGCCCTGACCGACTCGCCCGCCGGGCTGGCCGCCTGGCTGGGCGAGAAGTTCGCCGCCTACGCCGACACCCGGGCCGAGGCCGGGGGAGGGGTGAGCCTCGACCGGCAGGCCGAAGGCATCGCGCTGTACTGGCTCACCGGGACCGGAGCATCCACCTCCCGCTGGTACTGGGAGGCGCTGCGCTGGACGCCGCGCAGCGCCGAAGAGGAGAACGCCCGGCCCGTGACCGTCCCGACCGCGTGCTCGCTGTTCCCGGCCGAGCCATGGCCCACGGCCAGGCGCTGGGCCGAACGCCGCTATACGGACCTGCGCTCCTGGCGCGCATTGGACCGAGGCGGTCATTTTCCGGGGCTGGAGCAGCCCGACGTGCTGGTGGAGGAGGTCCGGGCCGCCTTCCGCGGTCTACGGTGACGGACCGTACCCCGATCCCGAGGCGTCAAGGGAGCGACGATGTCCGCACGAGCCACCCCATTGCTGTTTCTGCACGGCAATTGGCATGGGGCCTGGTGCTGGACCGAGGTGATCGCCGCTCTGGCGGGCTCCGGCCGCTCGGCCGTCGCGGTGGACATGGCGGGGCACGGGCTGCGCGCACGCCGGCCCGCCTGCCTCACCAGCCGCCCCTTCGACGCCGAGGCACTGGCCACCGAGGTCTCGCCGGTGGCGGACGTGGATCTCGACCAGGCGGGTGACCTCCTGGTTGCGCAGCTCAAGCGGGTCGGCCGGGGCGGCCCGGTCACGGTGGTCGCCCACAGCATGGGCGGCACCGTGCTGACGCGGGCCGCGGAGCAGGCGCCCGAGTCGGTGGCCCACGCGGTGTATCTGAGTGGGCTCATGCCCGCCTCGGATGTTCCGGCCCTCGCCTACCTCCGGATGCCCGAGAACGCGGGCGCCCTCGTCCAGTCCTGCGTCCGGGCCGATCCCGCCGCGATCGGGGCGCTGCGGCTGGACCTGGTCTCGGGCGACGCGGCGTATCGCCGGCAGTTGCTGGACGCGCTCTACGGCGACGTCGACCGGGCCGTCGCCGAGGCCGCCTTCGGACTGCTGACGCCCGACGCCCCGGTCGGCATCGTGCGCGGCGCCACCACCCTCACCCGCGGTGGCTGGGGCTCGGTCCCCCGTACCTACATCACCTGCGCACGGGACATGGCGGTGCGCCCGGCCCTCCAGAGGAAGTTCATCAGCGACGCCACGGTGGCCTTCCCGGACAACCCGACCGCGGTCGCGGCGCTCGACTCCTCCCACTCGCCGTTCTTGTCCATGCCCGGGCAGGTGGCGGATCTCATCGCGGAACTGAGCTGATCCGGCCGGGCCCCGGTTTCCGCGGTATGGCCCGACGTCCAGTGGTCAGGCCGCGTGCGGCATCGTGAACCGTTCGACGGCGTCCCAGAGTTCGCCCTCGCGCAGCGGGTCGTAGGACTCCTGCGACGACCGCGCCACCCGGTCGCGGTCCACGTAGGATCCGGTCGGCGCGGCGGTCGTGCCCAGGACGACATCGGCGAGGTGGCGGCCCGCGGTGCCGGGGGCGGTGGCGAACGGCGTGAGGGTCATCACCGGCAGCACGCGCCGCATGGCGAACCGGGAGAGCGGACCCGCGTTGCGGGCGAGTCCGGTGCCGGGGACGAAGCCCGGGTTGTATGCGATGGCGTCGATCCCGGCCGGAAGCCGGCGCGCGTACTCGTGCACGAGGTAGATGGTGGCCAGCTTGCTCGTCGAGTACGCGGTGCGGCCACCGGCCGTACTGCCCGGCCTGGGGAAGGCGCCCGGGCGGGCGAGGACGTCGGGGGCCTGCCAGACGGGGCCGGGCACCATGCCCAGGTTGTGCTTGAGGTCGCCGAAGTGGGTGTCGCTGGCGGTGATCACGATCCGGGCGGGCGTGGCGAAGTGGTCCTGGAGCAGCCGGACGAAGAGGTGGTTGGCGAGCACGTTGATGGCGAAGGTGGCCTCGAACCCCTCGGGGGACTCGGTCAGCGAATTGGTGTACTGCATGCCCGCGTTGCCCACGAACCCGCCCAGCGGTGGCAGATCACCGCGCTCCAGCCGGTCACGGATCCGGGCGGCGGCGGAGCGGACACTCCGCAGCGAGGCGAGGTCCGCCGACACGTGTGAGACCGTGCGCCCGCCCATGGCCAGTTCCTCGGCGAGCCGGGCGCCGGAGGACGCACGGGCCACGACGACGAGGTGCGCATGGGGTGAGTGGCGCAGGATGTGCTCCGCGGCCACGCGTCCGATCCCGCGGCTCGCGCCCGTCATCACCAGGGTGTGCTTCATCAAAGGGTCCTTCACTGGTCGGCCGATGGCGCCCGGCTCGGGCGCGACGGCTCCACGCTCGCCGCCTCCGCCCGCGCCGACCAGTGCCGTCCGCGTCACTAGGACTGGCAGTACCCAGGCTCATCCGGCGCCGCGCGGCGAGAATGAACCCATGGCTTCCTCCGGCTCCGACTTCGCCTCGCTCCTGCGCGCCTGGCGCGACCGCCTCTCCCCGGCCGACGCCGGCTTCACCCCGACGGCCGGCCGCCGCGCCCCGGGGCTGCGCCGCGAGGAGCTCGCGCAGTTGGCCGGGCTCTCCGTCGACTACATCCTGCGTTTGGAGCAGGGGCGCGCGAAGAACCCCTCGGACCAGGTCGTCGGCGCCCTCGCCCGGGCCCTCCAGCTCTCCCGCGCCGAGCGCGACCAGCTCTACCGGAGCGCCGGGCTCCTGCCGCCGCGCGACGGGACGGTCAACGCCCATGTGCCCCCGGGCATCCAACGGCTCGCCGCGCGCCTGGGCGACGTCCCGATCGGGGTGTTCACCGCCGACTGGACCCTGGTGTGGTGGAACGCCATGTGGAGCGCCCTGCACGGCGACCCCGCCGTCCTCCCGGCCGCCGAACGCAGCCTGGCCCGCGCCCTGTTCGGGGGCGGTGCCGCCCGCGCCGTGACCCTTCGCGTCCAGCCGGAGCGCGGGCAGGACGCCTTCGAAGCCTCGATCGTCGCCGACCTCAAGGACGCCGCCTCCCGCTACCCCGCCGACGGCCGGCTCCAGCGCCTGGTGGCGGAACTGCGGGCGCAGTCCGATGTGTTCGCGCAACTCTGGGCCACCCGGACGACCGCCGCCCAGCACACGAGCGACCGGAAGACGATCCGGCATCCGGAGGCCGGCGACATCCACCTGGACTGCGATGTCCTCGTCGTCCCCGGCGCGGACCTGCGCATGGTCACCTACACGGCGGCGACCGGAAGCAGCGACGCGGGCAAGCTCGACCTCCTTCGCGTCACCGGCGCCCGTGCCGCCGTTCCGCCCCCGTGACCGGCGTCGTCCTTGTGGCTGTAGGCGGGTAGCGGGCAGTGGCCGCAGAGGATCAGTGGCCGCAGAGGATCAGTGGCCGTACGTGCTCAGTGGCTGATGACGACCTTGCCGAAGCGTGGGCCATTCTCGAAGTGGGCGAACGCCTCCGGCGCCTGCTCGAAGGGGACGACACGGTCGATGACGGGCCGCAGCCCGTGCCGGCCGATGACCTTGTTCATCCGCTCGAAGTCGCTCCGGCTGCCGACGCTGATCGACCTGAGCGTGGCGGCGCGGCGGAAGAATCGCGTCACATCCATCCCGCTGCCCGACGCGAGATTGCCGACCAGAGCGATCTGCCCGCCGTGGGCGACCGCGTCGATGGACTGGGCGAGCGTTCCGGCGCCGCCGATCTCGACGACACGGTCGGCGCCCCCACCGGTGAGCGCCTGTACCCGTGCGCCCCACTCCGGTGTGCTGACGTAGTTGACGACATCGGATGCGCCGAGCGTGCCGAGCCGCCGGGCCTTTTCATCGCCGGATGTCGTGGCGAGCACACGCGCGCCCGCCAGCCGGGCGAACTGCAACGCGAAGACCGACACCCCGCCCGAGCCCTGGACCAGGAGCGCATCGCCCGGGCCGACTCCACTCACCGCCGACCACGCGGTGAGCGCGGCACACGGCAGCGTGGCCGCTTCCTCGAAGGACAGCTGCTCCGGCACCGCGACCAGGCTCTGCTCGTCGACGGCGAGGTATTCGGTGAGCCACCCATCGCGCTGCGTCCCGTGCAACTCCCCCCACTCGGGGAACCGGCCGTACAGCCAGGTCGGATGGAAGGTGCTCACCACGCGATCCCCCACCCGGAACCGCGAAACCCCGTCCCCGACGGCCTCCACGACCCCCGCGCCGTCGGAGAGCGGGATCCGCCCCGGCGGCACCTCGATGGAATACCTGCCGGAGACGATGAGCAGATCGCGCGCGTTGATGGAGCTTGCCTTCACGCGGACGAGCACTTCGCCCGCAGACGGAGTCGGCACCTGACGCGTGGCCGGGGCCACCGGGCCGCCGCCCGCCACCACCTGGAATGTTCGCATTTCCCCTCCTTTGTTCTTGGGTCATCTCCACGATAGGGCGGCCCGGCTGGACGATATGTATCCTGGCGTCCACGGTTTGGCGCAGATCGTCCAGGAGGGTGGAGATGGATCCCATCGACGACCTACTCGCCACCATGAAGATCGAGGACGCGCGATATGTGCGGGTGGACGCCCATGCGCCGTGGGGCATCTCGTTCCCTCCCCGGGACCTCGCCCGGCTGGTCCTGATCTCCAGTGGTTCGTGTCGGCTCGTCGCGGACACGCTCGCCGGGCCGCAGCGGCTGGCGGCGAACGACTGCTTCCTGGTCCGCGCGGGCGTGAGCTTCACCCTTCAGGACACCGAGGGCAGCGAGGTCGTCGACTGCGACGGACTCATCTCCCAGGTTCCCGGCAGCGCGGCGCGGGTCGGGGGCGACGGTGAGCTGACGCGGATCGTGTCCAGCCGGTTCGCCTTCGACGCCGTGGCGGCCGAACCGCTCTTCGCGCTGCTGCCGCCGTTGTTCCGGCTGAACCTGGACCACACCGCCGGCCACCTCCTGCGCACCACGTTCGATCTCATCGCGAGGGAGAGCGCGGCAGGCGGGCTCGGCGGTGGCTTCATCATGAGCCGGCTGTCCGATGTGCTCTTCGTCCAGGCGCTACGGACCTGTTGCGCCGATGTCGGGGGCGGCGCCGTCGGCTGGATCGCCGCACTGCGAGATCCCCGACTGGCCGTCGCCATGCGGGAGTTGCACATGGACCTGGCCCATCCGTGGACGGTCGACGAACTCGCCCGCAAGGCGGGGATGTCACGCTCGGCGTTCGCCGCCTCGTTCAAGGAGAAGACGGGGGATACCCCGCTCGGCTACCTCACCTCATGGCGCATGTACCGGGTGAAGGTGCTGCTCCGGGAGACGCCGCTGAGTGTCCAGGAGATCGCGGTCAGGGTCGGCTACGACACCGGGAGCGCGTTGAGCCGTGCCTTTTCGGCCAGGGAAGGGGTCACGCCCGGGGCCTGGCGGAAGTCGATGGACACGGCGCACCATCGGCGTCCCCTGTCCGGCGCGACAGCCGCCTGACCACGTACGGCATTCGGTATGCGGCACCGGGGCCGGAGCGCGACGTGGCGCTCCGGCCCCGGCCGGACGTCCGGATCAGGACGCGGACTGTCCGGGTCAGGACGCGGGCAGCTCGCCGCGGACCGTACGGGCCGCGGTGACCAGGTTCTCCAGCGAGGCCCGGGTCTCGGGCCAGCCGCGGGTCTTCAGGCCGCAGTCGGGGTTGACCCACAGCCGCTCGGCGGGGATGGCCTTGAGGCCGGTGCGCAGCAGTTCGGCCGCTTCCAGCGCGCTGGGCACGCGCGGGGAGTGGATGTCGTACACACCGGGCCCGGCCTCGCGCGGATAGCCATGGGCGGCGAGTTCGCGGGCCACCTGCATATGGGAGCGGGCGGCCTCCAGGCTGATGACATCGGCGTCGAGGTCGTCGATCGCCTGGACGATGTCGCCGAACTCGGCGTAGCACATATGGGTGTGGATCTGGGTGCCGGGCCGTACGCCACCCGTGGTGAGACGGAAGGCTTCGGTCGCCCAGGACAGATAGGCGGGCCGGTCCTCGGCGCGCAGCGGAAGGGTCTCGCGCAGGGCGGGTTCGTCCACCTGGACGACCGAGGTCCCGGCCGCCTCCAGGTCGCCCACCTCGTCGCGCAGGGCGAGGGCGACCTGGCGGGCAGTGTCGCCGAGGGGCTGGTCGTCGCGGACGAAGGACCAGGCGAGCATGGTGACCGGGCCGGTGAGCATGCCCTTGACCGGGCGGTCGGTGAGGGACTGGGCGTAGGCCGTCCAGCGCACCGTCATCGGCTCGGGGCGCGAGATGTCACCGGCCAGGATCGGCGGGCGGACATAGCGGGTGCCGTACGACTGGACCCAGCCGTGCTGTGTGGCGAGATAGCCGGTGAGCTGCTCGGCGAAGTACTGGACCATGTCGTTGCGCTCGGCCTCGCCGTGCACCAGCACATCCAGGCCGGTCTTCTCCTGGAAGGAGATCACCTCCTGGATCTCGGCCTTGACGCGCTCCTCGTACCCGGCCGTGTCGATCCGGCCCTCGCGCAGATCGGCGCGGGCGGTGCGCAGCTCGCCGGTCTGCGGGAAGGAGCCGATGGTGGTGGTCGGCAGCAGCGGCAGGCGGAGGTGGGTGCGCTGGGCCGTGGCGCGTTCGGCGTACGGCTGGGAGCGGCGCGCGTCGGCCTCGGTGACCGCGCCGGCGCGGTCACGGACGGCCGGGTCGCGGGTGATGGGGGAGTTGGCGCGGGAGGCGAGGGCGGCCCGGTTCGCGGCCAGCTCGGCGGTGATCGCGTCGGTGCCGCGGGCCAGGCCCTTGGCGAGGGTGACGATCTCCGCGGTCTTCTGCCGGGCGAAGGACAGCCAGCGCAGGATCTGTGGCTCGATGTCCCGCTCGGTCGCCACGTCGAGCGGGACGTGCAGCAGCGAGCAGGAGGCGGCCACATCGACCCGGTCGGCAAGACCCAGCAGGGTGCCGAGCCTGGCCAGGGACTTCTCCAGGTCGTTGACCCAGATGTTGCGGCCGCCCACGACACCGGCGACCAGCCGCTTGTGGGGCAGCCCGCCGACGGCGGCCAGCGCGTCCAGGTTGGCGGCGGCGGCCTCCGTGAAGTCCAGCGCCAGCCCCTCGACCGGGGCCTTGGCCAGCACGGGCAGGGCCTCGCCGAGGCGGTCGAAGTACGAGGCGACCAGCAGCTTCGAACGGTCGGTGAGGGCGCCGAGATCGCGGTAGGCGCGGGTGGCGGCGTTCAGCTCGGCCGGTGTGCGGTCCTGGACCAGGGCGGGCTCATCGAGCTGCACCCACTCGGCACCGGCCGCCCGCAGATCGGCCAGCACCTCGGCGTAGACCGGAAGCAGCCGGTCCAGGAGAGTGAGCGGCTCGAAGTCCGCGGGCGCGCCGGGGGCGGGCTTGGCGAGGAGGAGATAGGTGACGGGCCCGACCAGGACCGGCCGCGCCGCCAGACCGAGGCCGAGGGCTTCCGTCAGCTCCGCGACCTGCTTGGCGGAGTCGGCCGTGAACACCGTGCCCGGGCCCAGCTCCGGAACCAGGTAGTGGTAGTTGGTGTCGAACCACTTGGTCATCTCCATTGGCGCGACATCCTGCGTGCCGCGCGCCATCGCGAAGTAGCCGTCGAGCGGATCGGCGGCGACGGCGTCCCGGTGGCGGTCGGGGATCGCGCCGACCATGACGGTGGTGTCCAGCATGTGGTCGTAGTACGAGAAGTCACCCGTGGGAACTTCGTCGATACCCGCCCCGGCGAGCTGCTGCCAGGTGGCGCCGCGCAGTTCGGCGGCGGTGGACTTGAGCGCGTCGGCGGTGACGCGGCCCTTCCAGTAGCCCTCGATCGCCTTCTTCAGTTCCCGGTTCGGGCCCTGGCGGGGGTAGCCGTACACGGTGGCCCGTGCTGCCGCGGCTGCGGACTTCGGTGTCACGGAGATCTCCTTCGCGAGATGAATCCCTGAGATCCCGGCGACGGGAGGAGAGCGCGAAGGGTGACGTACCGGGCTTTCGGCCTCCCGCCGCAAAAGCGTGGCCACTGCCCGGTATGTACGCCGACCCGCCCTCGAGGTCACCGAGATGTCCGCACACGAGTGGTTCGTACGCGGGCAGATGGCAGGTCTTCGGACTCACGGGCGCGTCCTCTTGGGGGAGGACACCTAATGGCCGTCGCTTCCCAGGTCCGTCTCACCGGACCCAGTGCGTATGACGGCGGTCGTTCCCGCTCACCGCTGCGGGGCAGTCCCGGATTCCCACCGGGTTCCCTCTTACGACGCATCCCGCCTGGCGGACGGGGCGAACCAACTACACCCGCCAGCCTACGGGGCCGTCCGGCGGTGTGCAGGGGGCGGTCCGGAATTCGGGACGGTGAATTGGAACACGCGATGGCCGAGGAAACGGCCGGCGCCGCCCGGGCCGACACCGGCCGCACCCCGTCCATCAGCGAGCTCAGGGGATCAGCACGCGCCGGAGTCCGACTCGCCCGCCAGATTGACCGGGACGGTCACGAAGGAGAACTGGTTGCTGGCACAGACCCCGGGGAAGGCCGTGCTGCTGGAGTTGTTGACGGTGACATCGGGCGCGTCGTCCGCGATGGCACCGCCCGCGCCGACGGCGAGGGACGCGGCGGTGAGGGCGAGCGTGGACAGGGCGGTCCGGATACGCATGGGAACTCCTTGCTGAGGATCGGCCGCCGGATATGACCGGCTTCGCATGCATGGTGCCCCTTTGGCAGGCCAACCGCGGCCCACCATCCCCCCAATGGCGGAAGCCGCCCTCCCCGCAGCCGTCCGGCTGGCTCAAGGCGGGCTTCCCGTCATCCGCCGCCGCGCCGTCCGTCGTCCGCCGGTGCGGACGGCGGAATCGTGGGTGCGGACGGCGGGATCGTCGGTGGGCGGCTGGGGTCGGGGATGCGGTCGGTGAAGCCGCCGGGGACCGAGCGGCACTGCTGCTCGCGGAAGTGGACCGGGGCGGTGCCCACTCGGCGGGCGAAGAGTCTGCTGAAGTAGGCGGGATCGTCGTAGCCGACGCGGCGGGCGATGGCGGCCACCGGCAGTTCGGTGCCGACCAGGAGTTCCTTGGCGCGGCCCAGCCGGATGCCGAGGAGGTAGTCCTTGGGGCTGCACCCCGCGCCGCGGCGTACCGCGGTGCGCAGTTCGGCCGGTGTCATGCCGTGGCGGGCGGCGTGTTCGGTCACCGAGAGCGGCTGGAAGGCGTCCCGGGCCAGGGCCTGGAGCACCGGATGTCCATCGGCACCGGTGTCGGCGCGGAGGCGGCGGAGGGCGACGAGGAGTTCATGGACCGCGGCTGCGGTCTCGACCTCCAGGAACGGGTTGCCCTGGCGTGCGGCGCGGGCGATCCGGCCGATGGCCGTACGGGCGGTGGCGGTGTCGGTGAGCGCGACCACGGGGCCGTCCGCGTCGAGATAGCCCAGGTCGGCGTAGGCGGCGGTGGCCGGTCCCGTGAAGTCGGCGAACGCCTCGTCCCATCCGGTGTCCGGGTCCGGGGCGTAGTGGTGGGTGACCCCGGGGGTGAGCCAGAGCAGCGCGGGCGCGGTGACGGTGCGGCGGCGGCCGTCCGCGCCGCGGAACCAGCCGCGGCCCGCGCTGATGACCACGGCCACATGGTGGTCCAGGACACGCGGGCCGACGGCGGGCAGGACGCCGTGCTGGAGGCCGACCCCCAGACACACCAGGCCGAGCCGGTGATGGGCCGGGCTCGGCGTGAAGTACCGCATCCAGGTGTGATACATCCGCGGCGCCCTCCGGTCGGCTGCTCCCATCTCGCCGATCTTCGTCCACGGACTGCCCGGCCGCCAGAGGGAGGGGGTGACCACGGGCGGGGGTGGCGGAGGGAGCCGGGCCGCGGATGTCTTCGCGCTGCCCCGCTCCCTCCGCCGTGTCAGTCCAGCTCCTCCACCGTGAAGGAGTCGAGCGTGCACTCCGCGGTACCGCTGTCGCCGGTCTTCCGCAGCCCCACCCACATCTCGCCGTCCGCGGGCGCGGTGACGGTGTAGCTGTGGGTGGCCCGCCCGGTGGCGGCGGGCAGCGGGGTGCGCTCCAGTTCGCGCGGTTCGGGGTCGTCCACGGCCGTGATCCAGGCGTACTGGCCGGCCGCCTCGTTGGCGTACGTCAGGCTCACCCGGTAGCGCCGCCCCGGGCGGAAGCGGGCGGTGTGCGGCACCGTGCGGTAGACGAGGCCCGCGTTCTCGCCGCGTGACTTGAGGGACTGGCCGCCTTCGAGCACATCGTCGATCACCTTGCCGTTCCATCCGGTCTGGGTGAACGGGGCGTGCCGCTGGGCGATATGGGTGCGGGGGTCGGTCACCCCGCCCGCGTCGCCCTTGACGAACGGGCCCCAGCCCTGGGGCACCCGCTCGAAGTCCTCGTACACCAGGGTGCCGGGCTTTGTCGGGCGCTGGGCCCGCACCACCCGCAACCGGTCGAAGCGGACCCGGGCCCCGCCCTCGGCCACCGCCAGGGTGAGGGTGACCGGCCCGCCGCCGTCGGGCACGGTGAAGGAGGTGAACATCCGCTGGAAACGGGTGCCGTGTTTGCGGTCGGCGGCCATGTGGTTGGCGGCGGTCGAGGTCTCGGTCCAGTTCTCCGCGGTGACGCCGTCGGCGGTGTGCACCCGCAGCGCGGCCCGCCGCCGCTCCCCGGCCTTCGCACCCACTTCCACCTGTACGGAGGCCATATAGCCGCCGGGGGCCAGCCGGTCGAGTCGCTGGCCGACGGTGGCGGCCGCGCCCTCGCCGATGACCAGCTCGTAGTCGCCCAGCGCGCTGCGTTCGACGGTGGCCGGGCCGGTGGTCTGCCAGCCGCGCAGCGATCCGGAGTGGAAACCGGGGTCGTACAGCGGAGTGCCCTCGCCCCAGCCGGGGGCCGCCTGGGCGCGGGCCCGGGAGCGCAGCACCACGTACGGGACGTCGGGGTCGGCGGTGATGCTGATGTGGCCGTCGCGCACCGGCAGGGTGACCGGCTCGGCGCGCCCCTGGTCGGTGAGGCGGTACAGCACCACGGACCGCTGCCCCGACCAGCCGCGCGGCAGCCGCCAACGGCTGGTGCCACCGGCCGGGTTGTAGTGGTAGAGCTTGGCCGGGTCGGTGGCCTCGCGCGGCTCCCAGGGCAGCAGATAGCCGCCGCCGTCGTAGACCAGCCGTCCGTCGGTGGTGATGCGGCGGGCGCCACCGGTGTCGGTGACCGAGGTGCCGCCGGGCCCCTCGAAGGTGATCTCGTGGTCGTCCCAGGTGCGGATGGGGTACGCCTGGAGGTACTTGGCGGGCAGGCTGTGGGTCCAGATGAGCCGGTAGAAGGCGGTCCAGTCGGTCTTGCCGGTCCAGCCCTCGAAGTTGCCCATCCGGGGGATGCCCAGCAGGGTCGGCCACTTGTCGGCGAAGACGTCCTTCTGGTGGTTGCGGATGAAGCGGATGAGCCGGGAGTTGATACCGCGCGAGGTGTCCGGGCCGTAGTCGGTCTCGGTGGCCCAGTGCGACCACAGCGAGGAGCGCTCCAGCCCGTGACCCCATTCGGTGGACAGCCGCCAGCCCTGGTCGCGCAGGGCCCGCTGGAGCCGGTCGGAGTTCCAGCCGGACTCGCGGAAGACGTCGATGTAGAGCGCGGCGAGGGCCGGATCGGTGTCGTTCCGCAGATCCTGGAAGCGCCGGATGATATCGCCGGAGACCAGGTCGCGGCGGGGGTCGATGCGGTACGACTGGTCCAGCCAGTCCCACTGCTTGTCGTTTTTGTCGACCAGTGTCTCGGAGAAGGCGTTGGCCACCGGATAGGACTCGGTGGCGTTGACGTGCACCGCGAAGTCGCTGTTCCAGTGGCGTCCGGAGCGCAGCAGGGTGTTGAGGTCGGCCAGGCCACCGGCGCGGGTGTTGTAGTTGCCCGCGTAGTCGGGGTGGGCGGAGTCATGGCCCTCCGACTGGTAGCCCTTGAGCAGGGTGTACTGCCGTAGTCCGTCGGTGGCCAGCGCGATCCGTTTGACGTTGTCGAGGGTGTCGAGGAAGGGGTTGGTGGCCTGGCTGGCGAAGTTGAACGGGATGTGCGGGACGACCCGCAGATGCTGTTCGTCGGCGCCGAGCGGGTTCACCATGATGTCGCGGAAGGCGATGGCGGCGTCCTGCCAGTCGACCACGCCGTCGCCGTTGCGGTCCCGGGTGAGGACCACGGTGGCCCAGGGCAGCGGTTCGGTGGCGCCGACGGCCGCGGTGGCGGCCCGGTGGGTCCACTCACCGCAGGTGAGCCGGACGGTGAGCTGGCCGTCCTCGCGTACCGTCTGCCGCCACAGCCGTCCGTTCTCCCAGGTGGTGCCCGCGGCGGAGGAGGGCTTGTCCCAGACCGTGTTGGTCTCGACGGCGGCCGCGAGCCGGTCGGTGCTGACGACGGCGTAGGCGCAGCCGATGGGTGCGCCGTCGGTGGGGGTGTCCGCCGTGGGCCGGACGGCGGTGTCACCGCTCTTGGCCTGGTCGAGGTCGATCCGGGCGGCCAGCAGGGTGGCGCCCGGCTGGTCGGCACGGACGCTGAGGAACGCCAGCCCCGGGATGCGCAGGGTGCCCACGCGCAGCGCGTCGGTGTCGGCGATCCGGGTGACCCGCCAGTCGACCTGCCATTCGCTGACCCGGATCCGGACGTCGATCTCGGCGTCCGGACCGGAGGCGGACGCGCCGGCGGTGTCCGTGCCGGAGGTGTCCGCACCCGAGGTGGCCGTGGTCGCGCCGAAGGCGAGGGTGTAGCTGATGTGGTCCGGGCCGCTGGTGACGGCGGTGATGTGCGGGGTGCGTTCGACGCCGTCGATGAGCACCGAACGGACCGGCTCCCACTGGCCGTGCAGCAGCGCGCCGGTCTCACGGTCGATGTACGCGACGATGCGCGGGAACTCCGGGTCCACCCGGACCTCCAGCCGCTTCGACCGCAGCGTGCGCTCGGTGGCGCGGGCGTGTGCGGCACCATGGCCGGGTGCGGTGTCACGGGCGTGCGCGGTGCCACCGCCGGTGCCGATGGCCGTTCCGATTCCGGCCAGTGTGGTGGTGACCACGACCGCTCTGCGGCCGGGCCATCCCTCCTTCGGCCGCCCCTCCTCTGCGTACGTCAACGCGCCGGCTCCTCCCTCGCTGGTGGGAATGGTGCTCCACCTTGGGACGGCGGCGGGGCGGCCGCCCATGGACAAGTGCGCGGGGGTGTTGGACTAACGGCCCGTACCGTCGGCGCCCAACGGGTCGTGGCGGCGGCAACCAGGCGGGCGCCGTGCCCCCGGCCGATCCGCACCTCCCGTCGTGCCCCCGTTGTGGTCGACGCCGTTAAGAGTGTTCTAAGAGCGTGTTCTGCCAGGGTGGGCCCTGACCTGTGCCCATCCGAAAGGCCCCGTGATGTCCGCTGCCGCGTCCTCCCCGTCCGGCCGGGGAAAGCCCACCGACCCCCGGACGGCGGCCGTGCTGGTGGTGGACGACGATCCCGAGGTCCGCGCCGCCCTGGTGGACGGGCTGGCCGTGGAGGGATACGAGGTGCGGGTGGCCGGGGACGGGCTGGCGGCTCTCAGCGCGATCGCCGCCGCACCGCCGGACGCCATCGTGCTGGACCTGGCCATGCCGGTGATGGACGGGCTGGCGGTGTGCCGCCGGCTGCGCGGCCTCGGCGACCGTACGCCCGTCCTGGTGCTCACCGCCCGGGACCAGATCAGCGAGCGGGTGGCGGGGCTGGACGCGGGGGCCGACGACTACCTGGTCAAGCCGTTCGCACTGGACGAGCTGCTGGCCCGGCTGCGGGCGCTGCTGCGGCGTGCCGCGCCCGTCGAGGCCCTCGACGAGAACGTGTCCGGTGTGCTCTCCTTCGCCGATCTGACCGTCGATCCGCAGAGCCGCACCGGAATGCGTGGCGGACGGCGGATGGAGTTCACCCGCACCGAGTTCGCGCTGCTGGAGGTGTTTCTGCGGCATCCCGGTCAGGTGCTGCCGAGGGGGCTGATCCAGGAGCTGGTGTGGGGCACCGAGTTCGCCTCGGACTCCAACTCGCTGGCGGTGTACATCGGCTATCTGCGCCGCAAACTGGAGGCGGAGGGCGCCCCGCGGCTGGTCCACACGGTGCATGGCATCGGCTACGAACTGGGCGAGCGATGAGCGCCGCCCGTCGGTTGGGAGAACGGCGGTTGGGAGAAAGGCGGTTGGGCGAACGGCGGTCTGGCGAACGCCGAGCCGGGAGCCGTCTGACGGGCCGTCTGCCGCTGCGCACCCGGATGGCGCTGATCACCTCGGCCGCGGTGGCGCTGGTCACGGTCGGGGTGTGCGTCGCCGCGTACGTGGTCATCCGCTACGAACTGGTGCGTCAGCTCGACCTCCAGCTCACCCAGCAGGCCACCCTGCTCGCCCAGGAGCGGCGTGACGAGGGCACCGGAACGCTGTACGGCGAATGCCGCTGGCTGGCCGCCCCGGCCTGTGCACAGATCGTCACCCCGCGGACGGGCACACCGGGACACCCGGCGGGCAAGGACCTGCCGATCCCGGTCACCGACGCCACCCGCCAGGTGGCCGCGGGCACCCGCGGCGCGTACTACAGCGAGGTCAGCGTGCGCGGACACCGGATGCGCACCCTGACCACCCCGCTGCGCGGCCCTCGCGCGCTCCAGCTCGCCGTACGTTCCGACACGGTCGAGCAGGGCGAACGCCAGGCCGCGCGGCTGCTCGCCGCCATCGGCGCGGCGGGGGCGCTGCTCGCCGCCGGGCTCGGCTATCTCGCCTCCCGCCGGGCGCTGGCGCCCGTCACCCGGCTCACCGCCACCGCCGAACGGATCGCCGCCACCCGCGATCCGGCCCATCGGATCGAGCTGCCGCCGGAGGAGGGGCGGCGCGGGGACGAGATCTCCCGGCTGGCCGGGAGCTTCAACACCATGCTCGGCGAGCTGGAGGAGTCGGTGGCCGCCCAGCGCCGTCTGGTGGCCGACGCCTCCCATGAGCTGCGCACCCCGCTGACCGCGCTGCGCACCAACGCCGAGTTGCTGGCCCGTGCCGACCGGCTGTCCCCCGCCCAGCGGGACCGGGCAGCGTCGGCGCTCGGCGGTCAGTTGCGCGAGGTGACCGGCCTGGTCAACGACCTGATCGAGCTGGCGCGGGACGAGGAGCCGCTGCCGCTGGTGGAACCGGTGCGACTGGATCTGCTGGCCGCGTGCTGTGTCGAGGAGGCCCGCTCGCACTGGGCGCACACCGCCTTCACCACGGAGCTGGCCGAGGCCACGGTGGACGGGGTGCCCGCGCGGCTGGCTCGGCTGCTGACCAATCTGCTGGACAACGCCGCGAAGTTCAGCCCGCCCGGCGCCGAGGTGGAGGTCCGGCTGACCTCTGGCGAACCCGCCATCGACTTCACCGTCCGTGACCACGGGCCCGGTATCGCCGCCGAGGACCTGCCGTACGTCTTCGACCGCTTCTACCGCTCCCGGCAGGCACGTGCGCTGCCCGGCTCCGGGCTGGGGCTGGCCATGGCCCGCCAGATCGCGCGGGCGCACGGCTCGGTGCTCAGCGCGGAGGCGGCCGACGGGGGCGGTGCGCTCTTCCGGCTGCGTATCCCGCGCCACGGGTCCGGCGGTCCGGCTCCGGAGGCGTAAGCCCTCCGAGGCCCTGGCCCTCCGAGACCGCTTCTTAGAAGCCCTCTTATATCGGCTCGCTATCAACGTCCCATGAAACGAACCCACTTCACCGGGCCGCGGGTGACCGCCGCGGCGGCGCTCGCGGGCGCGGTGTCCTGCCTCGCCCTCGCCTCGACCACCCTCGCCTCCACCACCCACTCCGGCACCACCCGCTCCGGCACCACCCGCTCCGGGAAGGACGCACCCCGGCCGGTCGTGGTCGGTGGCCACCGGGTGGAGGTCCCGGTGTCGGGCGGCACCGCCACCGTCGACACCACCTCGCTGCGGGTCACGGCCCGTACGGGGCAGGGGACCGTGGAGCTGTCCGCGCCCGCCGCCACCGCTCCCGGGAAGCCCGGCTCGGTGACCACCTCGCCGGGCACCGCCCGCTGGAGCTATCCGGACACCGGCCTGGACGTCACCGCCCGCGCCGCTGACAACGGCCGCCTGGAGCTGTCGGTGACGGCCACCGGAAAGGCCACCGGAACGGCCACCGAAAGGGCCACCGGCACGGCCACCGAAAAGGCCACCGACAAAGCCCTCGGCGAAGCCACCGGAAAGGCCGCAGGCGAGACCGCCCGCACCCTCTCCTGGCCGGTCACCGGCACCGACCGGCGCGCCACCGCCGTACAGTTGCCGCGCGGCGAGGGGCTGTCGCTGCCGGTGGCCGACCGCTTCTGGAACTCCTCCCGGGCCGATCTGGTCGACACCGACATGGCCATGGAGTCGGATCTGTCGATGCCGCTGTGGGGCTACACGCTCGGCGACCGCCAGGGCGTGAGCTATCTCGTGCCGAGCGACATCGGCACATCGCTGCGCGTCACCTCCGACGCGGGCAAGCTGCGCACCGCCGCCACCCACCGGTTCTCGCGCGCCGACGGCACCACGCGGTACACCGTGGCCTTCTCCCTCACCGACGGCTCCCCGGTGGCCGCCGCCCGCGACTACCGCGCCTGGCTCGGCGAGCACGGACAACTGAAGAGCCTGCGGGAGAAGATCCGGGAGACACCGGCCACCGGGAAGCTGCTCGGCGCCTTCCACGCCTATCTGTGGGGTGACGCCCGCAAGGCCGACTTCATGGGCAGGCTGCGCGGCCTCGGCGTGGACCGCATGTGGCTCGGCTACGACGCCGACGACCGGCCGATGGACGCCGCGGCCACCGCGGCCGCGAAGCGGGCGGGCTATCTCGTCGGCCCGTACGACTCGTTCGCCAACGGCCAGGACCCGGCCACCTCCGACGCGCCGACGTCCACCTGGCCCGGCACGGTGTACCCGGACTTCTGTGTCCGGGACGCGGACGGCAAGCCCGTACCCGGCTTCCACGACCGCGGTTGCTACCTCTCCTCCGAGGCGTTCGAGAAGGCCGAGCCGCGCCGCCACTATCTCGCCGACCGCACCCGCGAGATGACCAAGGCGGGCGCCGACAGCTACTTCCTCGATGTGGACGCGGCCGGTGAGCTGTTCCGCGACCACAGCGCCGCTCACCCCATGACCAAGGGGCGGGACCGCGCCAACCGGCTGGCCCGGATGAAGCGGCTGTCCGACCGCGGGCTGGTCCTGGGCTCGGAGTCCGCCGGGGCCTGGGCCAACCGGGACCTCGCCTTCGACCACGGCTCGGGCACCCCGGTGGCGGGCGGTCTGTGGACGGCGCAGCGCGACAAGGAGACCTGGGGCGGCTACGCCCCCGCCGACGCGCCGGGCGCCTTCTTCAAGCCCGCGGAGCTGCCCGCCGATGTGGCGAAGGCGATGTACGACCCGGTGTACCGGGTGCCGCTGTACGAGACCGCGCTCCATGACTCCGTGGTGAACACCGAGCGCTGGGAGCTGTCGTACGACAAGCTGCCGCGGCAGAAGACCGACCGCGCGCTGCTCGGCATGCTGTACAACACCCCGCTCAACTTCGTGCTCACCGGTGACTCGCTGAAGAAGCACGGCCGCGAACTCGCCACCCTCCAGAAGTACTTCGCGCCCCTGCACAAGGTGGCCGGTGCCGAGCCGCTGACCGATTTCCGCGCGCTGACCGCCGATCGCACCGTGCAGCGCACCGTCTTCGGCGACGGCACCCTCACCGTCACCGCCAACTTCGGCAGCACACCCCACAACGGCCTGCCCGGTGGCTGTGTGGACGCGAGGCTCCGCGACGACACCGCGCCGCGGCGGCTGTGCCCGGCCACGGTGAACGGAACCGCCGGGTAATCGCGCGGCGCCACCGGGGTGGAAGCCGCCCGGCCGGGACGGGCACAGGTACATGGTCTATCAGCCATAGAAGATTACAGGCGGGGTCTCGTGTGCTAACGTAAGCGTCTAAATCCAATAGACGCTTACGTCAAGACGCTTACGTCGATGTCCAGCACATCCTGCCCGCGGGCCGGGCCTCTTTCCACAGAACGGGATGCCCCATGACCACCACCTACCCCGACTTGGCCGAGACCGACGCCGCCGCCCTGGTGGCGCGGCTGCGCGAGACCCATCGCAGTGGCCGCACCAAGTCTCTCGCCTGGCGCCGCGAGCAGCTCACCCGGCTGCGCGCGCTGCTGACCGACAACCGTGCGGCCATCGCCGACGCCCTCTGGGCCGATCTGCGCAAGAACCCCGCCGAGGTCGACCGCGCGGAGATCGGCGGCACGGTCCGCGAGATCGACGACTACCTCGAGCACCTGGAGGAGTGGCTCGCCCCGCAGCCCGCGGAGGTCACCGTCTCCCATCTGCCGAAGGGGACCACGGCCCGCACCGAGCTCGACCCCCTCGGTGTCGCCCTGGTCCTCTCGGCCTGGAACTATCCGATCTATCTGCTGCTGACCCCCGTCGCCGCCGCGCTGGCGGCCGGTAACGCGGTGGTCATCAAGCCCTCCGAACTCGCCGAGCAGACCTCCGCCCTGCTGGCCCGGCTCCTTCCGGACTACCTCGACACCGAGGCCACCGCCGTGGTCGAGGGCGGCGTCGCGCAGACGACATCGCTGCTGGCCCAGCGCTTCGACCACGTCTTCTACACCGGCAACGGCACCGTGGGCCGGATCGTGATGCGCGCGGCAGCCGAGCATCTGACCCCCGTCACCCTTGAACTCGGCGGCAAGTCGCCGGTCTTCGTCGACCGCGACGCCGACCTCACCGCGGTCGCCGCCCGCATCGTGTCCACCAAGTTCTCCAACGCCGGACAGACCTGCGTCGCCCCCGACTACGTCCTCACCGACCCGGACACCGCCGAGGCGCTGGCGGCCGCCCTGACCCAGGCGATCGAGAAGCTCTACGGCAACGACCCGCAGGCGGCCGACCACTACGGACGTATCGTCAACGAGCGCCACTTCGACCGCCTGACCGCACTGCTCGGCTCCGGTCGCACCGTGACCGGCGGACAGAGCGACCGCGCCGAGAAGTACATCGCGCCGACCGTGCTGATGGATGTGAAGCCCGACGAGCCGGTGATGCGGGAGGAGATCTTCGGCCCCATCCTGCCGATCCTGACCGTCGCCGACCTCACCGAGGCCATCGCCTTCATCAACGACCGCGACAAGCCGCTCGCGCTCTATGCCTTCACCGAGAACGACACCACCCGGGCCCGGCTGATCGCCGAAACCTCCTCGGGCGCCGTCAACTTCGGCTTCCCGATCTTCCATCTGACCGTGCCGACCCTGCCGTTCGGCGGTGTCGGGGAGAGTGGCATGGGCAGCTATCACGGCCGCTACTCGCTGGAGACGTTCAGCCACCGCAAGGCGGTTCTCGACGTCCCGCTGAGCTGACCCTCATCCGCGTCTTCGCGAGGGGCGTCTTCGCGGGGGAGTCGGCGAGGGAGTTGGCGAGGCCCGGCCCGGTGTGGTGTCAGCTTCCGGGCCGGGCCTTCTTCCGGGCTCGGTACGCGGCCACGTTGCTCTTGTTGCCACAGACCTCGTACGAGTGCCAGCGCTGGGTGCGGCTGCGCGTGGTGTCGTAGAACACATGGCCGCACAGCTCGTTGGCGCAGATGCGGAGACGGGGCCAGGTGCCGTCGGAGACGAGTTCCGCCACCGCCAGGGTGATGCCGCCCACCACGGGGTCGCCGCCCACTTGCCGCAGCCGCACCGCCCCGGGCTCCGAGAAATCCTGCCGCAGTGTGACAGCGGACGCCCGCTCGGCCAACTGCGCCCAGCCGGGTGCCGCCCCGGCGCTGTCGGGCGCGGACGCGATGTCCATGAGGATGGTGCGCAGCCCGCGGATCTTGGCGATGCGCTGCGGTGCCGGCGCCTCCGCCGCGGGCTGGCCGAACGGGCGCAGAACGGCGCCCGCCGTCTCCGGGGTCTGAAGCGTGTCCGGAAAACCAGGGCCGTGCGGCCGGGAGTTGAGCAGGTCCACCATCGCCGCCGCGGTCGCGGGAATCCGCCGCGCTGAGTCCGAATCTTCTCTGGCCACTCCGTCACCGTAGCACATGGTCTATTGGCAAATGGGCCTTACGTCCTGGTGGCCATGCATGTCATACGTAAGCGTCTGAATAAAACACCCACGCTCGTCCACGGTGGCCGGCGCCGGCGCCTGCGGACCGGGTACCCGGACCTGGGATGAGTCGTGCGCTACGCCGCAGATGCGAGGGGAAAGCAGAATTCCACCTCGCATCAGCCGGATCTTTGATCCTTCGGCATGGCATGTGCGTTTGCGCGGGACGGCGGGTCGGGTAACGGTCCTCCAGGAGGTGGTAGCCCGTGAGTGACTCCCTCGTAGCCGCCGGTACGGCCGCCGGTCCGGTGGCGGAGCTCGCCCTCACCGGCGATGTGACCCGTCCGGCCCGGCTGACGGTGTCCGAACTGCTCTCCTGGCCCCAGCACCGGGCACAGGTCAGTTTCGACTGCTCCACCAATGGCATCCAGCGGCACCGCTTCACCGGACCGTACCTGCATGACGTCCTGGTCTCCGCCGGTCCCGCCTTCGACCCCGCCCGGCGCAAGGACCGCCTGCGCTTCCTGATCGCCGTGCGCGGCGCGGACGGCCACCGCGCGCTGCTGTCCTGGGCCGAGATCGACCCGGACTTCGGCCGAGCCCCCGTCCTCCTCGCGGTCACCATCGACGGCACCCCGCTCGACCGCGCGGGCCCGCAGCTCGTCCTGCCCCAGGACCGCTGCGGCGCCCGGTACATCAGCGGCATCGAGGCGATCCGCGTGGACGGCGGTTACACCGTCTGGACCTGACCGGTGCCGGGCGCGGCCCGGTGGGCCCGGGGCGTCAGACCAGCGGACGGTAGGCGGTGAGCGTGACGGACAGCGTCACCTCGCAGGGCTCGGGCAGCAGCGCGACGCGCTCCCTCAGCCGCTCGCCCTGCTGATGCCAGGCGTTGGGCCCCATCCCCACCAGTCGCGGCACGGCCTGGTGGTCCAGCGTCATGGTGCTCCGCGAGCGCTCCCGGGCCACCTCGGTGAAATGCGCCGAGAACCGGCCCGCCAGCCGCTCGTCCTTCTGCTCGTCCACCCGCAGCAGCCCCAGGGCCTCCACCAGCTCCCGTAGATGATCCGGCCGGGGCGTCACCACCAGCAGCACACCCTCGGGGCGCAGCATCCGCCGCAGCTCGGCCGGATTGCGCGGTGCGAAGACATTGAGGACCACCGACGCGGCCCCGTCGGCGAACGGCAGCTCGTCCCAGGCGTCGGCCACCACCGCGCTGATACGGGGATGCGCCCGCGCGGCCCGGCGGGCGGCGAACTTGGAGATGTCCAGCAGGACGCCCTCGGAGCCCGGGAACTCCGACAGCACCCGGGCGAGGTGGTAGCCCGTGCCGCCGCCGATGTCCACGACACAGCCGGGGTCCCCGCTTGTCGGCGCCGGTGCCGTCTCGCGCGCCAGCGCGGCCAGCGCCCCGGCGATCGGCCCGAAGTGTCCGGCGGCCAGGAAATCCGCGCGGGCCGCCACCATCTCGGCGGTGTCCGCGCTGAACTTGGCGGCCCCGCGCAGCAGATTCACATAGCCCTGCTTCGCCACGTCGAAACTGTGCCCCTGGGAACACCGCAGCGCGCCGTCGGTCATCGTCAAACCGCCGGAACAGTAGGGGCAGCGAAGGTACCGAACCGCCTCTTTCCGCATCGTGTCCCCCGTGCCGCTGTTGTCCTGACAGGAGCTCAGCCTATGCACATCCCGCCGGAGCGGTGCGGCCGGGTCTCAGTCGGCGTACAGGGTCCGCATGGCGGGGTCCGTGAAGAGAATGCGGACATAGTTCCGGTGCTTTTCCGGAACCTGCCCGAAGTCGGTGATGAGCGCGGCGGCCAGGGAATTCCACGCGATGACGTCCATACGCCGCCCCATGGCGACGGCCGGGGTGGCGGTGAGATCGGCCAGCAGCCGCCGCAATTGCGGCTGGACTTTCTGCCGAGCCCGGCGCCGGGGGCGGGCGATTTCCTTTCCGGCGAGTCCGAAGAGATAACCGCGCTGGTCGTCGTCGAGACGCGGGGCCTGGGCGAGTGCCTCCGGCACGGGTGCGGAGGCGTGGATGCGGCCCTGCTCAAGGCGGGTGTAGTAGTCGGGGGAGAGGGCCGCGAGCTGGGCGGCCTCTTCCCGCCGCAGACCCGCCACCCGACGCGGGCCCGCGCTCGGGAGACCGTGACCTGCCCGCCCGACGAGGAGCACTGGCACGGGGCCACGCCGGACCGGTTTATGCAGCACCTGGCGATGTGGGAAGGTACCGGCGACGACCGCCCCGAGACCGCCTGGCTGGAGAAGGTCACCGCCGAGCAGTGCGGCGGCGTCCGCACCCGCGGCCACTGACCACCCTCGGCCCTCGATCCTCGATCGCCGAATAAGGGAATGACGCATAAACGACAAAAAAGCGCTTCCGCCTGAATTCGGCTAACCGTCCATTAAATTGCGGAATCATTAATGCGTGATTACGATCCGCCGCAGCGAGCACCCCCACTCGAGCCGCTCACTGCCGGAAGGGCAGGCCCTCATGGGTATTTCACGCCGCCATCTCATCGGTTCCGCGCTCGGCGCCACGGCACTCGGTGCCCTGGGAGCCGCCAGGCTGACGACGGCCACGGCCTCCGCGGCCAGCCCGCCCGGTGACGTCGTCGGCAAGGTCACCGTCGGCTATCAGGGCTGGTTCGCCTGCGCGGGGGACGGCGCCCCGATCAACGGCTGGTGGCACTGGGCCGCCGATATGTCCCGGCCGCCGTCGCCGGACAACACGGGCATTCATAGCTGGCCCGATATGCGCGAGTACACCAAGGGCTACCGGACCAACTACAGCAACCTCAACAACGGCCGGCCCGCCACCTTGTTCTCCTCCTACGACCAGCAGACCGTCGACACCCACTTCCGCTGGATGCAGCAGTACGCCATCGACACCGCCGCCCTCCAGCGCTTCAACCCCTTCAGCCCCGAGGGGCCGACGCGCGACGCCATGGCCACCAAGGTCCGCTCGGCGGCGGAGAAGTACGGCCGGAAGTTCTACATCATGTACGACGCCACCGGCTGGCTCGATATGAAGAGCCAGATGAAGCAGGACTGGACCGACAAGATGAGGGCCCATACCTCGTCCTCCGCCTACGCCAGGCAGAACGGCAAGCCGGTGGTGGGCATCTGGGGCTTCGGCTTCAACGAGGCCAACAAGCCCTGGTCGGCCGCGGACTGCCTGGACGTCGTCAACTGGTTCAAGGCCCAGGGCTGTTATGTGATGGGCGGGGTCCCCACCCACTGGCGGTCCGGCAACGAGGACTCGCGCCCCGGCTACCTCGGCGTCTACCACGCCTCAGCGGCGGCGAGCCGCCTCGAACCGGGCCACCCAGTACGCGGTGCGGTCGAGATACGCCGTCTCGGCCGCGGCACCCGTCCTCCCGTACGCCCCGCTGTAGGTCCGGTAGCTCTGCGCGGTGGGCGGGGCGGAGGCCGCGGGCTCGATCTGGCTGCCCTCGTGCCACTCGTTGAACGAGGTGATCGAGACCCAGGTGGGCGGGCCGCCGTTGGCGGGGGAGAGGGCGTTGTTCCACTCCAGGTCGTAGGTGGCGCCGTCGTCGCGCTCCAGGGTGGGCGTGGTGTTCCCGGGCACGGCGCGGTCGTCGAGGTAGCCGGGGCCGATGGACGGTGCCCAGACCATGCCGTGGTCGCGGCAGTACGCGGCCGGTCCGGCCCACTGCGGGTTGTTGCCCGCGGCGATGGCGTCATAGGTGTACATGCCGCCGAAGTGCGCGACCTTCGACACGTCCGTGGTCTGGGCCAGCACGATGGCGCGGTCGGCCACCTGGTCCAGCGGGGCCCAGTCGGCGATCCGCAGGGACTCGAAGACGTAGTACGCGCCGCGGTCGCCGTGTGCCGCGTCCCGGTGGAAGGCCGGGTGGCCGCCGTACCGCTGGATGAGATAGCCGATGTCGTCCACCACGGACTGCGCGGTGCGCCCGGCGTACGGCTCGATATGCCAGGCCACCTTCAGCCCGCGCGCGGCCGCCGCGTCCAGGAGCAGCGGCACCCGCTGGTCCTCGTAACCGCCCTGCCCCCACCAACTGGTGACGAGCACACCGGTGCCGGCCTGGGCCAGCCACCCCATATGGCGGTCGACCACGGCGCGGTCGCCGGAGTCGTATGCCCCGGCCGCCGGGTAGAAGTCGGAGCCGATCCGGTCGGGCGGGGTGAGACCGCCCTGGGGCCAGTGGCGCCAGGAGCCGTTGACCGCCGGGCTGCCGTACCAGGGGTAGTAGAAGATGTGCACGTTTCGCGAGGGGGCGAGACGGGGCGCAGCGGCGGGTGCCCCGGGGACGGCGAGCGTGGTGGCGGCCGCCCGGCCTCCCGCCACGGCGGGCGTGGTGGCG
>NZ_JAHLEM010000201.1 GCF_018883605.1 Streptomyces niphimycinicus | reverse complement strand
GGTCTCGTCCGCGCGCTCGGCCGGGACCTCGGCCTGACCGCGGACCAGGCGCGCGAGCGGCTCGGCCAGGAGGCCGCCGCCATGAGGCTGGAGCCCAAGGCCGAGCGCGCCGCGGGCGCGTCCTACGGCGGCTCGTGGTTCGACACGAGCAGCGGAAAGCTGGTCGTCGGCGTCACCAGCGCCGAGCGGGCCGCGTCGGTACGGGCCACGGGCGCCACCACCCGGATCGTGAAGCACGGCGCCGCCGCGCTCGACGCGGCCAAGGCGCGCCTCGATGACCAGGCCCGCAAGAAGGCCGCCCCGGCCGGGGTGAGCAGTTGGAGCGCCGACCCCCGCGCGGGCGGCGTCGTGGTCCGGGTCCGCGAGGGCCGCGAGGGCGACACCGCCGTCCGCGCGTTCCTCCGCGAGGCAAAGCGCGCGTCCTCGGTCCCGGTCACCGTCGAGAAGGCCCCCGCCCAGGCGCCGACGACCTTCGCCGCCGGTACGGTCGGCGGCGACCCGTACTACACCGGCAACGTCCGCTGTTCCATAGGCTTCTCGGTCCAGGGCGGCTTCGTCACCGCCGGGCACTGCGGCCGGGCGGGCGGCTCGGTCAGCGGCTGGGACGGCTCGTACATCGGCAACTTCCAGGGCTCCTCCTTCCCCGGCAACGACTACGCCTACGTCAGCGTCGGCAGCGGCTGGTGGACCGTGCCGGTGGTGCTCGGCTGGGGCACCGTTCCCGACCAGTTGGTCCGCGGCTCCAACGAGGCCCCGGTCGGCGCCTCCATCTGCCGTTCCGGCTCCACCACCCACTGGCACTGCGGCACGGTGCTGGCCAAGAACGAGACCGTGAACTACAGCCAGGGCGCCGTGTACGAGATGACCAAGACCAGTGTGTGCGCCGAGGGCGGTGACTCCGGAGGCTCGTTCATCAGCGGCGACCAGGCCCAGGGCGTGACCTCGGGCGGCTGGGGCAACTGCTCCAGTGGCGGCGAGACCTGGTACCAGCCGATCAACGAGATCCTGTCGGTGTACGGCCTGCGGCTGCACACCGCCTGACGGGGCAATACGGCGGCAATACGGCGGCAATCCGAAAAGACGACGGGGCGGGCCCGGCGGCCCGCCCCGTCGAATCGTTTCGCCGCCTATCCGTGGTGGTGCGCGGACAGCCCGTGCGGGTCGTGGCCGGGGATGGTGCCATCGGCCTTGGCGACCAGGAACAGCCCGGCCATGCCCATGTCGGAGTGGCTCTGGACATGGCAGTGATACATCCAGGCGCCGGCGCCGACGTTCTCCCCGGCGATCACCTGGAAGCCGAAGGAGTCGGCCGGACCGGTGATCTTGTTGTCGATGACCCGGCTCACATCGCCCGGGCCCTCCAGCAGTCCGGTGCGGTTGTCCGCCCAGCGGTGCCCGTGCATATGGAAGGTGTGGTAGTACTCGCCGTGCGTGATCATGATGATCTCGACACGGTCGCCCACCGTGGCCCGGAACTCGGGGGCTTCATGGCCCGACTTGTTGTTGATCGTCATATCGTTGAAGACGATGGTGAACTGCTTGTCCGGCAGGATGTCACCCGCCCGCCGCACCACCACGGGGCCGTACAGCCCCTTCCGGAGGCCGCCGGTGCCGTGCGGGGTGCCCACCGCGTGGTCGTGGTAGTGCCAGTAGCCCGCGCTGCCCGGCCGCCAGGTGCCGTCGGCGCGTTTGCCCGGGGCGTGGGTGCGCCAGGTGTAGGTGCGGGTGCCGCCCGGCTCCACGGCGCTGCGGTTGAGCTGGGTGCCGTCACTGGCGACGTCGTAGTCCAGGCCGTGCACATGGAGGCTGGCCGTGACGTCCATGGTGTTCTCGAACTCGATGTGCAGGGTGTCGCCCTCGGTCAGCTCGATCAGCGGACCGGGGATGGTGGCCTTGCCCTTCTCGAGGCCGTAGCCCATCTGGCCGTCCGGCAGTTTCTCGGCGTAGAGCTTGAGATGGCGGACCACTCCGCCCGCGGCCGCCGTCCGGACCGCGCCGGACGGGGCCTTCGGCGCCTTCGCGGCGGCCGAGGAGGTGAGTGCCAGCGGTCCGACGGCCGCGGCGGCCGCGCCGCCGGTGAAGAGCCGTCTGCTGAGACCGCGTCTGGAGGTGATGCCGGGTGCGTCGCTCATCGTTCTCCCAAATCGCTGTGGATCCCCTGCCGTTGACGATGCGCAGATGCCCCGGGGTGCTTTCACGGTAGCCGGGGGAGCCTCGTTCATCCACACTCAGGACAAAGTTCGTTGAGTTGCGGTCATAGCTATTGGCGTGTTGCGAAAAGCCGTCTAGCTTCCTTCAGCGGTGGTTTCCGGTATGTGAGAGGGATGGGTGACCCATGCGGGACAAACCGTACCAAATGCCCTCAAGATGGCGAGGGATGACAGTCGGTCGGCTGCGGAAGAGACGCGCGGGGGTGGCGGCGCTGCTCTTCGGCGCGCTCACCGCGACCTTGCTGGGCGGGACCCCCGCCAGCGCCCGGCCCGAGGATCGTGCGCCACTCACGCTGCCGTCCCCGCCCGGCGGGGACAACGTCCGGGTCCTGGTGTTCCACGGCTCGGCGGGGGATGAGCCGGCCACGGTGAACGCGGGCATCGAGGCCATCGAGAAGATCGGCAATCAGGGCCCGGCGGCGACCCGGTTCACCGTCGACGCCACCGCCGACGCCTCGGTCTTCACCAAGCCCAGGCTCGGCAAGTACAACGCCGTGGTCTTCCTGACCGGCTCCGGCGATGTGCTCGACCCCGAGCAGGAGGCGGGGCTCGAGGCGTATATGAAGGCGGGCGGCGGCTTCCTCGGCATCCATGACGCGGCCCGCAACGAGCCGTACTCCGACTGGTACAGCGGGCTGATCGGCGCCCGCCCGGCGGCCACCAGCCCGGGCACCGCCCAGCGGGCCGTGGTGGAGGTGGGCGACCGCGTCCACCCGGCCACCAAGGAGCTGCCGCTGGAGTGGAAGCGCACGGACACCTGGCTGAACTGGAAGAACAACCCGTCGGGCACGGTGCACACCGTGGCCCGGGTCCGGGAGTCCAGCTACCGGCCGGGCACCGGCGCCAACGGCTGGGACCACCCGATCTCCTGGTGCCGTGACTACGACGGCGGCCGCTCCTTCTACACCGGTATGGGCGGTACGGTCGCCACCTTCCAGGAGACCGACTTCCGTGCCCATCTGCGGGGCGCGCTGCTGTGGACCACCCGGCTCTCGACCGCCGACTGCAAGGCCACCATCAACGCGAACTACAAGGCCGAGCGGGTCACCAAGCCCAATCAGCCGGGCCAGTCGGACCAGATCGGCGAGCCGCACGGCCTCGTCGTCGCCAAGGACGGCCGGGTGCTCTACATCGGCCGCGGCGGCGGTGACAACAGCGCGCCCGTGGTCACCGACTGGAACGACCCGGAGATCGGCAAGGGCCAGGGCCAGATCCATGTCTACGACCCGGCCACCGGAAAGGTGACGCTCGCGGGCGCCGTGACCGTCTTCGGCAACAAGGGCGGCGGCGATGAGCTGATCAAGAACGAGGAGGGGCTGCTCGGTATCGAGCTGGACCCGGACTTCCTCGACAACGGCTGGGTGTATCTCCACTACACCCCGCATTCCCGGATCAACCGGGACACCCAGATGGCCGAGCGCCGCGTCTCCCGGTTCACCCTGGACCTGAAGACCAACAAGCTGGACCTGGGCTCGGAGAAGGTCCTGCTGTCCTGGCCGGTCCAGATCCACAGTTGCTGCCACGCGGGCGGCGGGATGTCCTGGGACTCCAAGGGCAATCTCTACATCGCCACCGGCGACAACAACTCCTCGCAGTTCAGCGACGGCTACTCGGGCAACAACCCGCAGCCGAACTACAAGGGTGTCTCCTTCTCCGACGCCCGCCGCACCGCGGGCAACACCAACAACCTCAACGGCAAGATCCTGCGGATCCACCCCGAGGACGACGGCACCTACACCCTCCCCGAGGGCAATCTCTTCACCGGTAAGGAGCCCGACGAGGGCGGGGGCAAGACCCGTGGCGAGATCTATGTGATGGGGGTGCGCAACCCGGCCCGGATCTTCGTGGACCAGAAGACCGACATCCTCTACGCGGGCTGGGTCGGCCCCGACGCGGGCGAGCCCAGCACCACCTGGGGCCCGGCCAAGTACGACACCTTCGCCGCCATCACCAAGGCGGGCAATCACGGCTGGCCGTTCTGCATGGGCAACAAGCAGCCCTACCGGGACCGCAATCTGCCCGACCCCAGCAAGCCCCTGGGCTGGTACGACTGCGACCACCCCAAGAACGAGTCACCCAACAACAACGGTCTGGTGAACCTGCCGCCCATCACCGGGAACACCATCTGGTACTCGCCGCAGGGCGGCGCCCCCGACTATCCGCGGGACGCCAACGGCATCCCCAGCTACAAGGCGTCCGAGGCCAAGTTCCTGCTGCCGTGGCTCAAGGGCGGCGGCCAGGCCACCATGAACGGCCCGGTCTACCGCTATGACGCCGACAGCAAATCGACCACCAAGTGGCCCGCCTACTGGGACGGCAAGTGGTTCGTCGGCGACTTCTACGACGGCGACCAGCCGCGCCACGCGGTGGTGACCGACCCGAAGACCGTCGGCAAGGGCGGTCTGCCGGTGCACGCCGAAACCCTCAAGAAGATCATCCCGGTGGGCGCCGACGGCATCCGCAACCTCATGGACTGGAAGTTCGCCCCGGACGGCTCGCTCTACGTCCTCGACTACGGGCGCGGCTTCTTCACCTCCGACTCCAAGTCGGCGCTGTGGCACATCACCTACACCGGCGGCGAGCCCACTCCGCTCGCCCAGGATCTGGTCAGGAAGGCGGAGTGACCGTGAAACGAAGGCGCCCCAAACCCAGCAGATCCTGGCTGCCCCTCCTCGCCGCGCTGCTCATGATCCTCGGGCTCGGCTCGGCGACGGCGACGGCGGCCCACGGGCAGAACGACACCCGGCAGGCCGCACAGCAGACCCTCACCTGGACCGCGGGTGACGACATCACCAAGTACGCCTCGGCGCCCACCACCGCGGTCGCCGGGAAGACCACCATCGTCTTCGAGAACAGCACGGCCACCGGCAACACCATGGGGATGCCGCACACCCTGACGTTCGACGTCTCCGACCCCGAGTACAACAACGACGTCCCGCTGAACATCCTGGCCAACCCCTCGGACGACAGCGGCGGCAAGCACACCGCCGAGGTCACCCTCAGCCCCGGCCGCTACCGCTACCACTGCACCATCCCCGGCCACGGCCAGATGCAGGGCATCCTGGTGGTCACCGACGGCGGCGGTGGCGAGGACACCACCGCGCCCGACGCCACGGCGAAGGTCGAGGGCGAGAAGAACGCGGACGGCGCCTACATCGGGATGGCCACCGTCACGGTGTCCGCCACCGACGAGGGCTCGGGCGTGGACCGGATCGAGTTCGCGGAGGGGGACGCGGCGTTCCAGCCGTACACCGCCCCGGTGATGGTCCACCAGGTGGGCCAGCACACCATCCGCTACCGGGCCGT
>NZ_JAHLEM010000200.1 GCF_018883605.1 Streptomyces niphimycinicus | reverse complement strand
CCGTCACGGTGTCCGCCACCGACGAGGGCTCGGGCGTGGACCGGATCGAGTTCGCGGAGGGGGACGCGGCGTTCCAGCCGTACACCGCCCCGGTGATGGTCCACCAGGTGGGCCAGCACACCATCCGCTACCGGGCCGTGGACAAGGCGGGGAACGTATCGGAGGTGAAGTCGGTGGACTTCACCGTGGTGGCGCCGCCGACGGACGACACCACCGCGCCCGAGACCTCCGCCACCGTCTCCGGTGAGAAGGACCCGTCCGGTGCCTACATCGGCATGGCCACCGTGACCATCACCGCCTCCGACACCGGTTCCGGGGTCAACCGGATCGACTACGCCCTGGGCCAGGGGGAGTTCCAGCCCTACACCGGTCCGGTGATGGTCCATGACGCGGGCTCCCACACGGTGCGTTACCGGGCGGCGGACAAGGCGGGGAACGTATCGGAGGTGAAGTCGGTGGACTTCACCGTGGTGGCCCCGCCGGCCGAGGACACCACACCCCCGGCGGTCTCCGCGACGGTCGACGGGACGAAGAACTCCGACGGTGCCTATGTGGGCAGCGCCAAGGTCTCGCTCACCGCGACCGACGACGACTCCGGGGTGGCGAAGGTCGAGTACTCCCTGGACAGCGGTCCGTATCTCGCCTACTCCACCCCCGTGGCGGTGGACCGGGTGGGCCGCCACACCGTCGCGTACCGCGCCACCGACAAGGCGGGCAACACCTCCGAGGCGCGGCAACTGGCGTTCACCGTGGCCGAGGGCGGCGGGGTGCCCGCACCCGCGTGCCCGGAGTGGGACGAGCGCCTTACGGTGATCGTCGGCACGGTGGACACCGGCGTCCCCAACCGCATCACCCGTAGCCGCTGCACCATCAATGAGCTGATCGAGGACGAGAAGGACTGGTCCTCCCACGCCCTGTTCCTCAAGCACGTCACGGCCGTCACCGACAAGCTGCTCACCGACGGCGTGATCGACCAGCGCGAGTACCGGGCGATCAACAAGGCGGCCAAGCAGTCCGGGATCGGCAAGCCCGGTCAGGACGAGGGCTACCGCCCGCTGTTCGACGGCACCCGGAAGTCCTTGGACAAGTGGCAGCACGTGGGCGGCGGGGCCTTCGGTCTCAATGACGACGGCAGCATCACCAGCAGCACCTCGGTCCAGGGCATGGGCATGCTGTGGTTCCCGCAGCGGACCTACGACGACTTCTCGCTGAAGCTCCAGTTCCGCGATGACGCACCCGGGACGGGCAATGCCAACGGCGGTGTCTTCGTCCGTTTCCCCTATGTGCATGACCACCCCGAGGAGTCCCGTCCGGAGTGGGTCGCCATCAAATACGGGCACGAGGTGCAGATCCTCGACCGCCCCGACGGCGATATGTACAAGACCGGATCGATCTACGGTTTCGACCGGGTCGGGCTCGGCGGCGCCGGGGTCACCCCCAAGGGAAGCTGGAACGACTATGAGATCCGGGTGGTCGGTCAGCACTACTCGATCTACCGCAACGGTGTGCTGCTCAATGAGTTCGACAACACCGGCGGCCAGGAGTTCACCCCGCCGCGCGGGGACGACCCCGGTACGGACGGCCGCCGGTACTCCTCCGGGTACATCGGTCTCCAGGTCCACAGCACCGACGATGTGATCTCCTACCGCGACATCCGCATCAAGGAGCTGTAGGAGAGCCCGCGTACGGCGTGAGGAACGGCGCGAGAACGGCATGAGGAGATGAGTGGCCGCCGGAGCACCCCAGCCCCCGGCGGCCACCGTCTTCTGCACGGCCTGACGTTACCTCAGGTAACACCCATCGGTAACCCCCGGACACCCATCGGTGACCGGGCCCGGACCGACGTACCGTCAGGAGGCCAGGGTGTCCAGAATCCCCTGCCCGTACTTCACCAGCTTGTTCTCGCCGACCCCGCTCACCGTGCCGAGCTCATCGAGCGTGGTGGGGGAGAGGATCGCGATCTCGCGCAGGGTGGCGTCATGGAAGACCACATACGCGGGGACGCCCTGCTCCTTCGCGGTCGCCGCACGCCAGGCGCGCAGCCGCTCGAAGACCGGCATGGCCTCCTCGGGCAGATCCACCGGGGCCTTCTTGGACTTCCCCGAAGCCCCCGTCTTCCCCTTGGCGGCGCGCGGCGCCTTCTCCGGCTCGCGCCGCAGCCTGACCTCGCGCCGCTGACCCAGCACCTCCGAGCTGGTGTCGGAGAGCACCAGCGTGCCGTAGTCGCCCTCGACGCCGATCAGCCCCTGCGCCAGCAACTGCCGCACCACGCCGCGCCATTCGGCCTCACGCAGCTCCGTGCCGATGCCGAACACCGAGAGCGCGTCATGGTCGAACTGGATGACCTTGGCCGTCTTCTTGCCGAGCAGGATGTCGATGATCTGCCCCGCGCCGAACTTCTGGTTGCGCTCCCGCTTGAGCCGCACCACCGCGGACAGCAGCTTCTGCGCGGGGATGGTGCCGTCCCAGGACTCCGGGGGCGTGAGGCAGGTGTCGCAGTTCCCGCAGGGGGCGGACTCCTGGCCGAAGTAGGCCAGCAGCCTCACCCGGCGGCACTCCACCGTCTCGCACAGCGCCAGCATCGCGTCGAGATGGGCGCCGAGGCGGCGCCGATGGGTCTCGTCGCCCTCGGAGGTGTCGATCATCTTCCGCTGCTGGACGACATCCTGGAGCCCGTACGCCAGCCATGCGGTGGAGGGCTGCCCGTCCCGCCCGGCGCGGCCGGTCTCCTGGTAGTAGCCCTCGACCGACTTGGGCAGGTCCAGATGGGCCACGAACCGCACATCGGGCTTGTCGATGCCCATACCGAACGCGATCGTGGCCACCACGACCAGACCGTCCTCCCGCAGGAAGCGCGCCTGGTGCTCGGCGCGCATCCGCGCGTCCAGCCCCGCGTGGTACGGCACCGCGTCGATGCCCTGGGCGACCAGGAACTCGGCCGTCTTCTCCACCGAGGAGCGGGACAGGCAGTAGACGATCCCCGCGTCGCCCGCGTGCTCGGCCCGCAGCAGCTCCAGCAACTGCTTCTTGGGCTCGTTCTTGGGGGCGATCCGGTACTGGATGTTCGGACGGTCGAAGCTGGCCACGAAGTGCAGCGCGTCCTGGAGCTTCAGCCGGGACGCGATCTCCGAGTGGGTGGCCTCGGTGGCGGTCGCGGTCAGCGCGATCCGGGGCACGGTGGGCCAGCGCTCATGCAGCTCGGACAGGGCCAGATAGTCGGGCCGGAAGTCGTGCCCCCACTGGGCCACACAGTGCGCCTCGTCGATGGCGAACAGCGAGATCGTGCCCCGGTCCAGCAGCCGCAGTGTGGACTCGACCCGCAGCCGCTCGGGCGCGAGATAGAGCAGGTCCAGCTCGCCCGCGAGGAACTCGGCCTCGACCATCCGCCGCTCGTCCAGGTCCTGGGTGGAGTTGAGGAACCCGGCCCGCACCCCGAGGTTCCGCAGGGCGTCGACCTGGTCCTGCATCAGCGCGATCAGGGGCGAGACGACGACGCCGACGCCCTTCCGCACCAGCGCCGGGATCTGGTAGCACAGCGATTTGCCACCGCCGGTCGGCATGAGGACGAGCGCGTCACCACCGGCCACGACATGGTCGATGATCTCCTGCTGACCTCCCCGGAACGAGTCGTAACCGAAGACGCGGTGCAGCACGCCGAGCGCCTCGCTCGCATCGGTGCCGAGCGCGGCGCTCGTATCGGGGCCGGTGTCGGGAAGAGCCATCCGCCGATTCTAGGGGGCCCGCGGGAACCCGCGGTGACCACCTGTGGACAACCGGCCGGATGAGGCAAGGTGTGTGGGCACAGTGGCCGATGAGCTGGGCGGCGTGCCATGCTCATGCCCACTTGCTCTGTCCGTCCTTCCCCCACAAGGAGGCCGATCGTGAGATCCGGCAAGTTCATCCGTGCCTTACCCGCCGCGGTGACGGCGGTGCTCGCCCTGACGGCCGGACAGGCCGTGGCCGCTCCCTCCTCCGCCGCCCCGGCGGAGCACACCGCCGCCGCGCGGGTCGTCACCTACGACGCCGGCGGGGCGGCCGAGTTCAAGGACGCCGTCTCCAAGGGCGCGGCGATCTGGAACGAGAGCGTGGCCAACGTGGAGCTGAAGCCGGCCGCGTCCGGGCAGCAGGCCAACGTCCGCATCATCGCGGACAACGGCTGGCCCCGCACCCTCTCCACCGGACTGGGCCGCGGCACGATCTACTTCGGCCGCCAGGCCGTCGACGAGGGCTACAACACGGTGCGGATCTCCTCGCATGAGCTCGGCCATATCCTCGGCCTGCCGGATATGAAGCCGGGGCCGTGTTCGAGCCTGATGTCCGGCTCCACCGCCGGGATCTCCTGCACCAACCCCTACCCGAACACCGCCGAGAAGGCCGAGGTCGAGGACAGCTTCGGCCTGGCGGGCGCGGTGACGGCCGCGCCGCGGAGGTACCGGGACTGACCCGGGCGGGCCGGGAGCGCCAGGCTCCCGGCCCCTCGCCCGCACCGGGGCGGTCCGTCGTCAGACGGTGATCACCTCGACGTCGGGCAGCGCCCGGAAGGGACCGAGCTGGTCATCGGTGGCCCCGCTGTCGGTGACCAGCGCCCACGGCCGGTCCAGCGGCGCCCAGGCGGTGAACGGTGACTGGCCCAGCTTGCTGCTGTCGGCGAGCACGTACAGCTCCTTGCCGCGGTCGGCCATCATCTCCTTGAGCGAGGTCTGCTGGAGGCTCGCCTCGCAGATGCCCCGCCGCGCGTCCAGCCCGTCGGCGCCGAGGAAGACCTTGTCCGCGGTCAGCCGGGACAGGGTCAGCTCGGCGAGCGGCCCGACGAAGCCCTGGCTGACATGGCGCAGCGTCCCGGCGAGGGTGATCAGCTCGACGCCGTCCGCCTCGGCCAGCTCGCGCAGCGTGGTGAGCCCGCTGGTGATCACGGTCAGATCGGTGCGGGCGCGCAGATGGTGGGCGAGCCGTCCGGTCGTGGTGCCGGCGTCGAGGATGACGGTGTCGCCCGGCCCGATCCGCGCGGCCGCCCAGCGCCCGATGCGGTCCTTCTCGGCGACCGCGAGCCCGCTGCGCTGCCCGAGGGTGGGCTCGACGGTGTGGCCCGCGCTCATCGCGCCGCCGTAGGTGCGGGCGATGACGCCCTGTTCGGTCAGCAGCGCGAGATCCCGGCGGATGGTGGAGGGGGTCACCTCCAGCGAGCGGGCCAGCTCCTCCACGACCACCGTGCCATCGGTCTGGATCATTCGGGCGATCAGTTCCCGGCGGTCCCCGGCGCGCAGCCGTCTGCGCTCCTCCACACCGGCCTCCTGGCTCATGGCGGCCCCCATCCTTCCCTCACCCTGCGCGACTCTGCGCAGCCCTGAGCAACATTACCAGTCTGCGCATTCCGCGCTGTTTCCTCGCGGACACTGCGCAGAGTCTTGCGTGTTACGTGCAATCGTGCGAGCGTTCCGCTCACAACACGCATGAAGCGGGGAGGTCGCATGACAGCGGACAGTGTGCCGGCGCAGGTCGGAACGGGGGACGAGGCGCCGTCCGACGATCCGTACGCACTGCGGGCGGGCGACATCAAGGAGCCGCCGCGCGATCTACGCGGGACGGTGCGCCGGCTGGGCCCCGGGATGATCCTCTCCGCCGCCGTGGTCGGATCCGGTGAGCTGATCACCACCACCTCCCTGGGCGCCAAGGCGGGCTTCGTGCTGCTGTGGCTGGTCATCGCCAGCGCGCTGGTCAAGGTGTGGGTCCAGATGGAGCTGGCCCGCTGGACCATCCTCACCGGCAAGACCGCCCTGGCGGGCTATGGCCAGGTCCCTCCCAAGGTGGGCCGGGTCGGCTGGATCAATGTGCTGTGGATCCTCATGGACTTCGCCAAGATGCTCCAGCGCGGAGGCATGATCGGCGGTGCCGCCGCGCGCTGATGTATACGGGCCGCTACGGGCTGGTGGAGAAGGCCGGGTTCATCACCGTCGTCTTCTTCACCCTCTCCACCGTCGCCCTCGCGGTCGGGCTGCCCTGGACCGATTTCGGCTACGGCGGCTCCGATCTGGCCTCCGGGCTGACCCTGTCCATCCCCGCCGGGACGCTCGGCTTCGCCGTCGCCATGTTCGGCATCACCGGTGTCGGCGCGGATGAGATGACCACCTACACCTACTGGTGTCTGGAGAAGGGGTACGCCCGCTGGACCGGCCCCGACGACGGCACCGAGGCCCGGGCCCGGCGCGCCGAGGGCTGGATCCGGGTGATGCGGATCGACGCGCTCACCTCATGGGTCGTCTGCACCCTGTGCACGCTCTCCTTCTACATCATCGGTGCGGCCATCCTGCACCGGCAGAAGCTGGTGCCCGAGGGCAACGACATGATCACCGCGCTGTCCCGGATGTACACCGACACCCTCGGCCTCGCGGGCAAGTACCTCTTCCTCATCGGCGCCATCGCCGTCCTCTACTCCACGATCATCGCCTCCACCGCGAGCGTGCCGCGGCTGTGGACCAACACCCTCGGACTGCTCGGCGTGTTCGACTGGCGGAACGTCAAGGCCCGGCAGCGCGTCATCCGCGTGCTCACCGTCGTCCTGCCGCCCCTGTGGGCCGCCTTCTACCTCTATCTCCAGGAGCCGGTGCTGATGGTGCAGGCCGGGGGCATCGCGGGCGGGATCTTCCTGCTCGCGGTCGTGATCGCGGTCTGGCGGCTGCGCGCCACGGAGGTCGATCCGCGGTTCCGCCGCAACCCGGTGCTGAACGGCGCGCTGGTGCTCAGCAGTACGGCCATCGGCGCCCTGGGAATCTATTCGGTCCTCGATGTCCTCGGGTTCGGGGTGGGGAGTTGAGCGCGTTGAACGAGACGAACGAGGCCGGGGCCGGCCGTGAGGTCCTGGTGACCACACCCAGCTTCGGGCAGCAGGCGCGCGAGCCCTGGGAGGTGTTCGAGGCCGCCGGGGTACGGGCGCGCACCGCGAGCGCGGCGCATCCGCTCACCGAGCGGCAGTTGATCGAGGAGGCCGAGGGGGTCAGGGCGCTGGTCGTCGGGCTCGACCCGGTGACGGCGGCCGTCCTGGACGCGGCACCGGGACTTGACGTCGTCGCCAAACACGGCGTCGGCACCGACAACATCGACCTGGCCGCGGCCGCCGCCCACGGGGTCCGCGTGGTCAACGCCCCCGGGAGCAACACCACCGCGGTCGCCGATATGACGATGGCCCTGCTGCTGGCCGCCGTACGGCGGATCGTGCCCGCGCACGCCTCGGTCACCGGCGACCGCTGGGACCGCTTCTTCGGGCCCGAACTGGCCGGGCGCACCCTCGGCATCGTCGGCTTCGGCCGGATCGGCCAGGCGGTCGCCCGCCGCGCCCGGGGCTTCGACATGGACCTCATCGCCTACGACCCCCCCCTTCCCGCCAACGTCTTCGCCGAGCAGGGGGTGCCGGCCGTGACCCTCGACGAGCTGATCGCGGCCGCCGATGTGATCACCCTGCATCTGCCGATGCCGTCCGGCGGACCGCTGCTCGGCCGCGCCGAACTGACGGCCATGAAACCGGGGTCCTGCGTCATCAATACGGCGCGCGGCGGGCTGGTCGACGAGGGCGCCCTGGCCGAGCTGCTGCACAGCGGACATCTCGCGGCGGCCGGTATCGATGTGTTCGCCACCGAGCCGCCCACCGGGAATCCGCTGCTCACCGCCCCCAACGCGGTGCTGACCCCGCACTGCGCCGCGTTCACCCAGCAGGCCAACGCCGCGATGGGCGCCACCGTGGCCGCCGATGTGGTGCGCGTCCTGCGGGGAGAGGAACCGGTGAACGCCGTGGTGTGAACGCGCCATGGCCCACCCCGTAGCCGCCTGCGGAAAAGCTCAACGAGAGAGAACGAGAGAAGCTGACAGCATGAACACTTCCCCCGCGGCACCGCCGCCGGTATGGTGCGCGTCCCGGCCAACGACGGCTTCTGGATCGGCCAGGCCCTGGACGCCGGGGCCCGCGGGGTCATCGTCCCGCTGGTCAACACCGCCGAGGAGGCGGCCGCCGCGGTCGCCGCCTGCCGCTACCCCCCGCTCGGCGTGCGCTCCTACGGCCCGATGCGCTCGGGTCTGCGGGTGGGCCCCGCCCCGGCCGAGTCCAATCAGCGGGTCGCCTGCATCGTGATGATCGAGACGGCCCAGGCACTGGCCAACACCGCGGAGATCTGTGCCGCGGACGGGCTCGACGGCGTCTACATCGGCCCCTCCGACCTCACCATCGCGCTCGGCGGCCGGACCTCGACCGACACCTCGGTGGCGGAGAAGTTCGAGGCGGCGCTGGCGAAGGTCGCGCAGGAGGCACGGACCGCGGGCATCGCCGCCGGAATCCACTGCCCGGACGGGGCGACTGCCGCCAGGCGCCTGGCCCAGGGCTTCACCTTCGCCACCGTCAGCAGTGACCTGGTCCACCTGGAGCAGGCGGCAGCCGCGCATTTGCGGGACGCGAGCGCCTGAGCGCATCCCCCGGAGGCCCGGGGGCGGCGGAGCCCACGGGACGGGGGTCCGGGGGCTCCGCCCGGCGAAAGCCCCGGGCCCGGGTCAGCTCTCCACGCGCAGCGGCGGGTCCGCCAGGCCCCGGGCCCTCGGCAGCAGCACCGTTCGCAGGGCGACCCCGGGGGAGAGCAGCCGGGACGGGCCCGCCGCCAGATAGGTGACGTCACGGAACGCCGCGCCGACCACCGGGTCGATCCCCGCCCGGTCCGCCAGCCGCCCGAAGTACCAGCTCCGCAGCCGCTCGGCCGCCCCGGCGGGTGTGGTGCCCGCGTCCGCGGCGTACGGGCGGTCCGCGCCGACGGCGGTCAGCCAGGCGGTGTCGCTCGCCCGGGCCACGGCGCGCTGGGCCGTGGCCGCGAAGCCGGGCCGCAGACCTGATTCGGCCAGACAGCGGCGCAGGGCGAGCCCGCTGAGGGCGGCCACCGCCATGCCCTGACCGTAGATCGGGTTGAAGGTGCAGGCGGCGTCCGAGACCGCGAGAAACCCCTCGGGCAGCGCGCCCGGGGCGTCGTAGTGGCGGCGGCGGTTGGAGGTGTCGCGGAACCCGTACGGCGGGGACACCGGCTCACAGCTCCGCAGATGCTCGTACAGCGTCGGCTCGTTCAGCGACTTGACGAAGCCGAGCACCTCCGAGCCCTCGGTCGGCGGATGCTGACCGCGCACCCCCGACAGCGTCAGCAGCCAGTTGCCGCCCTCGACCGGGGACCATGCGGCGCCGCGCGGACAGTCCGGGCGCGGCTGGATGACCATCACCATGTCCAGCGGCTCGGCGGGCCGGAACATCCGGGTGCAGTAGCCGATCCCGGCGTCGACGATCTCCTCGCGCGGCGCCGGAGCGCCCAGTTCCGCCAGCCACTTGGGGGCGCGCGAGCCGCGCCCCGAGGCGTCCACGACCAGATCGGCCGGTAATTCCCGCTCGGCGCGCCCGGCGTCGCGCGCCCGCACCCGTACGCCGGTCACCCGGTCCGCGCCGCCGAGCAGCCCGATGGCCTCGGTGCCCTGGAGCACCTCCACCCGGGTCCCGGACCCCTCGGCCTCGGCCAGCACCCGCGCCCGTACGGTGGCGTCGAACAGCGCCCGGGTGCAGCTCGTCGTGGCGTGCCTGCCCTCGTGGAAGCGGCGCTGCCAGCCGTTGGGGGCCTTGGTGATCACATCGCGGGGCGCCTCCAGACGGTGCGCGCCCGCCGCCTCCAGCTCACCGTTCAGCCCGGGGAACAGCTCTTCCAGGGCGCGCCGTCCGCCGCTGAGGAAGACATGCAGATGACGGCCCTGGGGCACGCCCTTGCGGAAGGCGGGCTGCTCCGGGTAGCGGTCGCGCTCCACCAGGGTGACCGTGTCGACGTGGCCGAGGAGCGCCCCCGCGGCCAGTGTGCCCGCGAGCCCTCCGCCCACCACCACCGCGTCGCCCTTGCCCATTGCCCGCCCTCCCGCCGACCGTGATCAATGACGGCCCAAGCCTGGTGCCCCGGGCCTGGGCCGTCAACCACGTACGGTTACGGGACGACCACGATCTTCCGGCCCTGTCCCGCCTTGAACTGGTCGAGCGCCTGGGGGTACTCCTCCAGCGGCAGCCGGTGGCTGATGAAGATCTTCGGGTCCAGCACCCCGGTCGCGAACAGCCCGGCGGCACGCTCATAGCTGTGCAGCACGGCCATGGACCCGGTGATGGTGATCTCCTGGTTGTAGATCTTGTACGGCTCGATGGTGGCCCGTGTCGCGTAGTCGGAGACACCGAACTGGAGGAACGTTCCGGCCTTGGCCACCCGGCCCAGGCCGTCCTGAATGGCCGCCTGGTTGCCGGTGGCGTCGATGACCACGTCCCAGCCGCGCGGCTGCTCCAGCTCGTCCGCCGAGGCGGCGGACCGGGTGCAGCCGAGGGTGCCGGCGGTGGCCAGCCGCTCGGAGTTGACGTCGAGCATGTCCACACTGGCGGCGCCGGTCCGCTTGGCCAGCTCCAGCATCATCAGCCCCATGGTGCCGGAGCCGTAGATGAGCACCTCGGCGCCCAGGTTGCCGTTGAGCACGTCATAGCCGCGCACCGCGCAGGACAGCGGCTCGATCAGGGCCGCGTCGGCCACGTCCACATGCTCGGGCAGCTTGACGCAGTTGGCCACCGGGGCCACCGCGAACTCGGCGGCCCCGCCGGCGACGCTGACCCCGATCGCGTTCCAGTTGTCGCACAGATTGCCCCGGCCGATCCGGCAGTAACGGCACTCATGGCAGTGCAGGGAGGGGTCGACCGCGACCCGGTCGCCCACCTCCAGCTCGGTGACACCGCTGCCGAGACCGACGACCACACCGGCGAACTCATGCCCGGGCACGATCGGCAGCGTGGGCGCGAACTCCCCTTGCAGAATGTGCAGATCGGTGCCGCACAGCCCGCAGGCCGCCACGTCCACCACGACCTCACGGGGGCCCGGGGTGGGGTCCGCGACGGTGGCGACGGTGACCTTGCCGGGGGCTTCGATGACTGCGGCCCTCATTTGACTGCTCCTAGCGACAGGCCCTGGACCAGCTTGTCCTGGGCGGCGAAACCGGCGGCGAGCACCGGCAGAGAAATGACCATCGACGCCGCGCACACCTTGGCCAGGAACAGCCCCTGGCTGGTGACGAACGTGGTCAGGAACGCCGGGGCGGTCTGGGCGACCACACCGGTGAGCACTTGGGCGAAGAGCATCTCGTTCCAACTGAAGATGAAGCAGATCAGCGAGGTGGCGGCGATGCCCGGGCCCGCGATCGGGGCGACGACCCGCCACAGGATGGTGGGCAGCCGCGCCCCGTCCATCTGGGCGGCCTCGATGATGGACACCGGGATGTCGGCGAGGAAGGACTGCATCATCCACACCGCGATCGGCAGGTTCATCGAGGTGTAGAGGATCACCAACAGCCAGACGTTGTCCAGGAAGTTGATGTCCCTGGCGAACAGGAACACCGGCAGCAGTCCGGCCACCACGGGCAGCATCTTGGTGGACAGGAAGAAGAACATCACATCCGTCCACTTGCGCACCGGACGGATCGACAGCGCGAACGCCGCCGGAAGCGCCAGCACCAGCACGAAGCAGGTGGAGAAGAGGGAGGTGCCCACCGAGTTGAGCAGCGCGGGCCAGGGGCTGGCCCCGCCGCCCACGCCGAAGAAGTCCTTGTACCCGTCGAGGGTCAGCGGAGCGGCCAGCGACGGCGGGTTGGTGGCGGCGTCGGCCTCGGAGTGGAACGAGGTCAGCAGCATCCACAGCACCGGCAGGACGAAGACGATGCCGATGAACCAGGCCAGTACGCCGAGCGCGGCACCGCGCCGCTTGGCCCGGCGGGTGGCTTCCGGAATCGATGTGATGGGCACCGGGGTGCTCACGGCGGTCATGCGCGGGACGCCTCCTCACGGAAGAGGGACGACACCACGCGCAGCGCGAAGGTGGCGATGATGATCGTGCCGATCACCACCACGACCCCCGCGGCCGATGCCAGCCCGTACTCGTGGGCGTTGTAGAAGGTTTCGTAAATGGTGTACGGCAGGTTGGCGGTGTCCAGGCCACCGCGGGTCATGGTGAAGACGGCGTCGAAGTTCTGCACGATGTAGATGGACCCGAGCAGGGTGCCGAGCTCCAGATAGCGGCGCAGATGCGGAAGCGTCAGGAAGCGGAAGATCTGCCAGTTGCCCGCCCCGTCCAGCCGGGCCGCCTCGATCATGTCCAGCGGGCGGCTCTGTAGCCCGGCCAGCAGGATGAGCATCATGAACGGCGTCCACTGCCAGATCAGCGACGCCTCCACCGCGATCAGCGGCGTATCGGTGAGCCACTCCGGCTGGGGCCCGCCCAGCCAGTTGAGCACGCCGTTGAACAGGCCGTACTCGGGGTTGTACAGCGCGTGCTTCCACAGCAGCGCCGAGGCCACCGGCACCAGCAGGAACGGTGCGATGAGCATGGTGCGGACCAGGCCCCGGCCACGGAACTTGCGGTCCAGCAGCAGCGCCAGCAGCAGCCCCAGCACCACGCTGACGATCACCACGGAGGCGGTCAGCAACACAGTGGTGACGATGGACTCGCGCAGCGCGTCGTCGCTGAGCACCGTCTTGTAGTTGTCCAGCCCCGCGAAGGCGCGGCGGTCGGGCCGGAACGAGTTCCAGTCGAAGAGCGAGATCACCAGCGTGGCCACGAACGGAAGCTGGGTGACCACGATCAGAAAGATCAGTGCGGGCAGCAGCGGCGCCCGGGTGGCCCACTCCCGGGCCCGGTTCCGCCGCGCCACCGGGCGCGGTGCGGAGGCGGGTGTCGCGGTCGGTGGCCGCTCGCCGCTCACGGATACTGCCGTCGTCGGATTACTCATCGGTACTCCTCGCCGACCTTCTCGGCCAGCTTCTGCGACTTCTGCAATGCCGATTCGACGGATTGCTTTCCGGCGATGGCGGCGCTGATCTCCTGGGCGACCTTGGTGCCCAGATCGGCGAATTCGGGGATATCGACGAACTGGATGCCGATGGTCGGCCGCGGCTGCACTCCCGGATCACGCGGCTTGGCGCCGAGGATCGCCTTGCGGGTCTCCTCGGAGAAGGAGCCGGCGGTGTCGCGGTAGTCCGGATTGGCATAGGTGGACGACCGTTTGCCCGCGGGTACGTTGGCATAGCCGAACTTCTTGCCGACCAGCTCCTCGTACTTCTTGCTGGATGCCCAGGAGATGAACTTCCACGCGTTGTCGGGGTGGCGGGTCGCCTTCTGGACGCCCCAGGCCCAGGTGTAGAGCCAGCCCGAGCTGTCGGTCTTCTCCACCGGCGCCTGGACATATCCGATCTTGCCCTTGACCGGGGACTTGGCGGCCTCCAGCGACCCGGCGGCCGAGGTGGCGTCGTACCACATGGCGCTCTTGCCCTGGGTGAGGTTGTTCAGGCATTCGGCGAAGCCCGACTGGGCCGCACCGGCCTCACCGTGCTTGCGCACCAGGTCGACATAGAACTTGGTCGCCTTGGTGAACTCGGGCGAGTCCAGTCGCGCCTTCCAGTCCTTGGTGAACCAGGTGCCGCCGAAGGTGTTGACCACCGTGGTCAGCGGGGCCATCAGCTCACCCCAGCCGGGCAGTCCGCGCAGGCAGATGCCGTTCATGCCCTTGCGGGCGCCGTCGACCTTGGAGGCGATGTCCGCGACCTGCTGCCAGGTGGGCCGCTCGGGCATCTTCAGATGCTTCTCGGCGAGGACGTCCTTGCGGTACATCAGGAACGACGACTCACCGTAGAAGGGCTCGGCGTAGAGCTTGCCGTCCTCGGCGGTCAGCGACTCCCGCATCGAGGGGAGGACGTCCTTCTGATCGAATGCCTTGTCCTTGGCGGCATAGCCGTCCAGCGGCATCAGCCAGCCGTTCTTCGCGTAGAAGGGCACCTCGAAATTGCTGATGGTGGCCACGTCGTACTGGCGCGCCTGATTGGCGAAGTCCTGGCTGATCTTGTCGCGGACCTCGTTCTCGGGCATCATCGTGAATTTGACCGTGATGCCCGTTTCCTTGGTGAAATACTTCTGGGTGAGCTTCTGCAAGTCCACCATCTGCGGGTTGTTCACCATCAGCACGCGGATGGTCTTGTCGCCTGAGCTGCCGCCCCCCATACCGGCGCAACCGGTCAGGAGCGCGCCCGCGGTCAGGGCCACCACCGGTATCCGGGCAGCACGAAGAGTCAGGACTGGCATAACGGGTCCAATCGAAGGGACGTGGGGAAGGTGAGAAACAGCGGGGGGAGGGCGTCAGACCCTGACGATCTGGGGGCCCAGCAGCGAATAGCGATGTGCCTCGGTCAGCGGTAGACCGGTGTCGGTCACAATCGTTTCGAAGTCCGAGACATCGGCGAACCGGCAGAAGCTGACGGCTCCGAATTTGGTGTGCACCCCGGAGAAGATCTTCCGCCGGGACACCCGCACCACCTGCGCCTTGATCTCGCTGACCGCCGGATCCGGAGTGGTCAGGCCGTACTGGCGGGATATGCCGTTGGCGCCGATGAACGCCAGGTCGATGACGAAGCCCGAGAGCATATGCGTTGCCCAGTGGTCGACGGTGGCCATCGTGCCCCCGCGCACCCGGCCGCCGAGGAGCAGCACGGTGGTGTTGTCACGGGTGGCGAGGCCGGTGGCGGTCGTGAGGGAAGCGGTGATCACGGTGAGCGGCCGGTCCCTGGGCAGGGACTCCGCGATCAGTTGCGGGGTGAATCCCTCGTCGATGAAGACCGTCTCGGCATCGCCCAGCAGATCGGCTGCCGCGGTCGCGATCCGCGACTTCTCCGGCACATGCATGGTGGTGCGGAAGGCCAGGGTGGTCTCGAAACCGGCGCTCTCCACGGGGTAGGCGCCGCCATGGGTACGCCGCACCAGTCCATGCTGTTCCAGAACCCGCAGATCGCGGCGGACCGTCTCCTTGGACACCCCGAGGTCGGCGGCGAGTTTGCCCACATCGACGACGCCGGCACGGCGAGCCTTGTCGAGGATCTCCCGACGGCGTTCCTCGGCGTCCACGCCGCACCTCCTGCCTTCTCTTTCGGCTTGGATGGCAGTTTTACAAGCGTGCAACAGGAGTGGCCAGCCTTGGCACCGCAGAGATCATGACCGTATGCGCCCGTTTCACAACCGTTATCTCAGCAGGTCAGAACGGATGAGGCAACGGACGGTGAGGAACCCGGATGCCTGATTGTCCTTAACCAGGGCCCGATTCTCGCCCGTTTACCGAAAGAGGGCGTGAACGGAGCCCGACCGGGCGCCTCCAGATACTGGGGAATGCCCGAACGGACATGTGCTAGGGCCTGTCTGGGGTTGTGATCTGGATCAGGGAGCGGGGCGTGGTGCGTGCGATCGCAAGGCGCCGGAAGGCCCTCGTAGCGGAGCTACTAGGGCGTTTCGGCAACGCCGCGAGAGGGGGTACCTCCCAGCGGTAGCTGGGGGAGCGTGCCACGCCCCGCGAGCCCAGATCACAACCCCAGACAGGCCCTATGAGCGGGCGAGCGCCCCGGAGGCATCCAGAATCCGGCCCGCGACCTTGACCGAGTCCACCAAGGGGTGGAGTGCCAGGGCCCGCAGGGCCGCGCCGCGGGCGATGCCCGAATCGCTGCCCGCTTCGGTCGTGGCCGCCTCGATGGCCGAGCGCTCCACGGCCTTGAGCGACAGCATCAGGCCGAGCTGGTCCGGCGCCACCGCGCCGGTCGCCAGTGGCCGCGCCCCGCCCGCGTCCACCAGACAGGGCACCTCCACCACGGCGTCCTCGTCAAGACCGGGCACCGCCGTACGGTTGCGTACGTTGAGGATCAGCGTGGCGCGCTCATCGCGGGCGATGGCCCGCATGATGGCGAGTGCGATCCGGTCGTAGCCGCCGCCGTCCAGATCGCAGGAGTCGCGCTCCCAGCCGCCGGTGGCCTCGCGGCTCTCGGCCATATACGTGGCCTCGCGCTCCAGCCGGGTGCGCTCCCACGCCCCGAGCGCCCCGGGCGCGCCGGAGCCCGCCGTCTCGTAGAATCTGGCCTGCTGGTCGCGGAGGAACTCCCCACGGGTGGCCGGGGATTGGCGGATCGAGGCCACCGCCTCCCGGTTGAAGTAGTAGTAGTGCAGATACTCGTTCGGCAGCGCGCCGAGCGCCCGCAGCCACTCGGCGCCGAAGAGCCTGCCCTCCTCGAACGACTCCAGGGCGGCGGTGTCGCCGAGCAACTGGGGCAGCCGGTCCCGGCCGTCCACCATCACCCGGCGCAGCCAGCCCAGATGGTTGAGGCCCACATAGTCGTAGCCGGCCCGGTCCGGATCGGCCCCGACCGCCCGCGCGGCGCGGCGGCACAGGCCGACCGGGGAGTCGCAGATGCCGATCACCCGGTCGCCGAGCACCCGCTGCATGGCCTCGGTGACCATGCCCGCGGGGTTGGTGAAGTTGATGACCCACGCGTCCGGGGCCACGGTGGCGATCCGCTCCGCGATCCGCAGTGCCACCGGGAGGGTGCGCAGCCCGTAGAGCACCCCGCCCGCGCCGACGGTCTCCTGCCCCAGCACCCCTTCGCCGAGCGGAATCCGCTCATCGTTGGCCCGGCCTTCCAGTCCGCCCACGCGGATGGCCGAGAACACGAAGTCGGCGCCGCGCAGCGCCTCGTCCAGATCGGTGGTGGCCCGGACCTTGGGGGCGGTGGGGCGGCCCTCGGCCTGTTCGGCCAGGACCGCGCGGATCGCGTCCAGCCGGTGCGGGTCGGTGTCGTACAGCACCAGCTCGGTGCAGCGCCCGGCCTTGTCCCCGGTGTCATCGAGCAGGGCCCGGTACACCAGGGGCATACGGAACCCGCCGCCGCCCAGCACAGTCAGCCTCATACGGTCACTACCTCCACATCGGCCTCGCGGAATACGGCGAGCGTCGCCGGGTCGGATGTCTTGTTGGTGATCAGGGTGTCGATCCGCTCCGGTCCGCAGATCCGGGCCAGGCCGGTGTCACCGGGGAACTTCCCCGCGGTGGCGAGCAGCACCACCTCCCGGGTGGCGCCGAGCATGGCCCGTTTGACCGGCACCTCCACATGGGTGCTGTCCAGCACGCTGCCGTCGGGAAGGACCCCGCTCGCGCCGAGGAAGAGCCGGCCCACCCGCAACTGGCGGAGGTTGGACTCGGTGAGAAAGCCGACCAGGGAGCGGTAGTTGGCGCGCACCTGCCCGCCCAGCAGGATCAGGGTCACCTTCGGGTCGTCGCGCAGCTCGTCGTAGACCGCGAGATTGCTGGTCACCACGGTGACCGGTCGGCCGCGCAGCAGCTTGGCGAGCTGGAGGGTGGTGGTGCCGATGTCCAGCAGCAGCACATCGCCGTCCGCGATCAGCTCCGCGGCGGCCCGGGCGACGGCCTCCTTGTCGGCCAGGTCGTCGACCGCCACCTCGCCGAACGGGCGCTCCTCGTCCTCGGTGGGGGCCGCCACCGCGCCGCCGTAGATCCGGGTGAGCCGGCCCGCCCGGCCCAGCTCGGTGAGGTCCCGGCGGGCGGTGGCCTCGCTGATGCCCAGACGCGTGGCGATCTCCCCGATGGGCAGCACGCCCTCCTCGCCGAGGATGCTCAGCAGCTTCTCGTGGCGGGTCTCTCGCAGCATGGTGGCAACGTACTCCAGATGAGCGAGTGTGCGCGACTGTGATCGACCTCTTGCATTCACCCCATCCGGGGTGCAAGGTGTCGCTCACGCCACATCCACGCGAACACGCCATGCCGCACAAGGAAAGGCACGTCGGTGAGCACCACGGCCGCAACACCCGATCCGATCCAGCCGATCGACCCGCTCGCGGCGCTGCGCGCCGCCACGGACCCCGAGCACGACGTCTACCTCACCGGCACCGTGTTCCTGGACATCATCTTCACCGGGCTCGACCACGCCCCCGTCCGCGGCACCGAGTCCTGGGCGCGCGGCATGGGATCGAGCCCCGGCGGCATCGCCAACATGGCCACCGCCCTGGCCCGGCTGGGACTGCACACCACGCTGGCCGCCGCCTTCGGCACCGATGTCTACGGCGACTACTGCTGGGAGAGCCTCGCCCTCGGCGAGGGCGTGGACCTCACCCACTCCCGGCGCGTCCCCGGCTGGCACTCCCCGGTCACCGTCTCCATGGCGTACGAGGGCGAGCGCACCATGGTCACCCATGAGCACCCGGCCCCGCCGCCCGCCGTCCAGGGCGCGCCGCCCCGCTCCCGCGCCTGTGTGACCGCCTTCGAACCGGGCCGCCAGGAGGACTGGGTGGGCCGGGCACACGCCCAGGGCAGCAAGATCTTCGCCGATGTCGGCTGGGACGAATCCGGCCGCTGGGACCCCGCCGCGCTCCCCGATCTGCCCTACGCCCACGCCTTCCTGCCCAACGCGGCCGAGGCCCAGCGCTACACCCGCACCGACAGCCCCGAGCGGGCGGTGCGCGCCCTGGCCGAGCTGGTGCCGATCGCGGTCGTCACCCGGGGCGCCGAGGGCGCCGTGGCCATCGACTCGCTCACCGGGGAGAGCGCCGAGGTGCCCGGGCTGCCCGTGGACGCCCTGGACCCGACCGGGGCGGGCGATGTCTTCGTGGCCGGATTCATGACCGGAACGCTCGCGGGCTGGCCGCTCGCCGACCGACTCGCCTTCGCCAACCTCACCGCCGCCCTCTCCGTCCAGCACTTCGGCGGCTCCCTGGCCGCGCCCGGCTGGCCGGAGGTGGCCGCCTGGTGGAACCGGGCGCGGCGGCCCGCCGACGGCGGGGCGGAGGCGGCCGAACTCGCCCGCCGCTACGCCTTCCTGGGCGAGCTGATCCCGGACCGGGTGCGCGACTGCCCACGGCTGCGGGCTCAGCCCACCATCGGCTTCCGGGTGCATGACAGTGCCCAACGGTCCTGACGCTCCTGACCACCGCATCGAGGAGAACCCCATGGAACTCGCCCGTACCCGGGCGCGCCGGCCGCGTGGCAGAGCCGTCCCGGCCGCGCTCGCCGTCGGCGTCGTCCTGCTCGCCGCGGGGTGTGTCCCCGGCACCGACGGCTCGGGGGCCGCCGGTGCCGGGACCGGCGCGGCCACCGCGATACCCGATCCGGCCAAGGCCGGAAAGACCACGCTGACCGTGTGGGACCAGGAGATACGCGGCGGGACCAACGGCGAGATACAGCAACTGAACCGGGAGTTCGAGAAGAAGTACCCCAATGTGCGGATCAAGCGGGTCGCCCGGAGCTTCACCGATCTGAAGACCACCCTGAAGCTGGCCGTCTCCGGCAACAATCCGCCCGATGTCATCCAGGCCAACCAGGGCTACCCGGACATGGTGGCCTTCGTCCGGGCCGGGCTGCTCGCCCCGCTCGACAACTACGCCGGGATCTACGACTGGAACACCCGCTACCCCGGCACCCTGCTGGGCCTCAACCGGGTCTCCGCCGACGGCAACGACTTCGGCAGGGGGCGGCTGTACGGCATCTCCCAGACCGGCGAGTACATCGGCCTCTACTACAACAAGGAGCTGCTGAAGCGGGCCGGGCTCCAACCCCCGCGCACCTGGGGCGAGTTCACCGACGGCCTGGCCCGGCTCAAGGACCGCGGCGAGCTGCCGGTCCAGTTCGGCAACCTCGACAAGTACCCGGCCATCCACACCTTCGGGGTGCTGCACGACCAGCTCGGCGCCGCCGACGCCCGCGACACCGTCCTCGGCCGCGGCGACGGCTTCGACAACGCCGCCACCAAGGGCGCCGCGGCCACCTTCGCCGACTGGATGAGGCGCGGCTATCTGCCGGGCGGCGCCAACGGCCTCGGCTATGACGACGCGGCCAAGAAGTTCGCCTCCGGCGACGGCGCGTATCTGCTGACCGGCACCTGGCAACTGGCCGACCTCAAGAAGTCCATGGGCGGCAAGCTGGGCATCATGCCGCCCCCGCCCGCCAAGGCCGGCGGCGACCCCGTCACCACCGGCGGCCAGGGGCTCGCCTGGTCCATCACCTCCCGCTCCCGCCACCCGGAGGTGGCCGCCGCCTATCTGGACTTCCTCACCGACGCGCACGCCGCCGACGTCATGACCCGGCACGGAGTGCTGCCCGCCGTACCGGGCAAGGCCGCGTCGCAGGTGAGCCCGGACAGCGCCGACGGCCAGATGATTGCCGGCTGGAAGCGGCTGAGCGCCGCCGACGGACTCGTCCCGTACCTGGACTACGCCACCCCCACCTTCTACGACACGCTCTCGGCCGCCCTCCAGGGCGTGATCAGCCGCAAGACCTCCCCGGACGCCTTCGCGGCGACCCTGGAGAAGGACTACGGCGCGTTTATGAACAAGCAGCGCGAGCAGCACAAGGCCACCCCCGCACCGGCGGGGACCCGATGAAGGCCACCGCTGTGACCAGGGCCTACCGCCGCCGGGCGCCCGGAGAGCCGCGCGCCATCGGGTATGTGTACATCCTGCCCGCGCTGATCGTGTACGCCGCCTTCCTGCTCTACCCGTTCGGGCAGTCGGTGTGGCTGTCGTTCGTCCACTGGGACGGGCTGACGGTCGCCACCCCCGCCGGATTCGACAACTACCGCGCCCTGTTCAGCGATGCGAGCCTGCGCGCCCCCTTCCTCCACGCGCTGCTGCTGCTCGTCTTCTACGCGGCCCTGCCGGTGGCCATCGGGCTGCTGCTGGCCGCCCTGATGTCCCGGGTCCGGATCCGGGGGATGACCTTCTTCCGTACGGTGCTGTTCCTGCCGCAGGTCCTGGCGCTGATCGTGGTCGGCGTGGCCTGGCGCTCGATCCTCGCCCCCGACGGGCTGCTCAACGACGCCCTGCGCGCGGTCGGCCTCGGCGGCCTCGCCCGCCCCTGGCTCGGCGACTACACCTGGGCGCTGCCCGCCGTCGGCATCGTCGGCACCTGGGTCGGCACCGGGCTGTGCATGGTCCTCTTCCTCGCCGGGGCCCAGCGCATCCCGCGCGAGCTGTACGAGGCGGCACGGATGGACGGCGCCGGTCCGCTGCGCGAATTCCTCACCGTCACCCTGCCCGGTCTGCGACCGCAGATCGCGGTGGCGCTGACCCTGACCATCGTGGCGGGGCTGCGCAACTTCGACCTGATCTACATCACCACCAGCGGCGGCCCCGGAAACGCCACCTCCGTACCCGCCTACGAGGTCTACCACCGGGCTTTCGAGACCAACCAGGTCGGCTCGGCCGCCGCCGTCGGCGTGGCCCTCACCGTTCTGATCTTCGTCCTGACCGTCACGGTCTCCCGGCTCGTGGAAGGGCGGCGGTCATGACCACACGCCTGGAACGCACCGTCACCTACGGCATCCTCGCCCTCTTCACCGTCATCGCGCTCACCCCCGTGATCGGCATCCTCTCCACGGCCTTCGGCTCGCAGAACTCCCTGGACACCGGCTTCTCGCTGCCCAAGGGCGGACTGCACTGGAACAACTTCGCCGACGCCTGGAGCCGTGGCCACTTCGGCACCTATCTGGGAACTCGGTCCTGGTCACCGCGGTCGTGGTGGCCGCCACCACCGTGCTGGCCGTCCTCGCCGCGTACGCCTTCGGGGTGATGCGCTTCCCCGGCTCCACGGTGCTCTTCCACCTCTTCGTGATCGGGCTGACCCTGCCCCAGGAGGCACTGGTCGTCCCGCTCTACTTCGATCTGCGCTACGCCGAACTCACCGACAGCTACTGGGCGTTGATCCTGCCGCAGACCGCGCAGTCGCTGGCCTTCGGGGTCTTCTGGATGCGCACGTACTTCCGCGGCAGCGCACGGTCGGTGATCGAGGCGGCCCGGATCGACGGGGCGAACACCTGGACCACGCTGTGGCGGGTCCTGGTCCCGATGGGCCGCCCGGCGATCTCCACCATGGTCGTGATCACCTTCATGTGGACCTGGAACGAGTTCCTGATGGCCCTGGTGATGGTCAGCGACGAGGCCCATCGCACGGTCCCCCTCGGCCTCGCCTTCTTCCAGGGCCGGCACAGCTCCGACGCCTCGCTCCTCGCGGCGGCCTCGGTGCTCATCGCCCTGCCGGTGGTCGTGGTCTATGTGGCGCTTCAGCGCCGGTTCATCGAGGGCATGCTGGGCGGGGCGGTGAAGGAATGAGCCCGGCGGGCACCGGCGCTACCGCGCGGGGGCGGCGCTGACCGGGCGCCCGCCGCGGGACACGGCGCGGGCGAAGACGGCCGCGTCGTGCACCGCCGCCCCGCCCGTGTCGTTGTTGAAGTACGCGTAGACCCGCGCCCCGGCCGGCCAGGTGTCCCGGATCCGCCGCGCCCAGGTGTCCAGCGCCTGACGCCCGTAGTGCGGGGCCGGCCGGGCGAGGCCGCCGTGGAAGCGCACATACCCCCACCCGGTGGTCCGCCACAGCGGGGTGACCGGGCGGGAGCCGGAGTCGGCCCAGCACAGCGCGGCCGCGCGGCGCTCCAACACCGTACGGATCTCCTCGGTCCACCAGGAGGTGTGCCGCGGTTCGACGGCCACCCGCGTCCCGGCGGGGAAGCAGCGCAGAGCGCGGTCCAGCAGCTCGCCGTCGGCCCGCAGCGTGGGCGGCAACTGGAGCAGCACCGGCCCCAGCCGGTCGCCGAGCCCCGCCGCATGCGACATCAGCCGCGCCACCGGCTCCTCCGGCTCGCGCAGCCGCTTGATATGGGTGAGGTACCGGCTCGCCTTGAGCGCCATCACAAAGCCCTCGGGGAGGCGCTCCCGCCAGGTGGCGAACTGATCGTACGAGGGCAGCCGGTAGAAGGCGTTGTTGCTCTCCACCGTGTCGAAGGCATGGGTGTACTCCTCGAGCCACAACCGCTGCGGACAGCCCTCCGGGTAGAGATCGCCGCGCCAGTCCCGGTACTGCCATCCCGAGGTGCCGACCAGGACGGTCATGCCTCGCCCGGATGCCAGGGCGGCCACTGCCCGGGCCGGTCCTCCCAGTGGACCTGGGCCGGGTCGTCGAGGTCGATATCGGGGAAGACCTGCCGGACGCGCGGCTCGAACTCCTCCGGTTCGAGTGGTTCGCAGCCCAGGCCGCGCAGCCGCACCCGCCGGTAGCGGCTGTCGGCGTCGAATGACTCGACGAAGACGGGGTATCCGGACTCGCCCGGGCCGGTGACGTTCTCCATATCTCCAGGGTGCCGGAGTCCGCGGCATTCGCGAGCCCTGGCCGTCGGCCGGGGGCCGCCGGTTTGCGGACGGGCGAATCGTCGGCTTGATTCGTAACCGTCGGATCGCTTCGCGGAAGATTCCTGAGCAGCGGGGGTGAGTCCATGATCTTCACCGACCGGATGGACGCCGGGCGGCGTCTCGGCGAGGCGCTGCGCCCCCTGGGCGACGCCGAACCGGTCGTGCTCGGGCTGCCGCGGGGCGGGGTGCCGGTGGCCTTCGAGGTGGCCCGGACGCTCCATGCGCCCCTGGACGTGATCATCGTCCGTAAGCTCGGCGTCCCCTTCCACCGGGAGCTGGGGTTCGGCGCCATCGGCGAGGGCGACGTACGGGTCGTCCATGAGGCGATCGTCCGGATGAGCCGGGCCGACCAGGAGGACCTCGCCGAGGTGGAGCGGACCGAGCGGGAGGAGCTGGCCCGCAAGGCGCACCGGTTCCGCCAGGGCCGCTCACGGGTCCCGGTCGGGGGCCGGACCGTGATCGTCGTGGACGACGGCATCGCGACCGGTGCCACGGCCCAGGCCGCCTGCCGGGTCGCACGGGCCCAGGGAGCCGCCCGGGTGGTCCTCGCCGTGCCGGTGGCGCCGCCGGACGCGGTCACCACGCTGCGCGAGGACGCGGACGAGGTGGTGGCCCTCTCCACCCCCTCGGACTTCGCGGCGGTGGGGGAGTGGTACGAGGACTTCTCCCAGACCGCGGACGACGAGGTGGTGGAGTTGCTGTCCCGGTCGACTGGAGAGACGGGTGAGGCGCATCCTGGAAGGTGACGCAGGAGGTGATCGCGATGGAGACGATCGTGGGATGCGACATTCAGATGGAATTCCGTGAGATCGGTCCGCTGACCGAAGCGGTCGTCCGGCTGAGGATGCACGACGGCACCGAGATGCTGGCTCAGGGCCGTGCCAACCGCAACCCCGAGGACCCGTCACAGCCGAGGGTCGGCGAGGAGATCGCGGCGGCGCGGGCACTGACCAATCTGGCGCACCGGCTGATCGGCAAGGCAGGTGGCGACATCGAGGAAGTCACCCACTCCAAGGCACATTTGCTGATCTGAGGCGGGGCTGAGGCCCGTTGAGGCGGAGGGCGTCCGCCGCGGTCCGCCGCGGGCGGAGGCTGATGCGTGCCTGCCCGCGTTTCCGTAACAGGCGCCCGCCTGTTCAGTGGCGCCCGCCTTTTCAGTGGCGCCCGAGGGTGAGCCGCTGGCCGGGGCGGATCACATCCGGGTCGGCGCCGATCACCTGGCGGTTGATCTCGTAGAGCCGCTCCCAGCCGCCCGCCACGTTCTCCGTGTCCGCGATCGCGGAGAGGGTGTCACCGCGGACGACCGTGTACGAGGCGGGCTGAGGGTGCGCCTTGGCCGGGGGTTCGGGCACGGCCTTCGGGACGATGAGGAGCGGCTGTGCCTTCTCGGCCGTGACGGTCTTGACGCTGGTGACGGCCGGGGCGGGCGAAGTGGGTGTGGCGGCCGAGGCGGCGTTCGCCTGGCCGATGCCGATGAGCGGCAGGGCGACACCGGCGCCGCCCGGGGTGATCGCGAGCGAGGCGCGGGAGACACGGTGGGGGCGGGGCCGGCGATGACGTCCTCGAGCGGCCATGGAGTCCTTCTTCCTGTCCTGGTAAGGCAGTTGGCAAGTGCGATGGCTGCCGAACAGTAATCCCACGGTTCTGGCTGGGACAAGGTGTTCTGATGTTTGCGGTAGAGAATCCCATGTGAGGAATTGGCGCGCTGACGCGCTCAATGTGCCCGGACATAAGAGCCTTCAGGCGGGGAAGGGAGACCGAAGGGGGACGCACGGCAGGCATCGGGGCACCGACCTCGCCGCCGGTCCCCGGCAGATGGCTGACCTCGGGAGGTCGCTCATGAGTCAACGCAACGGCTCGGCTGCTCGGCGTACGACGACATCGCGGTCCCGCTCGCTCCGGCCACCGGTCTTATGCGCGCTGCTCGTCGGCGCGCTGGCCACGGTCACCGCCTGCGGCAGCGACACCGGGGACGGGGACTCCGCACAACGCGCCTCGTCCGTCACCTCCGCCTCCTCGGCCGCACCACCCTCGTCCCCGTCGGCCGACTCCGCCGACACATCCGAAGGCTCACGGGACGAGCGGCCGGCCTCGCACACCGCGCAGTCCCCTCCGCCCTCGGCGCGCCCCGCCCCCTCGCACGCGTCCTCCTCACGGCCCGCCGCCGCCTCCGGAGCGCGCCGCGTCTGCTCCAAGACGCAGTTGACGCTGGCGGCCGGCCGGGTGGATGTGGGCGCCGGCAATGTGTATCTGCCCCTGGTGTTCACCAACAAGGGCGCCACGACCTGCACCCTCACCGGATATCCCGGTGTCTCGCTGCTCGATTCCACCGACGCGGCGATCGGCGCCCCCGCCACCCGGCGCGGCCCCACGTACTCCCCGATCACCCTGCCGCCCGGCGGCAGCGCCTCGGCCGCCCTGCACACACTGAACGAGGGCATGACCGACACCCCGTGCCGCCGCGCCGCCGCGCGGATTCGCGTCTATCCGCCGGATTCCTTCGACGCGATGAAGATCTCGGCGCGGTCGTTCCGGGCGTGCGGAGGTGTCTTCGAGGTCGAGGCGATGCAATCCGGAACGGGTGGATGACACCGGCATATCGGGGCGTTCCCCGGCGCACGGACGTGTCCGAAAATCTTGACAAGGCGGGCGCCGACTGGCCGTGTTCACCCTTTCGCAATCAATAGGGGGTAGGCCACCATGGGGATGCCGCAAATGAGCCGGTAGGGAGCGTCCGGAGGGGGACCGTGTCATGGAACGAGTCGCGACCGAGGTCGAGACGGAGCTACTGGACCTATCGGGGGCGACACTGGAAGACCTCGAGCGGCGCGAGGGGCTTCGGCACGAGGGGCTTTCCGCGGTGACGGAGCGGCTGCTCGACATCGTCCAGCGCCCGCCGACGATCGGCAACTCGTCGGCGTCGCAGGAAACTTGTGTGAGTTAGGCGGCTATGACGTCCTCCGCCACGCGCGGCCTCAACCATCGTTTATCGGCGGAGGTTTTCGCCGAGTTGGCGCGGGGTTCGGGCGGCCCCTCCGCCGTGGCCGAACTGAGGTCGGGACAGCGCAGCCGGACCATGCTGCTGCTGCGCGCCCTGGTGGACATCGCCTCCGCGCATCCCGCCCTGCCCGGCCCTCTCCCCCCGCCCCGGGACGCCTGGCACCTGCTGGTTCGGGCCGAGCACCGCTCCCCGGCCGCCGTGGACAGGCTGCTGCTGCACCCTCCCATGGGTGTGTGGCTCAACCGCTGTTTGCGCAGGCTGCGCGGTCTGGAATCGGGGGACGAGCCGCTGTGGAGTGCGGTGGGTTATCTGTATGCCGTAGCCGCCTCCGCCGCTCTTCTCGCCGGAATCGACTTTCGCGGCGCCGTTCCCGTGCGCGAGGGCGGGGTGATATTGCCGGCCCTGGGATTCGCCCGCATTCCGGACACGACCGATGTCGCCGAGGTCGTCATGAGCGGGAAGAAGGCGGCGGTGTTATCCGGCCCGCATTCGGTGACGCTGCCCGCCGACTTATCCGAGGACGCTCCTGGCTGGCACGGTCTGCGGCGACTGCGCGGAGAACACCAGGGGATTGTCTGCTCGCCCGTTGTCGATGACATCGACCCCTATCGCGACTTTCTCCGGATCCGAGGCCCGGAGCGGCTCGACGACGAAGAGTGGCAGGGCTGGCAGGAGCGATTCGACAATGCGTGGCGGCTGGTCTCGGAGCAGCGTCAGGTGGACCCGCGGGGAATCGGCGCCTGTCTGGCCTCCGTCGTGCCCGTGCCGTACGCCGCCTGGCCCGAACCGTTCAGCGCCTCATCGCCGGAGGCGTACGGCTGTGTGCTGCTCAACGGGGCCACGGACCCGCTGACCCTCGCCGCCGCGCTGGTGCACGAGGCCCAGCACATCAAACTCAGCGCCCTGATGGACCTGTTGCCCCTGATCGAAGGGGGCCTGGAGGAGATCCACTACGCGCCCTGGCGGCTGGACCCGCGACCGCTGCGCGGACTCCTCCAGGGGGTGTACGCGTTCCTGGGCGTGACCGGATTCTGGTGGGACCGGGTGCGGCGCGCCGAGCCCGGACCGGCTCGGGACAGCGCCGCGTTCGAGTTCGCGCTGCGGCGGGCACAGACCGCCTCGGGTTTGCGCACGCTCCTCGCTCACGCCGAACTGACGCCCCGGGGCGAGGAGTTCCTCAACCGGCTGGGAGAACGCCTGAGGCTGTGGTTGGCGCAGCGGGTGCCCTCCCTGCCGCAGGGCCTGGCGTCCGATCTGATCGACGACCACCGGCTCGTCCACCGCATGCGCCACCTGTCGGCGGACCCGGAGCCGACCCTCCGGTGGGCACGGGCCTGGCGGGAACGGACCGATCCTCCCGGAGAGCTGCCCGGGACCTCCGTCCGGCCGGCCCGCCCCGAGGCACCGGCGCGCCCCGCGCTCGCCCGGCTCCGGCTCGGGGATCCGGCGGGGTTCGCCCGGCTGTGCGAGGGCCGGGGAGAGGGGCTGCCCGGGGGTGGTGACGCCCCCGACCAGGCCGACCTCGACTGGGCCGCGGGGGACCCGGTGGCCGCGCTGGGCGGCTACCGGGCTCGCCTGCGAGCGGACCCGGACGACATCCCGGCATGGGCGGGGCTCGCGCTCAGCCTGCCGGACGGCGCGGCCAGGACGACGCTGCTGAACCACCCCGAACTGGCCCTGGCCGTCCACCGGGAGCTGCGCACCGCGCCGGACGCGGGTCCCGATCCGGTGGCTCTGGCGCGGTGGATCGGGACGCGTACACCCGGGTGAGCGGGGCGCGGCGCGGGCCCCGTGAACGGAGCCGCGGACGGCGGCTCAGATGGAGATCGGCTCCACATCGCAGTCCGCCCGGATGCCACGGGCCGCCGCGACCGTCGTCGGGTGGTTGGCCGTCAGCACCCGGCGCAGCCGGCCGAGCGCGTCCTGGTGCAGCTCCTCCGCCTGCCTGCCCTCGCCCAGCGCGCGCAGGTCCCCCGACAGATTGACCGCACAGGCGAGGGTGGTGGGATGGTCCTCACCGAGCCGGGACCGGCAGCTCGCCAGGGTCGTGGTGTCCAGGTCGCGGGCCTCCTGGTAGTCCGCGAGGGTGTAGTGGTCGCTGGCCATGTTGATGGCACAGGCCAGCGCCGTGGGGTGGTCGGCTCCCAGCCGCTCGACCAGCACCGGCAGCGTCTGCTTGTTCAGCGCGAGCGCCTCATCCGTCTCGCCCAGCAGCCGCAGCGTCACGGCGAGGTCGGTCGCCGCGCCCAGCGTCGCCGGATGCCGTTCCCCCAGCAGGACGCGCATCTCGTCGAGGCATTTGCGGCCCAGCTCACGGGCGCCCTCCAGATCGGCGGTGTGCCGCAGATCCATCGAGAGGGCCAGGGCCGTGATGGTGATGTTGAGGTTGGGCTCGGTGTAGCGCAGCCGGTAGCGCTCCAGCACCTCCCGGCTGAGGTCCAGGGCGCCCTCGTGGTCGCCCGCCTTACGACGCGCCACGGCGAGGTTGCGCAGGGCGTAGACCCCGATGGGCGCGTTCTGCGGGAGCGCTTGGCGGGCGCGGGCGCAGGTCTGCTCCAGCATGTCGCGGGCGGCCGGATAGTCCCCGCCCTCGCGGATGTCGATGGAGAGATTGGCCTCCACCAGGATGGTGAGCAGGGCGTTCTCGCCGAGCACCAGACCGGCGGTGCGCCGGGCGTCCTCGTCCAGTTGCCGGGCGCGTTCGTAGTCCCCCACCGCGCGCAGGGCCAGGGCGTAGTCGTTCGCCGAGCCGATGGAGTACGGGTCCTCGTCCCCGAAGAGCCGCAGGGTCCTGGTCCAGCGGTCCTTCTCCAGTTCCACGTAGTGCGCGTAGTCGCCCTGGTAGCGGGTGTCGACGGCGACCGCGCCCTGAGTCACCAGGGTGTTCTCGTGGTCGTCGCCGTCCTTGGCGCGCTGGAGCTCCAGCGTCCGGCGGTTGAGCTCCCGGGCCTCCTTGAAGTGCCCGAGCACGGTCAGGACATGGCCCAGGGTCCGGGAGACGGCCAGCGTCTCCGCACTGTCCTCGCCGAGCGTCTCCACCCATTCCCGGCGCACCTGGGTACCTAGCTCCAGCGCACCCTCGTGGTCCCCCCAGATAAAGAGGAAACGCACCAGATTCCGCACCATCTGGCGCACCCATTTGTCATCGCACTCCATCGCGCGCGACGCCCGGACATGGGAGAGGAGATCGGCGTACCGCCCCCAGTTCGGCGGAGCGACGTCGTTGGGGTCGCCGAACGCCAGCAGCACATGGGCGCTGTGGCGCATATCCGCCTGCTGCTGTGTGGACATCTGGCCGATCAGCACGGCCTGCACCAGCCGGTGCATTTCGATCGTGTTGCTGCGGTGATTGATTTTGATCAGGGCGTAGCGGTTGATCTCACGGATCGCGTGGCCGAGTTTGATGGGGTCCTGGAGCACCTCCGACAGCTCGGGGGAGAGGGAGACCCCGCGCACACCGGAGAAGAGCCGCCGGGAGATCGGCTCGGGCGCGAAGAACGAGCACATCTGGAGAAGTTGGAGCGCACCCGGATGGGTTTCGGCCAGCCGGCGCAGCGACATGTTCCAGGCGGCGGCGACCGGTTCGGGGTAGTCCACCGGAACGCCCGCCGCCAGCAGCTCATTGCGGCGGGTGGAGACGTCGGCCCGCTCGTCCTCGAAGACTTGAAGGTATTCGTCGACCGGCATACCCGTTTCGGTCAGCCAGGCCGCCGCCTGCTCGATGGCCAGCGGAAGGTCCCCCAGGGCGTCGGCGACCCGGTCGGCCTGATCGCGTGGCAGCTCCGGCCCGCGGCGGCGCAGCAGCTCGATGCTCTCCTCCCGCTCGAAGACGTCCACTTCGACCGTGCGGGCGGCGCGCGACCACTGTGCGTTCCTCGAGGTGACCAGGATCCGGCCCGGCCCGCCCGCCGGGAAGAACGGCCGCACCGTCTCCAGTTCCTCGGCGTTGTCGAAGACCAGCAGCCAGTTGCGGCACGGGCGTCCGGTGCGCAGCGCGTCGAGCACGCTCGGCACGGCCGTGTTGGCCTCCATGCCCGCGCGCAGTCCGAGCCGGTCGGCGAGCTGCACCAGCGCCTGGCGGATCTGCTCCGGGCGCTCCGCCGGGATCCACCACACCGCGTCGTAGTCGGCGGAGTGCTGATGGACGTACTCCAGCGCGATCTGTGACTTGCCCACCCCGCCCAGCCCATGCAGTGCCTCGGGCAGCACGGCGGCGGTGCCCTCGCTCCTCAGCCGCTCGTGGAGAGTGTCGAGCAACGTCTGCCGCCCGGTGAAGTTGTTGTTCCGGGGCGGTACATTTCCCCAGATGGACGGGGGTTCCCCGGCCTGGCGCTCCTCCATGGCGGGCAGGGACCGGGCAGCGGTCACGGACACGAATGTTCCTCTCAGATGCTCCGCCGCCGGGCCCGGCGTGCCGTGCGCCGGCGGGGATGGTGAATCGTCGGCCTCGGGTTGCGGATCAGGTCGGGGAGTCGTGGAGTACGTCATGTCAACCGCCTCGGAGTCCACATATTTTCCCCTGTGTGATGCGCCTTCAACTGGATCGGGTCGGCTTTCCCCCGAGCGGGCGAGCGCTTGATGGGCCAGGACCAGGGCGCGAAAGGAGCGCGCGCCCTCCAGGTACGGGCCGGAAAGCGCTTGGTAGACCTGCTCCTGAAGGCGGATGTACGGCAGCAGACGCTCCGTCCTGGGAAGGTCGCGCACCGAGCCGGAGGGGTGGTTGAGCAGATCGCGGAGCATCAGCAGCGGCTTCCAGCGGCGGCCGAGCCGGTCGAGGACGCTGCCGAGGATGTACAGCGATTCGTCCCGCATCCCGGCGGACAGCAGCAGTTCCCGCACCCCGTCGTGGAACTCGTAGCCGATGCCCGTCTCGTCCAGCGGATCGGCGGTCCCCACCTTGCGCAGCAGCCCGCCCAGCAGGACCTCGGCCAGATCGGCGGGGCTGCCCTCCGGCTGGTGGATCCCCTGCACGAACTCCATCACGGGAATGTTCAACGGCGCGGCGGCCAGCCGGGACGCCAGCCGGAAGGCGCTCGGCGAGGCGGTGGCGCGGAACCGGAAGACGCGGTCCCAGGCACTCGGTTCGGGCTCGGGCTCCCAGCGCTCGGCCGGCGCCCCGGGCAGCAGCGCCATCGTGTCCTCGCCGCGCGCCGACGGGCGGGTCACCAGCCGTGCCCAGTTGGCCATCCACCGCGCGTCCAGCTCCAGCACCGGGACCGGTGGTGCGCCGCCCGGCCAGAAGCCGCCGTCCGCCCGCCGCCAGGTGCCATTGGGCGCGCCCGCCTCGGGGACCCGCACCCGCACCCGCTCCGGGGCCACACCGGTGTGGTGCCAGCGGCCCTGGCGTAAGACATGCAGCACGGCGACCGAGGCGTGCCGCGCCCAGTGGGCCAACGCGCGCTGGGCGCTGTCATCGGCCCAGGCCGCGCCGATGCCGTCGGTCAGCACCAGCACCGTCCGCTTGCCGCGCGGCGGCATCCCGGCGACCGGCGACCGGTCCTCGGATAACGGATGGTCGGTGTTCAGCCGGTGCACCCGCACATCCCGGAAGGCGCCGGTGCGTCGCAGCAGGGTGACCAGATGCTCGGCCGTCCGCCGCCACACCACCATCGAACTGCCGCTGTCCACCACCACGACGGCGTCCATCCAGCGCTCGCGCACCGGCACACAGGTGGGCACCCACAGCCCCTCGCGCGCCGCGTGCTCGGCCGTGGCCTCCTCGTCGATCTCCGTCTCGACCAGCGAGGGCGAGGTGCGCTTGAGCGGCCGCAGCGCCCGGGACAGGGCCCGCTCGGGCAGCGGCCACTCGGAGACGGACGCCCGGCGCGCGGGCACGAAGGCTTCCGCGACGGTCACCGGCTCCGCGTCCCCGGGCGGTGCGGGGACGCCGAGCAGCTCCACGGGGAGCAGCGGCTCCGCGGCCGCGGGCCCGGCTGC
>NZ_JAHLEM010000020.1 GCF_018883605.1 Streptomyces niphimycinicus | reverse complement strand
CACATCACAGCGGACCCGGCGACGAGGGAGCCGGCGACCACCCACAGGGATGCGAGCGGGCCCTCGATGAGGGGCTTCGCGGCCAGGCCCACGATCACGATCGGGATGGTGGCGTAGATGACCCACCAGGCGAACTTGTAGTCGTGGTGGTACCGCTGTTCGCGGTGGGCGAGTCCGCGGCCCCAGGCGGAGACGATCCGCACGATGTCGTTGAAGAAGTACACCAGCACCGCGGCGATCGCGCCGACCTGGATGACGGCGGTGAAGCCGACCACGGAGGTGTCGTCGACCGGGATGCCCATCAGCCCTTCGGTGATCTTCAGATGGCCGGTGGAGGAGACGGGCAGGAACTCCGTGATGCCTTCGACGATGCCGAGGATGGCCGCCTGGCCGATGCTGATGGCACTCATCTGGATCCGTTTCTGTGGTGGATGGAGCGGGCCGTGCCCGCTGGGGAACGGCGCGGGCGGCCGCGGTCAGCGGGATCGGGGTCAGTGGCGCAGACGGCGCAGGGCCCGGCCCGCACGGTTGCGCCAGCGGGCCTTGCGACGCTGCCAGGCACGGGAGGAACGCGTGGCGGCGAGGTCGCCGAACAGTTCCTCGTAGACGTGGGCCACATGGGCCGGATCGAAGCGGCGGGCCGCGGCGCGGGCGGCCTCGCCCATGCGGTGGCGGTCGGGCTCGTCGGTGATCAGGTCGCCCAGCGTGGCGGCCAGCGCCTGCCGGTCGCCCATGGGGACCAGGCGGCCGTCTACGCCGTCGTTGATGATCTCGGCGGGACCGAGCGGGCAGTCGGTGGCGACCACCGGTGTGCCACAGCGCATCGCCTCGACCAGCGTCATGCCGAAGGACTCCGCGTCGGAGGCGGAGGCGACGATCGACGCCTTGGCGAACTCGGCCTCGATCGGGGACACCGCGCCCATCAGCGCCGCCCGGCCCCCCAGGCCCTGCTCCTCGATCAGCCGCTGGAGCCGCTCCTTGTCGGCGCCCGAGCCGTAAACGCGCAGTGACCAGTCGGGGTGCTTGGCGGCGACATCGGTGAACGCCTCGATGAGCAGGTCGAACCGCTTGGCGCGCACCAGCCGTCCGGCCGCGGCGATGACGGGGGCGCCGCCGGCGGGCGGCGGGCCCGGGTCGGGCACGCTGTTGGGTATGGCCAGGATCCGCACGCCCGGCAGCCGCATCCTCGCCCGGTAGACGGCCGCGTCGGCGTCGGTCGTGGTGACCACGGCGTCCAGGTCGCGGTACTGGCGGGCGAGTTGGGCGCGCAGCTTCTTGGTGTGCATGTCGTGGGTGAGGTGTTCCTGGGCGATGCGCAGCGCCTGGGGCGGGGCGAAGTGGGCCAGGTACACGTTGATGCCCGGGCGGGTACCGATGATCACGTCCGCGTCGCAGCTCCGCAGGTACTCCCGCGCCCGCTGGTCGGTGAGCCGGCTGTACTGCTCGTACCGCTTCTCGGCGGTGGGGAAGACCTCGGCCGGCTGATGGAGCAGGGGGTCGGCGGCGTCCGCGCGTAGGTCGACCAGCGGCACCACCGTCACCCGTGGATCGATGACGAAGCGCGGACGGGTGCGGTGGCGGAGCATCGACACGATCGTCACCTCGTGCCGGTCGGCCAGGGCTGCGGTGAGATTGAGCGTGGTGCGGATCGTGCCGCCGATCGCGTACACATTGTGGATCAGGAAGGTGATCTTCGGTTGGGCGGCATTCAGCGGGTTGAGGGCCAAAGGCACCGCAGGGTCCTTTCCGGCCGTGCCCGCCCAAGGCAGAGTTCTGCCCAGGCACGCGTGCATGGCACACTTGGGAGACAAACAGCTTTTACACCGGTGTAGGAGTCCTACGCGAGTGTAGGTGATGGGAGAGGGGAGGCCAACCGCATGGGCATCCGCACGCCAGGGCACGGGCCCAAGCGGCCCAACGGCGCACGCGAGGCCGAGATCCTTGAACTGCTTCAGCGGGCCGACGGCGCGCTGACCCCCCGGGAGGTCACCGAACGCCTCGGCAACGAGCTGGCCTACAACAGCGTGGTGACGATCCTCACCCGGATGCATACCAAGCAGTTGCTCACCCGCACCCCGCGCGGCCGGGCCTACGCCTACGCCCCCGTGACCGACGACCCCGGCTTCGCCGCCCGCCGCATGCGCTCGGTCCTGGAAGAGCGGTCCGACCGCCAGGACGTCCTCGCCCGCTTCGCCGACGAGCTGTCCACCACCGATGCGGACCTGCTGCGCCAACTGCTCGACCCCGACCAGTAGGAAGAGGCAGTCCAGATGCGCATCGCCGTCTACGTTCCCCTGCTGCTCTCCCTGCTCGCTCCCCTCGGAGCACGCCCCCTGGCGGAGCGATGCGAACCCCGCCTGGCGACCTGGCTGCTCACCGCCTCAGCCCTCGTACTGGGCACGGCGACCACCATCTCACTTGGGCTGCTGGCCATCACCGGACTGATCCGTTTCCCCCAGCCGGCCGGCCTCGGCCACTGGTCGGCCCACGCCGCACAGCGCGACGACCCCGCCGAACTGTCCGTCGCCCTGATCTCCGGCCTCCTGCTCGGCGCCGCCGTCCTGATGGCCGCCCGCATGCTCTGGCGGCGCGCCCGCACCCTGGCCACCGCCGCCCTGGAAGCGGCCTGCATGCCCGCCGAAGACGGCCTGGTCGTGATCGAGGACGAGGCCCCCAACGCCTTCGCGATCCCCGGCCTGCCCGGCCGCGTCGTCGTCTCCACCGGCATGCTGCACACCCTGGACGAAACCGAGCGCCACATCCTGCTCGCCCACGAACGCGCCCACCTGACGGCCCACCATTACGCCTTCGTCGCCCTGACCCAGCTCGGCGCCGCCGCCAACCCCCTGCTGCGCCCCCTCGCCACGGCCGTGACGTACACCATCGAACGGTGGGCCGATGAGAACGCGGCCATCGCCACCGGCGACCGCGAGCGGGTCGCCCGCACCGTCGGCAAAGCGGCCCTTGCCGCCCACCAGGTCCCCGCCCGCACTCCGGGCGCCGCCCTGGGCATCCTCGGCCGCCGCACCCCGCTCGCCGCCGCCGGACCCGTGCCCCGCCGTGTCGCCGCCCTGCTCGCACCCCCCTTCGGCCGCCACCCCGTCCTCACCGCCGCGACGGCCACGGTCCTCGCCATCACTGCCCTGTCCACCGCCGAAGCCGCCCACGACCTCCACCTCCTGCTGGAAACCGTCGGCGCCCGATAGGCCGGTCGGCAGCCCAGGGACGGTGAACGAACGGCCAAGGCGGGTACGCCTGCCCGAACGCTCGGGCACGCTCGACTACGGCCTGCTGCGGCAGGCGGCATCGGTGGTCAGTTCCACTGCCGGATTGCCGCGCCACTGGGCGTGTGCCGGGACGTGTTCGCCCTTCATGAGGAAGGAGTCGGCGTCGATGCGGGCGTGGTCGTCGATGACGACGCCGTAGTGCACGAAGACGCTGGTGCCGATCGTGCACCCGTTGCCGATGGTGATGCGATCGGATTTGAAGACCCCCTCTTCGAGCGAGTGTGCCTGCAAGATGCTGCCGGCGTTGAGGGCGCAGCCGTCGCCGACCTGGGTGAGGGCCCGTTCCAGGATCCGGCAGCCGTCGTCGAAGACCCGGTGTCCCATGCGGACGCCGAGCAGCCGCCAGATGACGGGTTTGAAGGGGGTGCCGTTGAAGATCGCGAGGTAGACGATGGACGGCACCTTCCAGTAGCGCTCATGCCGCCAGAAGGACCGCTCGTAGATGGAGCAGAACCGTGGCCGCAGGGTACGGAAGCCCAGCGCGGCCCGTTCGGCCAGCACGAAGAAGCCGACCGTGAAGGCGAGTTCGAGGAGGGCGGTGCCGATCGTCTCCAGCCAGTACAGCCCGCCGTTGCCGGTCAGAGGGAACATCGCGATCAGGAGGAGGCCGTAGACGTACAGGCAGCGCACGGTCAGGAACAGGGCCATGGTCCCTGCGTTGTGGTGGTTCTTGGCCCTGAGGCGGCGCCGGAGCCCGGGTCCGGTGGCGAGGTGGTCGAAGCGGTGGTCGCGCTCGACCGACCGTGGGATCTCGATGGGGGGTGAGCCGAGCAGTCCGGTGTTCTCCCTGACCGGACCACTGACGGGGATCATGGCCTTGGTGGCCAGCAGGCAGTTGTCGCCGGTCCTGCCGCCGGCCGGGTACACGATGTTGTTGCCCAGGTAGTTGTGGCTTCCGATGGCGGCCACGCCGGTGCGGAAGGAGGTGCTGGAGTACTCCGCGTTCGCCATGGACAGCCCGTCGGAGACCATGGTCCCGGTGCCGACCCGGCTGAGGGCGGGCACCTCGTGTTTGAGCATCGTGCCGAAGTTGGTTCCGGTCTGCTCGATCGGTGCCAGACGGTATCCGAGGGCCCTCAGGTAGTGCACGATCGCCGAGCTGTCGCCGAACAGGGCGATGGTGAAGCGGGTGCTGGTCAGCCGGGCGACGGCGCGCTGGAGTGTGAAGCGCACTCCGTACAGCGGATACACGGTGTCCGGCCTGAGGGGACGGGACAGTACTCGCGACAGGGCCGGTACGAGGGTCGCCCCCAGGAGGGCGAGGCCGAGCACCGCGGCCGCCGCGATCTCCAGGCCGTCGGCGTAATACGTCCAACTGCCGGGGCCGCCTGCTCCGGTGACGGTATGGATCAGCGCGGGCCGGGCCTCCAACAGCGCGCCGACGGCCACCTCGGCCACTCCCACGGTGGCCATCAGGACCAGCAGCGTGATGAGGCTGTGACACACTCGCCGCAGGCGGCCGCAGCGGGCCGGCGGAACGGTGAGGTAGTCGGATCCCTCTGGTGCGGGCCGGGCCGGCGAGCCGTGCCAGTGCTGCCCGGCGGGTATCGACTGGCCTTCGTGCAGCGCGGAGGCATGGCCGAGTTGAGCGGTGTCGCCGAGCCGTACGCCGATGTCGAGAGTGCTGTGTTCGCCGACGAAGGCGCGGGCGCCGATGGTGACGGGTCCGGTCTCGATGACCCCGTCGCGTGCCCGGTAGCCGTTGAGAAAGGTTTCCTTGCGGATCACGGTGTCGGCCCCGATGGTCAGCAGGTCGGTACAGATCGGCACCCACCGGGTGAAGATCACGGTGCGCGGTCCGATCTTGGCGCCGAGTGCCCGCAGGTACAGGGTGTACAGCGGCGTTCCGACCGTCAGGCGGGCCAGCGGGTTGGCGACGATGAGGGTTCTGACACACCAGAAGCGCACGTAGGTCGCGCTCCACAACTGGATGCGCCGCGGTTTCCACCGCCCGATGAGTATCCATTTGGCGGCGATCGGGAACAGGCTCGCGCCGATGAGCGCCACGGCGCCGAGGGCAACCGCGCGTTCATAGACATCGAGCCATCCCTGCCCCCGTGTCATCCAGGACGTTCCGGCGTCCAGCGCCACCGAAGCGAGGCTCACGTAGACCAGGAACATGAGGAACTGGAGAGCCGCGCACAGGGCGTACCGGAGCCTGCCCACCATCGGGGCGCCCGTTTGCCGCGGTACGCGGTCGAGCGTGGGAGGGGACGGCGCCTTGGCCAGGGCTGTGGCGAGCCGGCGCACCGTGGGATGCAGGTAGACGTCCCTCATCGACACGGCGGGCAGGTCCGCGCGTTCGCGCACGGCCGCGTTGAACCGCGCCATGAGCAGGGAGTTGGCACCGAGGTCGTCGAAGAAGTGGCTGTCCACACAGACCCGCTCGACCTGGAGGACCGCGGCCAGCAATTCGGCCAGCATCCGTTCGGTACTGGTGCATGGTGCCGTGTCGTCGCCCTGTGAGGTGAGCCGGCGCGGCTCGGTCGGCTGCGGCAGACGCCGGCGGTCCGCCTTGCCGCTGGGCAGCATCGGGATCGACGTGAGGTGTTCGAGATAGGCGGGGACCATATAGCCGGGCAGCCGTTCCCGCAGGTGCGCCACGGCCCGCTCGGGATCCACGGTCATGCCCGCGCAGGTGGTGTAGTAGGCGCACAGCTCCACCGTTCCCGGGGCGATCTCCCGGTCGCTGACCACCGCTTGGGCGACTCCGGGCAGGCGCAGCAGCACCGACTCGATCTCGGTCAGTTCCACGCGGTAGCCGCGGATCTTGACCTGGGTGTCGATGCGGCCGTGATGTTCGACCTCACCTTGCGCGTTGATCTTGCCCAGGTCCCCGGTCCGGTAGATCTTGCCGGACGGATTCCCGGGGATGCCGAGAAAGTCCGGAATGAAGGCACGTTCGGTCGTCTCGGGCCGGTTGAGGTAACCGTCGGCGAGCCCGATCCCGCCGATCGCGATCTCTCCCATGGTGCCCGGTGGCAGGGCCGTGTCCCGTTCCGGATCGAGGACGGCGACCGAGTACGTCGGCAGCGGGACACCGATCGTCACCGGGCGGTCGGGGGCCAGCGGGCTCCAGGTCGCCGTGACGGTCGCCTCGGTCGGGCCGTAGACGTTGAGGAACCGGCGGCCGGGCCGGTGCCAGCGGGTGACGAGATCCTGTGGGCAGGGTTCCCCGGATACCAGCAGGAACCGCAGCTCGGACGCGTTCTCGTCCAGGGTGGCCAGCAAGGTGGGAACGCAGCACAGCGCCGAGACCCGGTGCTCCCGCAGGAACGCGTCCAGCTCGGCACCGAGCAGGCTGGGCCCTTGAGGTCTGGGCACCAGCGTGGCACCGGCCATCCAGGGCACCCATGTCTCCTCGACGGAGAAGTCGAAAGCGATGGTCATCCCCTGGTAGACCCGATCGTCGCAGGTGATGCCGTAGACCTCCGAGGCCACCCGGACGAAGTTGCACACAGCGGGATGCCCGACGGCCACCCCCTTCGGACGGCCGGTGGATCCTGAGGTGTAGATGACGTAACACAGGTCGTCGGCCGGCTCCCCGGCTGCCAGGGCATCGGGCCGATCGGGGGACTGCTCCGCGACCCTGGACCGCACCCGATCCAGAAACAGCAACTCGGCACTGTCCGCGAGGGGGCGCGTCCGCTCGGAAAGTCGGGACAGCGACAGGACCATGCGCACGGAGGCATCGGCCACGATGTAGCTCAGACGATCCGGCGGGAACCCGGCATCCAGCGGTACGTACGCGGCGTGTGCCTTCAGCACGGCCAGCATCCCGACATAGGCGTCCACCGCCTCGTCGAGCAGCAACCCGATCCGGTCGCCGGGCCGTACACCTTCGGCCATGAGGAAACGAGCGAGCTGGTTGGCCCTTTCGTCCAGCCGCGAGTACGTGAGGGCGACGGCACCGGCGTCCACCGCGAGTCGGTCTCCCTTCTCCCGCGCACGCATCCGGTCGCAGCGCTCCTCGAACAACCGCTCAAGCCGTTCGCCGTCCCGCCACCGAACCGAACCGTCCCAGCCCGCGCAGGCGAGCAGGCCATCCGGACGACTCCGCGACATCGGCGTCCACGCGCACGTCGGCCGTCCGGGCACCGCCTCGTTCTGGTCATTTCCCAGCATCGTGTTCACCTCATGCGTGCTACGGCCACGGCCTGATCAGATCTGGTCTGCCACAGGGGCTGAGCGGGCTCCAGCTCCACGAACGCCTTGTGCAGGGCGCGTACGGCGTCCGGCAGCAGGGAGGCACGGCACAGTACGGAAACGCGGGTGTCCGACGCCGTCACCGGCTCGAACGGCACGCCCATCTCGTCCAGCGTCTTCCTCAGCAGGAGGAAAGTCCCGGCGTGCGAGCGGAATCCCGAGCCGACGAGCGACGCGGTCCCGACTTCGTCCTCGATGGTGAGGCCGTCGTAGCCGATGCCTCGGCGGCAGGTCCGCAGGGCGGCCAGCGCGGCGGGGGCGTCGGTCACGGGCAGGACCAGCGTAAGCGCGCCGGATCGCCCGTCGCCGGCCGGGACGGCACGGATGTCAGCCGTGCCGATCCCGCTCCCCGCCTTGGCCAGGGCGTACATCATGCCCGCCGCCGCCCCCGCGCGGCCCACCACACCGGACAGGGTGATCTTCGTGCGGGACGGGTCATGGGCCAGGGCGACCACCCGGGCGGGGGACCCGTACGACGGGGGCCGCTCGGGCTCGTCCGAGACGGAGGTACCCGGATGTTCGTCGTAGGACGACCGGACTCGGAGGGGCACCGCGTATCGCTCGGCGTACTCGGCGCTGGACAGGGCCAGCACCCGCGCTCCCGCGGCGGCCAGCTCCCGCATGGCCTCATAGGTGAGGTGGTCGATCGGCCTCGCCTCCGGCACGATCTTTGGATCCGCGGTGAGCACCCCGTCCACATCGGTGCAGATTTCGCATACGTCGGCCTTGAGCGCCGCCGCCAGGGCGATCGCCGTGGTGTCGGAGCCGCCGCGGCCCAGGGTGGTGATCTCGTCGTCGTTTTCCCCGCACACTCCCTGGAATCCGGTGACCACTGGGATGATCCCGCGGTCCAGCGCCTCCCGGACCAGGCGTGGCCGTACGTCCACGATCCGGGCCCCGCCGTGGGCCGGGGTCGTGATCACCCCGGCCTGGCGGCCGGAACAGGAGCACGCCGAGGCACCGAGCGCGTGGATCGCCATCGCGGTCAGCGTGCTGGAGACCTGCTCACCCACGCTCAGCAGGGTGTCCAGCTCCCGCGGACAGGGTGCGGTGTCCACGTTCTGGGCCAGCGCGAGGAGTTCATCGGTGGCGTCGCCCATGGCGGACACCACCACGACCACGTCATGGCCCTCGTCATGGGCCCTGACCACCCGTTCGGCGACCCGCCTGATCCGCTCGGTGGTGGGTACCGACGAGCCTCCGTACTTCTGGACGATGAGAGCCATCCGATGCCCCTCTCAGGTCTCTCTGGGAACAGAGGAACGATGGGCGCGGGTGGACACGGCGTCCACCAGGATCGAGCAGGCCGTGTCCACGACCTCGGCGGTGACGTTCAGCGGGGGCAGGATGCGCACCACGGCGTCGTCGCGTCCGCCGCGTTCCACGATGAGGCCATGGCGCAGCGCATGGTGCTGGACCGCGGCCGCGACCTCGGTGGCCGGGCGGCCGTCACGGGGGTCCGCCAGCTCGATCCCCCACATCAGCCCGCGGCCGCGCACCTGGCGGACCCATGGATTGCGGGTCAGCCCGGCCAGCCGGTCCGCGATCCGCGCACCCCCTCGGCGGACGTTGCCCAGGATGTCGTCCCGCCGGATGATGCGGATCGTCTCCACCCCGGCGGCGAAGGCCAGTTGATTGCCGCGGAAGGTCCCGATGTGCGCGCCCGGCGCCCAGGTGTCCAGCGCGGCGTCGTACAGGATGAGGGCGACCGGCAGACCGATGCCGCTCAGTGCCTTGGATGCCACGATGACATCCGGCTCGATGCCGTACTGCTCGAAGGCGAACCAGGTGCCGGTGCGTCCGCAGCCGGTCTGGACCTCGTCGACGATCAGGGGGATGCCCAGCGAGCGGGTCACCTCGCGCACCTTGCGGACGAAGTCGGTACGGGCGACGAAGTTTCCGCCCTCGCCCTGCACCATCTCCATGATCACCGCGGCGGGCAGCGGAATACCGCCGTTGCCGTCCCGCAGCGCCTGCTCCAGCAGGTCGGCGCCGTTGACGGAGCAGCCGTCCGGCGCCGGGCCACTGGCGGTGTACGGGAAGAAGTGCACTCCCGGCATGCCGTCGCGCACGGGCGCCTTCTGGGACACCAGCCCGCTGAGCGCCATCGTGGCGTGGGTGCTGCCGTGGAAGGCGCCCTGGAAGGAGATGATGTCGCCCCGGCCGGTCGCGATCTTGCAGAGCTTGATGGCGGCTTCGACAGCGTTGGCTCCCGTCGGCCCGCAGAAGTGCAGCCGTGCGCGCCGGCGCAGCTCCGGCGCCAGCATGGAGAGCTGGACCTGAATGAAGGCGTCCTTGGCGGGGGTGGGAAAGTCCAGGCCGTGCGTGAGGGAGCCGAGCTGCCGTCGAACGGCCCGCACCAGCTCCGGATGGTTGTGGCCGAGTGACAGCACCCCGGCGCCGGAGAGGAAGTCGATGAAGACATTGCCGTCCACGTCCCGGACGAAGCTGCCCTCCCCTTCGGCCAGGGCGATGGGCAGATGGCGCGGGTAGGTCCGCGCACTCGACTCCCACTGCTCCTGATGGGCCAGCAGGGCGGTGGAGCGGGGGCCGGGCAGGTCGCCGCTGACACGGGGAGCCGTCAGCGGAGCGGGCCGGAGGAGCGTTGTCATGAGAAGCCTCCCCAAACGTGAGCCGGAGGGCGGTGAGCGCGGTCGGCGGCTGCCCCGGCGTCGTGGCCGGGACCGCCCGGGGGCGTCCCGTGCGCGAGCTGGTTCGATGGTGTGCCTGCTCGTGACGCCTTCCGTCCGCGGGCGAACCCTTGATGTTTTCCACGCTAGGAAGAGGGGGGTTAACACCCGGCCCGACGGAGGTTAGACGACGGCAAAACGTGCCAATGGGGTCGCACCGCCAGGGGCAGCCGCAGGACCAGCCGGGCCCCGGGCCGTCGCCCTCCACCGCCACCCGGCTCACTCCGGTGGCGGCGGTGGCTCGGTGACCGGCAGCAGCAGGGTGAAGATGGTGGGCGTCGTCCGGGCGAGGGTGAGCCGCCCCCCGGCCGCCTCGGCCATTTCCCGCGCCAGCGTCAGCCCGATGCCACTGCCGTCCCGCGATGTCGTCGCCCCGCGCTCGAAGACGGCCCGCCGGTCGAGCGTCAGCGAGCCCTCGTCGGACACGTCGACGGCGGCCGTGCCGCCCATCTCGCGCACCGTGACCGCGACCGCGCCGTGGCCGTGGCGCAGGGCGTTGTCCAGCAGGACGTCCAGGATCTGTTCGGCGGTGCGATCGGGAATCCGAAGATCTTCCCCGCCGGGCTCGACACCGAAGTCCAGACGACGGCCCTCGGCGGCGAATGTGCCGTGCCAGCGGCGCTCCACCCCCTCGACCACCTCAGCGGCGGGCCGGGCGGTCACGGGAACGCCGGGGTGTGACGCTCTGGCCAGCCGGAGCACCTCGTCCACCGTCTGCTGAAGATGCCGGACCCGCTCCAGGGCCTCCGTCACCGCCGCTCTCAGATCCGCGTCGGGATCGGCGGCGGCCGCGTCCAGACCTAGCTGTAGACCGGCCAGCGAGGTGCGTAGCTGATGGGAGGCGTTGGAGGTGAAGTGACGCTCGTGCTCAAGCCATCGGGCCAGACGCTCGACCATGGTGTTCTGGGTACGCGCCACCTGGTCGATCTCGGCGATCGCGCTGCCTTCGGCGCGCGCGGTCAGATCCCCGTCCGCCACCGCTCCGGCCTTCGCCGAGAGCGCCTCCAAGGGCGCGGTGAGCGTGCGCGCCTGTCGGCGTGCCACCACGACGGCCGTGACCAGCGCCACCAGGGCGGCGCCGGCCAGGCCGAGCCAAGCCAGGATGATGCGACGCCAGACCTGCGGTGTCCCGGTCGAGGCGCGGACCACACCGATCACCCGCTCCCCGGTCGCTATGGGCACGGCCACCACGATCTGGTGGTCGCCATGGCTGCGGGCCACCGACCCGCCCCGGGCCGCCCGGGCGATCGCGTCCGCCTTCCTGGGACCGCTGCCGTCGCGCAGCCGCCCGGAGCGGTCGTACACCCCGATGTCGGTTCCCCGCTCATGGGCGGGGAGTTCCACGTGGTCGCCCACCATGAACTGCGGGGGTACATGGATGGCGGCGGCCAGGGCCACGCGCTCCAGCTCATCGCGCTCGTCCGCGAAGAAGGACGTCTGGATCCCGAGCGCCAGCGGCGTAGCGAGGAGGACGAGTGCCACCAGCACCGCCGCCACGGCCACCCGCATCACACGCTGTCTCATACGCCCATCATGAGCGCGGGCGCACCCCGGCGACGCCGGGACAGGGACGCCATCGGTCGGTTTTGCCGTCGTCTAACCGTCGTCATGGCGAGCGTTTACCGCCTCCTCCCTAGCGTCGGAGACCACCAGCGGTTCGCCTATGTGGAGGACACCATGAACAAGCGAGCCATCCTCGCCCTGCCCGCCGTCGTCGCGCTGACCACCGCGGTGGTCGCCGGCTGCTCCGGCTCCGGCGGAGGCTCCCACGGGGGTTCCAAGGCCCCTTCCGGCTCGTCGTCCACCCAGCGGACCGGCCCGGCCCCCATCGAGTCCAACCCGCCGGGCGACATCCCCGACAACCAGGTCTACGTCGCCTACCGGCCGCCCGCCGCCGGGTTCACGGTCAAGGTCCCGGAGGGCTGGGCCCGCTCCTCCACCCACGGCACCACCACCTTCAGCGACAAGCTCAACAAGGTCGAGGTCTCGCAGAGCTCCACGGGGACCGCGCCCACCGTCCAGTCGGTGAAGGCGGGCATGGTCCCCGCCCTCCGCAAGCAGGCCGCGCACTTCGCCCTGGGCGGCGTCACGACCGTCCACCGGAAGGCCGGACAGGCCGTCCTGATCACCTACCGGACGGACTCGGCCCCCAACCAGGTGACCGGCAAGAGCGTGCGCGACTCGGTGGAGCGGTATGTGTTCTTCCATAACGGCCGGCAGGTCGTCCTGACCCTGACCGGCCCGACCGGCGCCGACAACGTCGATCCCTGGCGCATCGTCAGCGATTCGCTCCGGTGGCAGTGATGACCACCACCTCCACAGCAGCCGCACGGGCCGACGGGGCGACCGCCCTCGACGCCACGGAGCTCTACCGGTTCTTCCGCACCGGCGAGGAGGAAACCCTCGCGCTGCGCGGGGTCTCCCTCCATGTCCAGCGCGGCGAGACCGTCGCCGTCGTCGGACCTTCCGGTTCGGGCAAGTCCACCCTGCTGGCGTGCCTGGCCGGGCTGGACGAACCGGCCGGAGGTTCTGTCCACGTCGGCGGGGAGCGGATCAGCCATCGCCCCGAGGCTCAACGGGCCCGGCTGCGCGCCCGCCGCATCGGTGTCCTGCTACAGTCCGGCAACCTCATCGCCCACCTGGACGTACGGGAGAACATCCGCCTCGCCCAGGCGGCCGCCGGACGGCGCCGTGGCGCTGCGTCCGATATCGCCGCCCTGCTCGACGGGGTGGGCCTGCGCGGCCGGGCCCACGCCCTGCCGCATGAGCTGGCCGGCGGCGAACTGGCCCGTGCGGGGCTGGCCGTCGCCCTGGCCAACGACCCCGATGTGCTCCTCGCCGACGAGCCCACCGGCGAACTGGACGGACGGACCGAACGGCGTGTGCTCGACCTGCTCAAGAGCCGGGCCGACGCCGGTCGCGGCGTTCTGGTCGTCACCCACAACACCGAGGTCGTCGGCTTCGCCGACCGGGTGCTCGTGCTGCGCGACGGAAGGATCCAGCCGTGAACGCCCCCGGCCCCGACACCACCCTCGTCGACACCCTCATCGACTGCCGCGAAGCCGCCCGCACCTACGGCCGGGGCGAGAACGCCGTCGTGGCGGTGCACGGTGCCACCTGCCAGGTGCGGTCCGGCGACCGCATCGCCATCATGGGCCCCTCCGGGTCCGGAAAGTCCACGCTGCTGCATCTGATGGCCGGGCTGGAGCGGCCCACCAGCGGGAAGATCGGCTGGCCGGCCCTTGGCCGCCCCGCCACGGCCCGGGACATCGGCGTGGTCTTCCAGTCCCCGAGCCTGATCCCGGCCCTCGACGTGGTGGAGAACGCCGCACTGCCGCTGGTCCTGTCGGGCACCTCGGAGTCCGAGGCCCGCCGCCGCGCGCTGTCCGCCCTCGACGCCGTCGGCGTCGCGGACCTCGCCGACAAGCTGCCCGAGGAACTCTCCGGTGGACAGGCGCAACGGGTGGCGGTGGCCCGAGTGCTCGCGCTGCGCCCGAGGGTGGTCCTCGCCGACGAACCCACCGGAGCGCTCGACCGCGCCACCGGACGCCATGTGGTGGACGTTCTGTTGGACACGGCGGCCGAACTCGGCGCCGCGCTCGTGGTGACCACCCACGATTCCACCGTCGGCGAACGCCTCACCGAGCGCTGGCCCATGCATGAGGGGCGGCTGGTCGCCACGGCCCCCGCCCCCGCCGCCTCCGGACCGCGCACCGCGCCGCGGGCGCGGCCGAACGCGACTCGAGGAGAGACGTCCGAGACTCGAGGAGAGACGTCGTGATCATCACCTGGCTGTCCGGGCTCGTCCGGCGCCGCAGTGGCCGGCTCCTCGCCGCCGCGCTCGGCATCTCGCTCGCCGTGGCGCTGGTCGCCGCGCTCGGCTCCTTTCTGACCGCCTCCAAGTCCACCATGACCGACCGCGCGGTGCGCTCGGTCGCGGTCGGCTGGCAGGTCCAGGTCCAGCCGGGCGCCAAACCCGCCTCGGTGCTGCACACCGTACGGTCCGCGCCCGGCACACGTACCGCGCTCCCCGTCGGATTCGCGCACAGCACCGGTTTCCACGCCAGGACCGGCGGATCCACCCAGAGCACCGGCCCAGGGGTCGTGCTCGGCCTGCCACCCGGTTACCGCACCGCCTTCCCCGGCGAGATCCGGCAGCTCACGGGCAGCGCCTCCGGGGTGCTCATCGCCCAGCAGACCGCGGCCAATCTGCATGTCGCCCCCGGGGACACCGTCACCATCGGCCGTCCGGGAGGCGGACCGGCCCATGTGAAGGTGGCCGGAGTGGTCGACCTGCCCCAGGCCGACTCCCTCTTCCAGAAGGTCGGCGCCCCTCCCCAGACCCAGCCCACGGCGCCACCCGACAACGTCATCCTGCTGCCCGCCGCGCAGTTCACCAGGACCACGGCGCCCATCAAGGCCGCCGACCCGGCCGCGGTCACCACCCAGATCCATGTCGCCCGGGACGCCCGGCTGCCCGCCGACCCCGCCGCCGCGTACACCGCGGTGACCGGCGCCGCCCACAACACCGAGGCGCGCACCGCCGGTGGCGGGCTGGTCGGCGACAACCTCGGCGCCGCGCTCGACAGCGCCCGCCAGGACGCCCTCTACGCCCAGATCCTCTTCCTCTTCCTCGGCGTACCCGGGGCGGTGCTGGCCGCCCTGCTGACGGCGGCCGTGGCCGGCGCCGGAGCCGACCGGCGCCGGCGGGAACAGGCCCTGCTACGCACCCGCGGGCTCGGCCTCCGCCAGATCGCCGGCCTCGCCGTGACCGAGGCGGCCGCCGTCGGTGTGACAGGCGGGCTGCTGGGCCTCGGCATCGCCGCGGGCGTGGGCCGGGCCGCCTTCGGCACGGCGTCCTTCGGCTCCACCGCCACCTCCGCGGTCGGCTGGTTCGCGCTCGCCCTGCTGCTGGGGCTGGTCATCGCCGCTGTGGCCGTCCTGGTGCCCGCGGTGCGCGATCTGCGGCAGGGCACCGTGGCCGAGGCCCGCCGGGTGGTGGGCCGGGCCGGCACCCCACGCTGGATGAAGTTCTACCCGGACCTCCTCCTGCTGGCCCTCTCCTACTTCGTCTTCCGCGCGTCCAGCTCCAACAATTACTCCCTGGTCCTGGCGCCGGAAGGCGTCCCCACCATCTCCGTGTCCTACTGGGCCTTCCTGGGCCCGGCCCTCCTCTGGCTCGGCTCCGCCCTGCTGCTGTGGCGGCTGGTGACGCTCACCCTCGCCCACGGACGCCGCCCACTCGCCCGGCTGGTCCGGCCGCTGACCGGCACCCTGGCCGGAACCACCGCGGCGAGTCTGTCCCGGCAGCGCCGTCCGCTGGCACGGGCCGTCGTCCTGCTCGCGCTGGCCCTCTCCTTCGCCGTGTCCACCGCCTCGTTCAACTCCACCTACCGGCAACAGGCGGAAGTCGACGCCCGGCTCACCAACGGCGCCGATGTGACAGTGACCGAGTCACCGGGTTCCCACGCCGGGCCCAGCGCGGCCCACCCTCTGGCAGCCATCCCGGGGGTGCGCCACGTAGAACCGCTCCAGCACCGGTTCGCCTACGTCGGAGCGGACCTACAGGACCTGTACGGGGTCCGGCCGTCCACCATCACCTCCGCCACCTCCCTCCAGAACGCCTACTTCAGCGGTGGCAGCGCCAAGAGCCTGATGTCCAAACTGGCCACCCGGCCCGACTCCCTCCTGGTCAGCGAGGAGACCGTCAAGGACTTCCAGCTAGCCCCCGGCGACACCCTCAAGCTGCGGCTCCAAGACGCCCGCACCAAGACGTTCCACACCGTGCCGTTCCACTACGCGGGCGTCGTCAAGGAATTCCCGACCGCACCACGCGACAGCTTCTTCGTCGCCAACGCCGGCTACATCGCCAAGACCACCGGCAGCAACGCGGTCGGCACCTTCCTGGTCGACACCGGAGGCGGCAACCAGAAGGCCGTCGCCACCCGGCTGCGCCACCAGCTCGGCACCACCGCGAAGGTCACCGACATCACCCAGACCCGCTCGGCCGTCGGCTCCAGCCTCACCTCCGTGGACCTGTCCGGGCTCACCCGGATCGAACTCGCTTTCGCGGTCCTGCTGGCAGCCGGTGCGGGCGGCATCGTCCTGGCCCTCGGCCTCGCCGAACGCCGCCGAACCTTCGCCATCGCCACCGTCCTCGGCGCCACCCGCAGGCAGATGAAGGGACTGGTCTTCAGCGAGGCCGCCGTACTCACCGCGGCGGGGCTGGCCGGAGGCGCGCTCATCGGATGGGCCCTGACCCAGATGCTTGTCAAGGTGCTCACCGGTGTCTTCGATCCACCACCGGACACCGTGGCCGTGCCCTGGCCGTATCTCGCCCTGACCCTGACGGCAGCCCTCGCGGCCATCGTCGGCGCAGCCCTGAGCGGCGTCCGCAGATCCAGCCGGCCGGCCGTGGAAGAGTTGCGTGAACTCTGACAGCGGACGGTCCGCGCGCCCCCGGACAGCCACCCGCCCTACGCTGTGGAGCATGCGGACGACAGGAGCCAAGGACGCGGTATCCGTACTGTTCATCGAGGACGACGAGGTCATCGGGCGGCATGTGGAAGCAGGTCTGCGCTCCCACGGCTACGCCGTGAACTGGACCCGGACCGGCGGCTCCGGCCTGGCCGAGGCCGCCAGACTCCCCACCGACGTCGTCCTGCTCGACCTCGGCCTCCCCGACATGGATGGCATCGACGTGGCCCGGCAACTGCGCGACGAGCACTCCAATGTCCTCATCCTCATCCTGACCGCCCGCAGCGAGGAGATCGACGTCATCGTGGGCCTGGACGCGGGCGCCGACGACTACTTGGTCAAACCCTTCAGCCTGACCGTGCTGCTCGCCCGCCTCCGCGCCCATCTCCGCCGCCGCCCGCCCGCCCCGGCGGGGCCCGGCGAACCGATCCGGATCGGGGATCTGACCGTGGACATCACCGCACGCCGCTGCCTCCTCGGCGATCGGGAGGTCGAACTGCGCCCCAAGGAGTTCGAACTCCTCGCCATCCTGGTCCGGCATCCGGGGGAGGCCGTCTCCCGCGAATCCCTCATGGCGGAGGTGTGGGACGAGAACTGGTTCGGGCCGACCAAGACGCTGGACGTCACCATGTCCTCCCTGCGCCGCCGACTACAGGCGGCCGCCTCCGCATACCCGCCCGTCGCCCTGCCCGCCCTCACCACCCTGCGGGGACACGGCTACCGGCTCGACCCACCCGGGCCGCTGGACGGCAACTGACGGCCTGGCGTTCCACGACGTGGTACGAGACAGGTGTGAATGACCGGCGCAGGCCGGGACGGTCCGGTTCGTTCCCATTCAGGTGGTGGACCGGGCGGTGGTGGGCACAACGTCCCCGGACAGCACACCTGGTACTCCAGTATCGTTTCGCTATCTGGCCTGGTCAGCGGCCTGGATTACGCACCGCACGGCCGACCGTGTGCATGTGCCGCAGCCCCTGTCGATAGGAGTCGAGCAGCCCCGACTCGGCGTACGGCAGCCCGAGGAGGTGGCAGTGCTGTCGCACCAGCGGCTGCGCGAGCCTGAGATGGGGCCTGGGCATGTTCGGGAAGAGGTGGTGCTCGATCTGGTAGTTCAGTCCGCCGAGCACCCAGTCCGTGACCGCACCGCCGCGCACGTTGCGCGACGTCAGGACCTGTCGGCGCAGATGGCCCCAGCGGCATTCGTCCGCCGGGTCGGGCATCTCCATGCCCTTGTGGTTGGGGGCGAAGGCCATACCCAGGTGGAGCCCGAAGAGCGCCTGGTGGAGCAGGGCGAACATGATGGCCTTGCCCACCGGCAGACAGGTGAGCAACAGGGCTCCGTAGCCGATGGCGTGCAGCGCCAGGAGAGCGCCTTCGACGGCCCGCTCGCGAACGGGCTGCCGTCGCAGATCCCGGACACTGCTCACCTTCAGAGCGATGCCTTCGAGCAGCAGCATCGGGAAGAACAGCCGGGCCTGATGGCGAGTCACCCAGCGGGCGAAACCGCGGCGTTCGGCGGCTTGCTCCGCGGTCCATACGAGTGCGCCGACGCCGACGTCGGGGTCCTTCTCGATGTGGTTGGGGTTGGCATGGTGCCGGTTGTGCTTGTCGTTCCACCAGGCGTAGCTCATCCCCAGGAGCAGATTGCCGTGGACGAGCCCGAGGGCCCGGTTCGCCCGGCGGCCGGTGGCGATCTGGGCGTGTCCGGCGTCATGGCCGACGAAGGCGGTGCGGGCGGAGAGGACCGCGAGCGGCGGGGCGAGCAACAGCGACCACCAGGTGTTCCCGGCGAGGGGGATCGCCGTCACCACGGCGGCCAGGGCGAGGAGGTTCACGGTGATCATCCGCGTGTACCAACCCCTGCGGCGCTCCAGCAGCCCCTGCCTCCTGACCTCCCTCAGGAGGGGAGCGAACTCGCTCCCCTGTGGCGTGGTGCCGCGGGCGAGTGCGCGGGGCTCGGACGGCACGGTGGCCTGAGGCATGAAGGACTCCGGTCCTGTATCGGTCATAACACTCTGACCTGCAAAAACGTACGGACCGAAGACCGATCGGCGCTATGGCGGCACCACCCCGACCGAAGGGGGGCCAGCCCCCGGGTTCCACAGGGGGGCTGGCTACACCTCTCCCACTCCCGGTGTCCCGACCGTCCGACGCGGCCTGCGGTGCTGCCACCGCCGCGGTCAGGAAGTGGCCGTGGTCAGGAAGCGCCGCGGTCAGGAGGGAACCGGGCCCGTGCTGGCGCGGATCACCAGCTCGGGGTCGAACAGCAGCTCACCGGTGGGTACATCGCGATTGCTGACCAGCGCCAGCACCGTACGGCCGACTTCCAGCGCGAGCCGGTCGGCGGGCTGACGCACCGTGGTGAGCGGAGGGTCCACGAACTCGGTGATCATCGTCCCGTCGTATCCCACCACCGAGATGTCCTCGGGCACCGAGCGGCCCTGCCGCCGCACCCCGCGGATGGCGCCGAGCGCCATGTAGTCACTCGCCGCCACGATCGCGGTGGCACCGAGGCCGAGCAAGGTGGTGGCGGCCGACTGGCCGCCCTCGACGGTGTACGACTGCCGGATCACCCAGCGCTCGGGGTCCTCGATGCCGCGCTTGGCCATGGCCGTGCGGAATCCCTGGACCCGCTTGTCGGCCGGGTGGTTGCCCACCGGACCGGAGGCCATGCCGATCCTGCGGTGTCCGAGCCGATGGAGGTGGTCGACGGCCAGTTCGGCGGCCAGGACGTCATCGGTGGAGAACACGGGCGCGGGCACACCGTCCGCGAACTCGCCGTTGATGGCCACATAGGGAATTCGGCGCGTCCGCAGCATCTCGTAGGTCTCCAGGTCCGCTCCCTCGACGGTGTTCGACGCGGAGAGGAACACCACCGCCGCGATGCCCTTGTCCACCAGGGAGGCGATGAAGTCGCGCTCCTGGACACCGCCGGGGAACGCGGGACACACCACCGTCTTCAGGCCGTGGGGCGCGAGCGAGGACTCGATCCGCTCGGCCACGTCCGCGAAGAACGGATTGGACACGTGCTCGGTGAGCAGGGCGACTAGCTGGCCTTGGGTCGGGCGTTCGTAGCCGAGCTCGGCCATGGCCCGCTCGACGGTGTCGCGGGTCTTCTTGGAGACGCCCGGCCGCCGGTTGATCACACGGCTGACGGTCGCCTCGCTGACCCCTGCCAGCGTGGCGACCTCGGTGATCCCCACCTTCACTGTGTGCCGCCTTCCCTGATCCGGAGTGTGGCCAGTCCCATGCTCGGTACGGGGACCGTGTGCAAGCCGGGTGTGAGCACCCGTCGGCACCGGTCGATGATACGGCCACGAGGGTCGTGCACCGTGATGTCCGCGGTGGGGGAGTCCTCCCCTGTCGCCACGGTGAGCCGGTCCGCCGGGCCCGCGTTGACCAGCACGATCTCGTGCTGCCCGGCGGGCCGCAGCGGCACGACGCGATCGCTGTGCACATCGATGACGCACACTCCATCGGCGGCCGAACGGACCAGCGTGTAGAGCTCGTCGGGGCGCCCGGGTTCGACCGCTCCGTCCAGCAGTTGCGGACGCAGACGGCTCCATTCGGCGAGCCAGAACCCGATCGCCTCACGGTGGCCCGCGGGGAGCCGGTCCAGCCGCACCGAAAGCTGCGGTACGGAGTGGAGGGTGCCGATGAGCTGGCGCACCGCGGCCTCGACCGGCGCGCCGGTATCCCACAGCAGCATGTCGGAGTGGACCGCGCCGCCGACGGTGAGCAGCGAGGTGTCGATGGTGCGGACCCGGTTGGCGGTGGCGTCCGCCGGGCAGTCGACGGAGCGCATCATGTTGCCGTACGGGGCCATACCGGGACCGGTGTACGGCTGGCGCAGTTCCAGCAGCACATCGGGGCGGACGGCCTGGAGCGCGCACCGCAGGTCGGTCAGGAGGAGGGCCATGGCCGCTCCGATGTCCCCGGCGCCGTCGCCCGCGTACACCATGGCCTGGTCCAGGAAGTCCAGCTTCAGACCGTCGAGTCCGTGGTCGCGCACCAGGCGTACGCAACTCTCGACGATCCGGGAGCGCACCTCCGGGTGGCGGGGATCCAGGACGGCGGCGCCGGGGACGGTGGCCGGGCGCGTGGCGTACGGTGCCCACTGTTGGTGGCATGCGGCCCGTGGGCCCAGCAGGAGCGGGGCGATCCAGACCATGTAGCGCAGCCCGTGGCCGCGGACCCGGGCGACATGTGCGGTGAAGTCGGGGAACTTGGACTCGTCCGGCTCCCAGTCGCCGCAGCCCGCGTAGCCCCGCCCGTGGCCGTGGCGTTGCCACCCGTCGTCCAGGATCAGCACTCCGCAGCCGAGTTCGGCGGCCAGGCGGGCCTGGGTCTCCACGGATTCCGCGTCCACCTGCTGGTTGAAGGCGTACCAGGTGGAGTAGACGGGTGTACGGGCGCTGTCGGGCACCGGCAGCGCCGCCACCTCGGCGGTGAACCAGGCGCGCAGGACGCGCAGCGCCGCGGCGACCGACTCCGCGCGCGGTACCAGCAGCAACCGGTGCGGGCCGTCCGACGCGGGCAGATGGACATGGACGACATAGGTGTCGTTCTCCTCCGACACCCCGAACCGCAGGCTGATCTCCGGGACCGGATCGACGGCCGCGAAGGTCAGCAGGGTGGCGCCGGAGTGGTCGTAGAGACACCCCGCGGCGTGTCCGTCGACCAGGGACGCCACCGACCGCCCCTCCCAGTCGGCGGGCAGGGTGCGATGCCATCCGACGCGCGGATGCCAGTATCCGGCGGCGTCCCCGAGAGGTACGGAGAACCGCACCTCGATGGGGACGCCGTCGGCCCGCAGCCACAGGGTGCTGGGCCCTCCTGGCTCCTCCACAAGGTCCCAGGAGACGTCCGCGCCGGTGGCCGGCACGGCGATGCTCACTCCGTCGAGCAGCGGCTCCCAGGCGGCGGGAGCCAGCTCCGCGGTGGTGACGGCCTGGTGGGTCGCGTGGGACATGGTCACTCCTTCACGGCACCGGCCAGCAGGCCGGAGACAAAGTGGCGTTGCAGCACGAGGAAGACGACGGCCATCGGCACCGCGGCGACGGCGGTACCGGTGAGGAGGGCCCCGTAGTCGGTCTCGTTGACCCCCTGGAGGGCGGCGAGGGCCACGGGGATGGTGAACGACTGGCTGTCGCGCAGCACGATCAGCGGCCAGATGAAGTCGTTCCACTGGTAGAGGAAGAGGAAGATGGCGAGTGCCGCGAGGGCGGGTTTCATCGGCGGGAGGACCACTTTCCAGAACAGCCGCAGCTCGCCGCAGCCGTCCATCCGGGCCGAGTCGAGCAGCTCGTCGGGGAGGGCGGCCATCGACTGGCGCATCAGGAAGATGCCGAACGGAAGGGCGAGATTCGGCATGATCACGGCCTGGTAGGTGTTCAGCCACTCGAGCTGCGCCATCAGTTTGAACAGCGGGATCAGGGTCACCTGGAGCGGGATCACCAGCCCGAGCATCAGCAGTCCGAACAGCGCTTCGCGTCCCTTGAATTGGTACTTGGCGAAGCCGTATCCGGCGAGGGTGCACACCGCGCCGGCGCACAGGGTGTAAATCGCCGCTATCAGTGTGGAGTTGAGCACCACGCGGCCGAAGGACGCGGTCCGCTGGAGGGTGTCGAGGTTCTCCGGGAGGTGGCCGCCGGGCAGCAGGGGCGGAGGGCTGTCGAAGATCTCGTTGCTGCTGTGGGTACTGGCGACGATCAGCCAGTAGAGGGGGATGACCACCGCGGCCAGGGTGATGGCGAGCGAGGAGGTCAGCAGGATGCCGTGGCGGCGCTGTGCGGGTCTCACGACTTGTCTCCCAGCACCCGGAACTGGATCAGTCCGAGGATTCCGATGAGGACGGCGAGCGCGTAGGCGATGGCCGAGGCGTAGCCGAAGTCGAAGTACTTGAAGGCGGTCTGGTAGAGGTACACGCCGATGGTCAGGGTGGCGTTGTCCGGGCCGCCTTTGGTGAGGACGTACGGCTCGTCGAAGAGTTGCAGGGTGCCGATGGTGGAGAGGACCGTGGTGAGCAGGAGTGCGGGGCGGAGCCCCGGCAGGGTCACATGGCGGAAGGTGTGCCAGGGGCCCGCTCCGTCCACGGCGGCGGCGTCGTACAGCTCCTTCGGTACGGTTTGCAGCCGGGCCAGCAGGATCACCGCGTTGTAGCCGGTGTAGTGCCAGGTCAGCGCGAGGCCGATGGAGATCTTCGCCCAGAGGGGGTCGGTCAGCCAGGGGATGCCGTCGCTGCCGAGGAGTTCCAGGAACCAGTTGACCAGGCCGTACTCCTGGTGGAGGAGGACGGAGAAGACGATGCCGTAGGCCACCAGACCGGTGACCATCGGCAGGAAGAAGCCCAGCCGGAAGACCGAACGCCCGTGCAACAGCGTTGAGTTGAGCGCGACGGCGAGTCCGGTGGCGAGGGCCAGCATCACCGGGACCTGGACGGCGAGTACCACGGCGGTGTTCTTGAGCGCGGTCCAGAACAGCGGATCGTCGATCAGCCGCCGGTAGTTGTCGGCGCCCACGAAGGTGTCGGTGCCGCCCACCGACTTGTGGAGGCTGAGCACGAAGGACCAGCCGATGGGGTAGAGCTTGAACGCCGCGAAGAGGACGAGGGCGGGCAGGATGAAGAGGTAGGGGGCGAGGCGCCCGCGCGGTCGGCTCCTCCTCGCTCGGGCCGCTCTGGCGGGGGCGGTTGCCGCCGGCGCCTTGTGGAGGACCGCACTCATCGGACGATCTTCCGTCCGGTCTGCTTGCCGAGCTGGTCGGCGGCATCGCCCAGCACATCGGCCGGGTCGGCACCCTTGAGCAGCACCTTGGTCTGTGCGTCGGTGACCACCTTGAGCGCACGGGCGTAGTCGGCGGAGTAGTTGAACGCCGGGGAGGGCGCCTTGAGCGCCTTGAGGAAGACCTCTCCTCGCTTCTGTCCGCCGAAGTAGGCCGACGGCTGGTGGAAGGCGGCGTCGTCGTATGCCTCCATCAGGGCCGGGGCGATGGCCGCGCTCCGGTAGATCTTCGCCTGTGAGGCCGGGCGGGTGAGGACGTACTCGACGAAGGACCAGGCGGCGGCCTGGTGGGGGCTGCTGCCGGCGACGGCGAGGTGGGTGGAGTTGACGGTGGCCGAACGGGAGCCGCCGGGGCGGACGGCCGGGGGCAACTGGACGCGCCACTTGCCCTTCTGCTGGGGCACCTCGCGCTCGATGACACCGCCGAACCAGGTGGGCGAGGGGTGTACGGCGACGGTGCTCTTCTTCAGCGATCGCACCATGGTGTTCCAGCCGCCGGAGAAGTCGCTGACCAGCCCGGCGTCGTTCATCCGCTTGATGATCTTCATGGCACGCACCGCCTCCGGGGAGTCGAGCGTGATGTCACCGTCGGCGTTGAAGTAGAAGGTGCCCTGGAGCTGGAGGAGCATCTGGAAGAAGTTCGCGGCATCTGCCTGGGAAGCGGGTTTGTCTATGCCGATCAGGCGGATGCCGGTCTTGGCCTTGATCTTCTTTCCGGCCTCGATGGCGTCGTCCCAGGTGGCCAGGGCGCCCGCATCGACACCCGCCTTCTCGAAGAGGTCCGCGCGGTACCAGAAGCCCGCCGAATTGGCCTCCCAGGGAAGGGCGTTGACCCGTTTGCCGTCCGGGGAGACGGTGCGCCACAGGCCCGGGGCGAAGGCGCCGCGGTACTTGGTGGCGCCCAGCCCGCCCAGGTCGGCCAGTCCGTCCGGGAACTTCTCGGCGTAGCCGGGGAGGTAGTCGACGCCGATGTGCAGCACATCGGCGAGCCCCTCGCCTCCGGCCGCCATGCCGGTGGTGATCTTGTCCCAGATGGCCGGGTTCCCGATGTCCTGGACGGTCACCTTGATGCCCGGGTGCTTCTTGCGGAACTCCGGCACCATCGCCTTCAGCGCCTTGGCCGGCTCCAGCCAGCTCCAGACGGTGATGGATGCCTTGTCCTTGTCACCCGCGCCGCCGGTCCCGGCGGAGCCGGTGCCGGAGCACGCGGCGAGCGAGGTGGCGGCGGCGAGCGCGCCGCCGAGCTGGAGGAGTCTTCGGCGATCGATGCCGAGGGGGGTGTTCACGGGCGAGACGTTCATGGCTGATCCCTGTCTGCGGCTGCGCGCACAGCCGCGCCGTGGCGCGAGAGGTGATGCCGGGAACGTAGTACTTGCAAGGAATCACTGCAATCTTTCTGCACACTTTATTTTTTCTCTTGAGGTCATCAAAGAAAGCATGCGCATACACATTGCAAGCCTGATGGCCGATTGCTAGCGTCACCGCCCCAAGGGCCGCCCGGCTCCCGTCCACGCCCATGACGACCGGGAGAAACGAAAGATGAGACCTTCCCGCCTGTCCGTACTGTCCGCGCTGTCCACGCTCGGTGTGCTCGCGGTAACGCTTCTGCCGACGGGAGGGGCGTCTGCCGCGGCCACCCCACCGGGCCCGCTGACCGTCACCGACCCCGGCTTCGAGCAGGAGGGCACGGGCTGGACCCTCACCTCCGGCGCGGGCACCGCCACCAACCTGCCCCACGGCGGCAACCGGCTGCTCTACCTCGACGGGGGGCCGGGCAAGAAGGCGTCCCAGACCATCACGGCCCGCCGGTCCGGCACCTATGACTTCTCCACGTGGATCGCCACCGGAGGGCCCGGCGCCCACTTCACGGTGCGGGTGAACGGAAAGGTCATGGACTCCGTCGCGCTGCCCAGCCGCCCGACGTACGCCCGCTACACCATCAGCCGGGTCGCCCTGGCCTCCGGCGACCAACTGGAGATCGCCTTCGAGTCCGGCGACGGCTGGGTCAACGCCGACGACGTCATGGTGTCGCCGTCATCCCCGGTGGACCCCACCATCAGCTCCTCGGACCCGCAGATCGTGGAGATGTTCACCTGGTCGAAGCGGAAGGCCAATAGCTGGGTGCAACTCCCCGGCACCACCGGCCCGTTGAACGTCGACGAGAACAACCGGTCGGGAACCGGCACCGGTACCTACGGCCCCGCGTACTGGGCCGGCTACGCCCACCGCAGCGCGTACTACTCGCGCGACTTCGCCCACCAGCTCGGCGGAGCCGCCGTCCTCGGACTCGGCGCCGAGAACAAGGCGATGCTCCGCTCCTACGCCGCCTCCGCCACGGCCGAGCACCGCTACTACCCGGTCTGGGCGCTCAACTTCGACACCACCACCGCGCACGCGATCGACTACCACGGCCCCGACAACTTCGTCCGCGAAGTGCCCGCCACCTTCGAACTGGTGGAGAAGGCCAATGAGGCCTACCGCTGGAGCGGCGATCGCGCCTACCTCGATGACACCACCTTCTGGGACTACTACCGCCACGCGACCAAGGAGTTCGTCGACCTGCACGACGGCACCAAGGACAACGGGAAGGTCAAGGTGGCCGAGGGCACGGGGAAGGGCATCTTCGCCGGAGCCGCCAGCTACAACGAGGAAGGCAACGAACACCTCGCCGAAGCCGGAGACGCCATCGCGGCGCAGTACCAGGCGTACCGCGCGCTGGCGGAGCTCGCACGCGACAAGGGCGACCGCGCCCTCGCGGCCGCGTCCGCCGAACGGGCCAAGCAGCTCAAGGAGTACTTCAACGCCACCTGGAGCGGCGACGGATCGGGCGCGTCCATGGTGCGCGCCTACCGCACCGATGGCACGGCGCTCACCGGCTGGGGCAAGGAGAATAGCTGGTTCATGCCGATGAAGGGCATCATCGACCCCGGCCCCCGCAACGACGCCTACCTCGACTACATCGACGAGCAGGCGAGCGGCTCGGGCAGGCCCGGGAACATCGAGGCCCTCACCTACCTCCCCGACACCTTCTTCCGGCACAACCGCGCGGATACGGCCTGGAAGTGGATGCGGCAGATCTACGACCAGCGGAACGCCCAGCACACCGTCAGCCGCCAGGGCCCCAACGGGGACTACCCCGAGGTGTCCTTCACCCTCCTGAGCCAGACGGTCCAGGGGCTGATGGGCGTCGCGCCCGACGCGCCCCGTCGCTCCCTGACCACCCAGTCACGGCTGCCCAGCGGGATGGACTGGCTGAAGCTGGACCATCTGCGCATCGGCAAGAGCACCTTCAGCCTGCGTCACGACGGCACCACCTCCTCCACCCTCGCCCACACCTCCGGAGGCGCCGCCTACACCTGGGAGGCCCGATTCCCCGGCAAGCACGGCCGGATCACGGTCGACGGGAAGAAGCGCCCGGTACGCACCAAGACGGTGGACGGCGTGACCTACACCTACGCCGTGGTCTCCGTGGCCCCCGGAACGTCCAGGACCGTCCGGGTCGGCTGACCTCCCGTCCCTCCGAACCGCCGCCGCACCGGATGCCGCCCTTCTCCGGTGCGGCGGCCCGCTCCACGGGCGGGGGCGCTGCCGCGGGTCGGACCCCTCAGATCCCGGGGAAGTCCGGCGGCGGGCCGAGCTCCTCCTCGGCCGGTGCCCCCGGCCGAGGAGCCTGCGGCGACCAGGAGCGCCCGGTGCCGCGGGCGCGAGCTCGGCTCAACGCCCTCAAGAGTGGTACACCGTGCCGGGGGGCGGGGTCTTCAGCGTCCGCAGGTAGGTGTCGATCGCCCGTGCCGGGAGGGGAGACTGGCACTTGCGGTAGAGCCAGTGATCCACCCCGTCGAGGACGGCGAGCCTCCCTTTCGGGAACTCCCGTGCCATGCGCCGGGCGCCCGCCAGTGGGGTCGCGAGGTCGTGTCCGGCGTTCACCACCAGGACCGGCGGGAGGGTGCCCTCGTTCTGGGCCGGCTGCGGCTTGGTTTCCACCGGCCACCCCTGGCAGCCGAGGATCATATCCAGGGCCTGGGCGTTGTAGCGGACGTTGGGGTGCTCGGCGGCGGCTCGGTGGAGCAGGGCGCGATAGTCGGCGTAGTCGCGCAGCCGGAGGTTGTCGTCGCGGCAGATCACCGAGCGCCAGGCGAGCTCCGGGGAGGAGTCGTCGATCCAGTACACCTTCCCCTTGCCGCTGTGCAGTGCGGCCAGTTGCTCAGCGGTGGTCTGTGGATTCCACTTGTTCAGGTAGCCGTAGAGGAAGCCGGACAGCCGGTGGGCGGTGACCTTCTTCCGCGTGGGGCCGTGCGGCCCGGGCTCGAACAGGGTGCCCGCGTCCGCACGCGCGAACAGCCTGCGGACAATGGCCGCCACGTCCTTGCCCTTCAGGGCGCACGAGACATCCTTGTCGCACCACTTCGCCAGTTCCCGCAGCGCGCTGTCGGCGGCGGCGGTGCCGTCCATGAGGTAGCGCTCGGCTCCGGGCCGGGAGGGGTCCATGGCGCTGTCGAGGGCCAGTGCCCGGAGATTCCGCGGGAAGAGACGTGCGTAGCGCTCACCGATGCGCGTGCCGTAGGAGTGGCCCAGGAAGCTGATCTTCCGCTCGCCGAGGGCCGTACGGATCGCGTCCATGTCGCGGGCAACGCTTTCGCTGTCCATATGGCCGACGACGGGGCCGCTGCGCTCGCGGCAACTGTCCGCGAGCCGTTTGTTCAGGTCGCGCATGCGCTGGAACTCGGAGGCGTTCTTCGGACGGGTGGGAATCTTCCGGGCGAGCCGGTCATCGCACCGCAGCTCTCCGCTGCGTCCGATGCCGCGCGGGTCGAAGCCGATGATGTCGAACCGTTCCCTGATGCTCTTGGGGTAGCCCTCGACCGGGCTATCGGCGTAATAGGCGTCGTCCAGACCCGTGCTTCCGGGCCCGCCCGGATTGGACAGCAGCGCCCCGATCCGCTTGCCGGGGTCGGTGGCCTTCTGGCGGGCGACCGCGATCTTCATCGTCGGTCCGTCCGGCTGTGCCCAGTCGACCGGCACCCGCACCGTGCCGCACTGCGCTCGCCTGCTCGGGTCGGGCATGGGCGGCTCGGCCTTCGGACAGGCCGACCAGTGGATCGTCGGCGCCGGGTCCGCGCTCGGCTTGTCGCTCGTGCTCGACCACGCGAACTGCGGGACCATCAGAAGCGAGGTGGCGAGGAGCCCGGCCGCCGACGCATAGGTGAGGCGGACCGTGCGCCGCCTGCGCGAGGATGCCGCCGGACCGGCCTCGTTCGCTCCGGGAAGATCATTCGAATCCTTCATGGCGTCAGGATCGCGGCCCCATGTGATGGTGCTTTGGTGGCCACATGATGGCGAGGTAACAGCGTGCCGCAGGGAGGCGCGCATTCCAGCGCCACCGACACATGACCTCCCAGCTCCGGCAGGCGGACGTCGGGGCACTCCCCTCGAAGGCTCGGGCGCCTCCTCGGCGCCCGCGCGTGTGCAACGGATCGTCGCGTCAGACAGCGCGGAGAGCTGACCGCCGACTACCCGGCCGCCGGGCTGAACTCCGCGTCGGGGCTCGCCTCCCGGGCCGGGGTCAGCGCACCCACCGTCGTACGCTTTGTCGCACGGCTCGGATTCGACGGCTATCGGCGGTTCCAGCAGTCATTGCGCGAGGAGGCGCAGGCGCGCCAAGCGCAGACCTTCGCCGCCCTTCCCGAGCAGGAGGCCGATCACGCGGTGCCCTGCGTCCGGGGACGATCGTGTACACCCCCACCCCGGGACGGGACGCGGGGTTCCGTGTCGATGTGGGCCGGCGAGACGTGTGTGTGGTCTTCGACTCCCGCCGCTAGCAGGACGACACCGTGGACAGCATCGTGGCCCCCGTGGCACTGGTGGAAACCCTGGTCGCCGCCGTGCGCGCATGCCTGGACCCGGCGGCCGAGGAGCGGATGCGAGCGGCGGAGGACAACCTTGCGGAGCGGGACCCGGGACTCCTCGTGAAGGATTTACTTCAGCACCACCGTTGACTTGCCGCATGTAATGAATATTTCATGAGGTGTCCCCGGGCCGCGGTCATGCGGCCTCCTTCTGTTCGGGAGTACGTCGTGCCCGGTCATCCTCATCCGCCACGCAAACTGCGCCTCTGGGAGGCGCTGGCCCTCTCCGTCGGCCTCATGGGTCCCACCCTGGCCATGGGTCTCAACGGGGCCGGGGTCGCGGCCACCGTGGGCAAGGCGGTGCCCCTCGTCTTCCTGCTCGGTCTCCTCGGTGTCGCCGTCGTCGGCTACGGCTTCTGGCGGCTGACCCAGCACTTCCACCACGCCGGATCCGTCTACGCCCTGGCCGGGGCGACCATCGGGCCCCGCGCCGGTTTCTTCGGCGGCTTCGCCCTGCTGGGCACCTATCTGGCCTTCCTCGTCTGCACCCTCGCCGCGACGGGTGTCTTCGCCCACGCGTTCCTGCACTCCCTCGGTATGACGTCCACGGGCCCCTGGGCCGCCGTGGCGATCGCGGCCGGCCTGGGTGTCACCGCGCTCAACTCGCGTGACACCCGGAGCACCGCCCGTACCCTGCTGATCGTCGAAGGCATCGGCATCGTGGCCATGCTGCTGCTCGCCGTCGTCGTGATCGGGCGCACCGGCACCGGGTCGGCCCCCCGCCACCAGTCGTTCGACCTGTCGGTGTTCACACCCGGCGCTGCCACCTACGGCGCCGTGATGACCGCGACGGTCTTCGCCTTTCTGTCCTGGGCCGGGTTCGAGGCATGCGCGTCCCTGGGCGAGGAGACCGACGACCCCCGGCGCAACATCCCGCGTGCCCTGGCGGGCAGTGTGTTGCTCACCGGTGTTCTGTACGTCCTGATGATGTTCGTCCAGACCATCGGCTTCGGCACCGACGACAAGGGGGTGAGCGCGTTCGCCGGTGCGGAATCAGCGCTGGTGACCCTCGCCGACAGCTACGTAGGCACCTGGTTCTCGCTCGTCGTCGCCTTCACCGCGGTGGCCTCCGCCTTCGCCGCCGCGCTGTCCTCCTCCGCCGCCGCGTCCCGCATGGTGTTCGCCTTGGCCCGCGACGGCTTCGGCCCGCCGGTGCTCACCCGAACCGACCCCGGCACCGGCGCCCCCACCGGGGCCCTGTGGCTGTGCGGTGGCGTGGGAATCACGTTCACCCTGGTCATGTACGGCGTGGGCACCTCCGCATTCGACACCTACTACTGGTTCGCGACCATCGGCGTGCTGTGCGTCCTGGTGGTCTACGCCCTCGCCGGAGCCGGCGTGATCGCCTTCACGCTCTCCGGCTGCGGCAACATCCCCCGACGCGAACTCCCCATCCCCCTCATCGGTTTGGGCTACCTCTGCTTCGTCTTCTTCAAGCAGTCCGCAGGGCTCAGCGCGCCCTACACCTACTTTCCCTGGATCGCCGCGGCCTGGTGCCTGACCGGCGTCGCCATCGTCCTCCTGGCTCCCTCGCTCGCACGGCGCATCGGCACCCGCCTCACCAGCGAGCTGAACGGGGACACCGGCGTCGGACCTGAACCGGGCCCCGAGCCGACCGCCGACAACACCAAGGTGGTCTCATGACACTCCCCGCCGACAGCGCCACCACCGTCTTCGCCGCCACATGTGACCTGGCCGGCCTGGGGCGGGGCAGGTCAGTGCCATCCGCCGCACACGACGCGGTGCTGCGCGGCGGCACCGGCTGGATCCCCGCGAACCTCGCGATCTCCTCGTTCCGGCCGACCGGTATGGGCTTCGTGATTCCGTCGCGGGTTTCTGGCGTATCCGCGAACTGGCACGAATCGCATCTGATGCGAACAGGTCCAGCGCGACGGGCAAGCCGGCGGCATCGATGAATCCAGGGGGCACGGGGGTGATCGCGCGGACGGTGACCGGGGTCGGCCGACCGCTCCGGCGGCACGTGTCAGACGGTCGAGGTGATCGCTCGGGTGACGGCCGTGATCGCCGGGGTGGAACGGCCGGGGCGGCGCGCCACGAGAACACGGCGGATCTCAGGAGGCGCGCCTTCGACATGCACCAGGCTCACCCCGGGCGGTAGCACCGGCGAGACCCGGGACGGCACCGTCGTCACCCCGAAACCGCCGGCGACCAGATGAAGCTTCGTCAGCCAGTCGCGCGCGGAATGGACGATGCGCGGCCGCCCCGGCAGGCCGGGCCAGACGCCGAGCAGTGGCTCGGAGCTCGACGACGGGGTGGCGATCCACGCGGCGTCGACCAGTTCGTCGACATGCACCGTGGTGCGGCCGGCGAACTTCCCGGTCGAAGGCGTCGCCAGGACCAGTTCGGTGTCCACGACGGTCTCGATGTGCAGGCGCGGCGACTCGCTGTCCACGGGCCGGTGAGGCGGGCGGGACGTCAGCACGGCGAGATCGATCGAGCCCGCCCGCAGCGCCCGGATCAGGGTGGGCGTGGTGCCCTCGGTCGTCGTGACCGTGATCTGCGGGTCGGTTGCCGTGAGGCGGGTGAGCGCGGCGGGCAGGATGACGGCGCCCGCGCTCAGGAACAGTCCGAGCCGCACCAGTTCGGTCCGTGGGACGGTGCCGGTGAGGTCGGACTCGGCCGCCGTGAGGCAGTCCAGGATGGTGCGGGCGTGGCGCAGCAGGGTCAGACCCGCGGGGGTGAGCCGCACCCCGTCGGGACGGCGGTCGAACAGGGTGGTGCCCGCGCTCCGTTCGAGCGAGACGGCCTGTCGTGAGACCGCCGACTGCGTATAGCCGAGCCTGGCTGCTGCCGCGGTGAAGCTGCCGGATTCCGCGATCTGTTGCAGGACCCGCAGCCCCGTACTGGAGATGTCCATGCGGCCTACGCATACCACAGATGCTGGATCGTCGCTTCCCGCATGGGTGCTGGATCCCTGGTGCCGATGCCGACGGACCCGGACGAAGATGGAGGTCATCGCATGCGAGCAGCAGTACTGACGGAGTTCGGCGCCCCGCTCACGGCGCGGGAGATGCCCGACCCCGAGGCCGGCGGCGGTGAGGCGGTGGTCGAGGTACTGGCCACCTGCGCCCCCCGTACGCGGCCGAGGTCTTCAGCGGCGAACGGAACTACCCCCTGCCCCCCGGCGGACTGCCGGCAGGCGGGCCTCGCGGCTGGTGAGCCGCTGCTCGTCTCACCCGTCGCCGCGGCTACTTCGCGGCCGGGGCCCCGGAGGCCGACGCGATACTCCGCCGCGACCCGGGCTGTTGCGCCGCCGAGTACCTGGACCAGCCCGTCGCCCCGTACACCGTGGACGTCTCCCTCGACGACGGGCAGGTCCTCCGGCTCGGCGACGCCGACTGGGAGGTCGCCCGCACCCTCGGGCACACGCCCGGGCACCTGGCGCTGTGGCAGCCGGACGAGCGGCTGCTCGTGGTCGGGGATGCGCTGTCGGACTACGACGTCGGCTGGGTGAACCTCGCCCTCGACGGCCCCGAGGCCGCTGCCACCGCGCTCGCCTCCCTCAAGCGGATGGCCGACCTCGACCCGCGCGTGATCCTGCCCTCCCACGGCCCGGTACCCGTCGACCCCGGCGCCGCGTTCGCCGGTGCCCTGCGCCGCGCTCAGCGTCTCGTCGACGACCCGGGCGCCGTCTGGTACGGGGCCCGGCGGATCTTCGCGTTCGCCCTGATGATCCGCGGCGGCATCCCGGCCGGTGAGGTCGAGCCGTACCTCCACGCCCGGCAGTGGCTGGCCGACGCCGCCCGCGTGCGGGTGATGGTGCCGCGGATGTCGCCGGCGGCGGCACCACCGACCCACACCGCCCCGCCGCCACGTCCTCTCGATCAGCACGGCGAACGCGCCCGCCGCCTCCAGCGCCCGCGCGGTGGACACCAGTCGCCGCGTGTCCCTGCCCCTGCACCCGGTGGACGCCGCGGCCGTGTATGAACCGCACCGCGGTGTGGGGGTCAGCCGGTGAGCAGGGTGTCGAGCCAGTCGAAGGTGCGCTGGTGGAACAGGGAGAGCGCGCCCTCGTGGCAGTGCTCGCCCGCGCCTTCGTCCTCACGGAAGGAGATCAGCTCCTTCTGGCAGGTCAGCTCGTCGAACAGACGCTGCGGCTGCCCCTCGAAGAACTGGTCGTTCTCGGCTTCGAGTACGAGTGTCGGGCAGGTGATGTGACCGGCGATCCCCGCCATGGTGTACGGCTCGGCCGCCCTGACCAGGCCGTCGATATCGGACACACCGAAGGTCCACCGGCCGTTGCGCACCACCCATCGCACCATGGTGTTCCGCGCCATCAACGCCTCCATACCGCCGGGCGTCGACACGGCACGGCCGGCGGTAGCGGCGAGGACCGCGTGGAAGTCGTAGACGCCGTCGTACGCCACGCACGCGGCGATGCGGTGCTCGAAGGCGGCCGCCCTCGGGGCGAGGTAGCCGCCGAGGCTCATACCGATCAGCACGAGTCGCCCGGCGTCCGCCTCGGGCACGGTGAGCGCGAAGTCGACGACCGGGGTGACCACGGCCTCCCAGTCCGGCCGGAAGTGCAGGCCCTGCTCGCGGACGGTGCTGCCCTGACCGGGGCCGTCGAACGCGATGACGTTGTAGCCGCGCCGGAGCGCGCCCGCGGCCAGCGCCAGATAGTTCTCCTCGAGGGTGGAGTCGTACCCGCCGTGGAAGAGCACGGTCGGGCGCGGGGTGCCCGAATCGTCGGCGAGGAACAGGTAGCCGGGAAGCGTGGTGTCCTCGTACGGGATGCGCAGGGCACGCGCCGGAGGGTCGAACAGGGCGGCCGCGTCGGCGAACGTCTGTTGGGATGCCTTGGCGAGCCGCGCCGACTCGGCGTCGGCGGCGGGATTCTCGCGGCGGTAGAAGTCGGCGGTCCGGTAGTAGTTGGACGCGCGCAGCAGGGCCTCCCGGGCGCTGACCCGGTGACCGGCGGCCAGCGCGTCCCGGCCGATGCGCTCGACGCGCGCCGCCGTCGCGGCCCACTGGGCCGACCAGGCATCCTCGTCTCCCTCCGGAATCTGCCGGCAGGTGACGAGGGCCTCGCCGAGGTCGGCGCCGCCATAGGCGGCGTAGCCCGCGGCGCGCAGGGCCTCGAAGGAGAAGGACTCGTCCTCGTAGAGGAATTTCACCGTCGACCACCCCTTCCGCCGTGGGAACCGTCCGCCCGGTCCCGTCCCGGGGACAGGTGTACACACGATCTTCCCGGCTGCCACCGGGCGTCGGCCGAGCGGGCGGCCGAGCGGGCGGCAGAGAACCACCCGGATGACGGAGACCGTCCCCCGTTTGATGCCCGCTGCGCCCGGCTGCCTCATGTCACTGCGGCCACCAGCACGGGTAGCCCCGCCGGCTCCACTGGGGTCAGCGTCCTCCGGCACGGTCGAGTGCGTCTTCGGCCTGTGCGGCCAAGGTGGCCACGAGGTCGGCCGCGGATGGCAGGTCGGTGATCAGATCGATGGCCTCGCCGGCCCACATCGGCAGTGCGGGAATGTTTCCCTGCGCCACCTCGCGCTGATAGTCCTGCCTGGCCCTGGGGTCCGCCGCGAGTTCGGCTTCCCTGCCCCGCCACTGGTCGAGGTAGGGGTGGCCAAGGGTGCGAGCGGTGTACTTCGACGGCCACCGGGAACCTCGGGCTATGTCGAGCACCCTGTTGCGCTCGGTGTCCTCGCCCTGTCCCTCGACGATCGCCTTGGCGGTCGAGGGCGCCACCAGGGCCTCAGCCGTGGCGTGGAAGCGGGTACCGACGAGCGCCCCCGCGGCGCCCAGTGCCAAGGCCGCCGCGACACCGCGGCCGTCGGCGATGCCACCGGCCGCCAGTACCGGCACCGGTGCCGCCAGATCCACCACGACCGGCACGAACGGCAAGGTGGAACGCCCCTTCCGGGCCCCGTGCCCACCGCTTTCGGTGCCTTGCGCCACGATGACATCGGCGCCCACGTCGACCGCCCGGTTGGCCTCTTCCAGATCGGTTACCTGAATGATCAGCAGCGTGCCGGACGCGCGGATG